>DASZPP010000295.1:0-15543 GCA_035549975.1 Opitutus sp.
GATGACGCGGACGGCGTGGGCGGTGGCGGCGCTCGTCGCGGTGCTGAGCGTCCAGCCGGTGGTGAATCTGCTCTCGTCGCGGCAGATCATGAACACGTCGTTCGACCCGCTCGAGCTGGTGAACACGTATGGGGCGTTCGGCAGCGTGGGACAGGAACGGCTGAATGTCGTTTTCGAAGGCACGGATGCGGCGGCGCCGGACGAGCACGCGGAATGGAAGCCGTATCCTTACCAGGGCCTGCCGGTGCGGCTCGACCAGCGGCCGCTGCAGATCGCGCCCTGGCAGTTGCGGCTCGACTGGCAGATGTGGTTCGCGGCGATGAGCGACTACCGGCACTATCCGTGGACGCTGCGCCTCGTCTGGAAGCTGCTGCACAACGACGCGGGCGCGCTCTCGTTGTTCGCGTCGAATCCGTTTCCGCAGAAACCGCCGCGCTTTGTTCGCGCGGTGCTTTACCGCTACAAGTTCGCGCCGGCGGGGAATGCGGCGGGAGATTGGTGGACGCGCGAGCCGCTCGGCGAGTGGCTGCCGCCGCTTTCGACCGACGACGAGCGGCTGCGGGAATTTTTGCGAGCTTACGGCTGGCTAAAGTAGGGCGGGTCTGCGACCGCCCTCGTGCGATTTTCTTCATGGTGCCGCGACGTTGCGGAGGAACGCCCGTTTCGAGGCGATCCCCGACGGGTCGAAAGGGCGGGTTGAAAACCCGCCCTACTGCGTTTCACTCCGGCGAGATGCCAGCTCCACGAATTCTTGCATTCTCCGGCAGCGCGCGGCGCGAGTCGTTCAACCGAAAATATCTCGCGGTGGCGGTCGCGGCGGCGCGCGAGGCGGGCGGCGAGGTGACGCTGGTCGATTTGAACGAGCTGCCGATGCCGCTCTATCACGGCGACCTCGAGGACGAGCAGGGCCTGCCGGAGAACGCGAGGAAGCTCATCGCGATGATCGCGGCGCATGAGGGATTGCTGATCGCGTCGCCGGAATACAACTCGATGTTCACGCCGCTCCTGAAGAACACCATCGATTGGTGCACGCGCGACGACGAGAATCCGTTTGTCGGGAAAGTCGCGGCGGTCATCTCGGCCTCGCCGGGAATCTACGGCGGCGTCCGGTCGTTGAAGCTGGTGCAGCAACTGTTGCTGCATCTCGGCTGCCACGTGGTCCCGGGCCAGTGTGCGCTGCCGCACGCGGACCAGGCGTTCGATCCGGCCGGCAAGCTCGCGAGCGACCGGGCCGACAAGGCCCTGCGCGCCCTGGCAGCGGCGCTGGTTTCGCTGACGAAGCGGCTGAAGGCGCAAACCTGACGCCGGCGGTGGCGTTTCGCTCGGGGTTTCCCTGAACGACGGGTGGAGAAACCAATCCGCGTTTTGCCCGAGCCGGAACTTGCCGGCGGCGCGGCGAATCTTACTGTCCTCACTCCACTTGCATGAAACGCGCATTGATTACCGGGATCACCGGCCAGGACGGGTCCTATCTGGTCGAGTTGCTCCTCGCGAAGGGCTACGAGGTGCACGGTGTCATCCGCCGCGCCTCGACGTTCAACACGGGTCGCATCGACCATCTCTACGAAGATGCGGCCGTCTACGGGAAGCAGCTTTTCCTGCACTACGGCGACCTCGCGGACTCCGTGCAGATGGTGAAGCTGCTCTACGAGCTGCAGCCGGACGAAATCTACAACCTCGGGGCGCAGTCGCATGTGCGCGTGTCCTTTGACGTCCCGGAATACACGGGCGACGTCGACGGGCTCGGCGCGCAGCGGATCCTCGAGGCGGTGCGCGAGGCGGGGCTGGTGAAGAAGGTGCGGTTCTATCAGGCGTCATCGTCCGAGATGTTCGGCAAGGTGCAGGAGGTGCCGCAGACGGAGAAAACGCCGTTCTGGCCGCGGTCGCCGTATGGCTGCGCGAAGGTCTACGCCTACTGGCTGACGGTGAACTATCGCGAGAGCTACCATCTCCACGCGAGCAACGGCATTTTGTTCAACCACGAGTCGCCGCGGCGCGGCGAGACGTTCGTCACCCGCAAGATCACGCGCGCCGCGACGCGCATCAAACTGGGCCTGCAGGACGCGCTCTACCTCGGCAACCTCGAGGCGCGCCGCGACTGGGGCTATGCGAAGGAATACGTCGAGATGATGTGGCTGATGTTGCAGCAGGACAAACCGGACGACTACGTCGTGGCCACGAACGAGACGCACAGCGTGAAGGAGTTTTGCGAGGAGACCTTCGGCCAGCTCGGCCTGGACTGGCAGAAGTTTGTGAAACACGAGTCGCGCTACGAGCGCCCGGCGGAAGTCGACCTGCTGATCGGCGATCCGGCCAAGGCGCGGAAGCAGCTCGGCTGGGAGCCGAAGGTGCGGTTCAAGGACCTCGTGAAGATCATGGTCGACTCCGACCTCGAGCTCGCGAAGCGGGAGCTGCAGATCAGCCGGCTGCCGAATCCATAATTTCAAATCATGACCGCGGATCACACGGATGGGCACGGATAGCCGTTCGCCTTCATCTGTGATAATCCGTGAAATCCGTGGTGCAAAAATGAAGCTCTACATCGCCGGACACAAAGGCATGGTCGGTTCCGCGCTCGTGCGGCGCTTTGCGCGCGAGCCGGGCGTCACCATCGTGCAGCGATCGCGCGCGGAACTGGAATTGACCAATCAGGCTGCGGTGGAGGCGTTTTACGCGGCGGAGAAGCCGGATGTGGCGATCATCGCGGCGGCAAAGGTCGGCGGGATCCACGCGAACAACACCTACCCGGGCGAATTCCTTTACGACAACCTCGCCGTGGCGGCGAACGCCGTCCACGCGGCGTGGCGGCACGGCGTCAAGCGGCTGCTGTTCCTCGGCAGCTCCTGCATCTATCCGAAGCTCGCGCCACAGCCGATGGCCGAGGACAGCCTCCTCACCAGCCCGCTCGAGCCGACGAACGAAGCCTACGCGATCGCGAAGATCGCGGGACTCAAGCTCTGCCAATACTACCGCAAGCAGTATGGCGTCGTGTTTCACTCCGCGATGCCGACGAATCTCTACGGCCCGGGCGACAACTACCATCTGGAAAACTCGCACGTGCTGCCGGCGCTGATCCGGAAATTCCACGAGGCGAAGAGGGCGGGGCGGGGGGAAGTGGCGGCGTGGGGCACGGGCGCGCCGCGGCGGGAGTTCATGCACGTCGACGACCTGGCGGACGCGTGCGCGTTTCTCCTGCGGCTCGACAATCCGCCCGACTGGATCAACGTCGGCACCGGCACCGATGTGACGATCAAGGAACTCACCGAGACCGTCGCCGCGGTCACCGGCTTCACCGGCCGGATCGTTTGGGACCATTCCAAACCCGATGGCACTCCCCGCAAACTCATGGACGTTTCCCGACTCGCCGGCCTGGGCTGGCGGGCTCACATCGGCCTGCGCGAAGGCGTCGAGCGAACCTATGCGTCGTTCCTGGCGGAGCAGGCGGCCGGGATGCTGCGAAGTTAGTGTCGCGCGCGGGCCGCAGGGCCCGCAAGTTCCCCGCGCATGAGCGACACCGGCGAGCCGCCTCGGGACGACACCGAGCACGGCGAAAAGAAATCCTTTTGGGACCACCTGCGCGACCTGCGCACGGCGTTGCTGCGCTCCGCGATCGCGATCGGCGTGGGGTTGCTCCTGTGCCTGTTCGTCGCGCCGCAACTCGTGGCGATTCTGGAAGTGCCGCTCGAGCGGATGCAGAAGCTGCAACGGCCGAAGCCGACGGTGGCGTTCAACATCGGCGCGACGAAGCTGGGGCCCTTCGAGGTCACGCCGGAGCAGTTTCGCGGCCTGCCCGGCGGCGAAAACCCGCACGTCCTTTACCAGCTCGGAACGGCGAAGGTGGGTGATGAGCAGGTGCTGACGGTCAAGCCGCAGCCCGATCCGGCCGGGGGCGAAGGCTTGCTGCACATCCGGCTGCACAATCTCAGTCCGGCCGACTCGTTCTTCGTGGCGTTTCACGTGGCGATCTACGGCGCGATCGTCGTGGCGGCGCCGTTCTGGATTTATTTCATGGGCCAGTTTTTTTTGCCGGCGCTGAGCATCCGCGAGCGGTCGGTGCTCTACCAATGGTTCGGCTGGGGGCTGCTGCTGTTCCTGATCGGCGTGGCGATCACTTATTTCCTGCTGCTCCCGCTGGCGCTGCGGGCGTCGGTCGTGTACTCGAACGCGCTGGGCTTCGAAGCCGCGGATTGGAAGGCGGACGACTACCTGAGTTTTGTCACGAAATTCATCGTCGGCATGGGCCTGGGATTCCAGTTCCCGATCGTGGTGCTGCTGCTCGTGAAGCTCGGCCTGCTGACGCACCAGCAGCTTGCGCACTACCGGCGCCATGTCGTCGTGCTGTCGCTCGTCCTCGGCGCGGTCCTGACGACGCCGGAGGTGATCACGCAGATCGCGATGGCGGTGCCGCTCTACGTCCTCTACGAAATCAGCATCTGGATCGCGTGGTATTGGGACTGGAAGCGGCGGAAGGCGGCGGCGGCGTAAGGGTGCCCGCGATTTTTCCCGGACGCAGTCGAGCCGCGCCCCTACGGCCGATCAGGATTTGACTGAAGGTAGGGGCGCGCCTCGTGCACGCCCGCAGCGGCGGCCGCGGCGCAGCGCTGGGCAGCGCGGCCGTTTTGCCCCGCGCGAAACAGAAACTCCGTATTACGGAGTTTCTGTTTTACGCGGCGGGATCCCCCGGGGCGCGGGAGGGGGGCGACGCGATTTGACCTTGCGCCGGGCGCGGCAGTTTGCGGCCATGGACCCTTCACCATGATCGTACCCGAAACTTTTTCCCACATCGAGAACATCAAGAAGCGCGCCGGCCACCTGTGGAGGTTTCTTTGACGTCGAACAAAAGCTGAGGGAGATCGAGGCGCTCGAGGCCGAGATGGGCGCGCCGACGTTCTGGGACAACAACGAGCGCGCGCAGAAACACATCGCGAAACTCAACGGCCTGAAGAAAGCCGTCCTGCCGGTCGTCGCGTTTCACAAGAAGGTCGAGGATCTCGACGTCATGGTCGAACTCGTCGAGGCGGCGTCGGGCGCGGAGCAGGAGAGCAGCGCGAAGGAGATCGACGCGCAGGCGGCGGAGATGGTGGCCGAGCTCGATCAACTGGAGATCGCGTCGTTCCTCACGGGTCAGTTCGACCGGAACAACGCGATCCTTTCGATCCAGTCCGGCGCGGGCGGCACGGAGTCGAACGACTGGGCCGACATGCTGTTCCGGATGTACAACCGCTGGGCGGAGCGGCGCGGCTTCACCGTCGAGGTGCAGGACGTGCAGGTGGGCGACCAGGCCGGGATCACGAAGGCGACGATGATGATCAAGGGCGAGAACGCCTACGGCTACGCCAAGGCCGAGCGCGGCGTGCACCGGCTGGTGCGCATCAGTCCGTTCGATGCGAACAAGCGGCGGCACACGTCGTTCTGCGCGGTCGACGTGATCGCCGAGGTGAGCAACGAGATCGACATCGAAATCCCGGAAAGCGAAATCCGCGTCGATGTTTACCGCTCATCCGGCAAGGGCGGGCAGGGCGTGAACACGACCGACTCGGCGGTGCGCGTCACGCACGTCCCGAGCGGCATCGTGGTCGTCTGCCAGAACGAACGCTCGCAGATCAAGAACCGCGCGAGCGCGATGAGCGTGTTGAAGGCGCGCCTCTACGAAAAGCGCCAGGACGAGCAGCGCGCCGAGATGGACAAGTTCTACGGCGAGAAGGGCGAGATCGGGTGGGGGAGCCAGATCCGGAGCTATGTGCTGCAGCCCTACCAGATGGTGAAGGACCTGCGCACGGGCATCAGCACGAGCGACACGCAGGGCGTGCTCGACGGCGACCTCGACCGGTTCATCAACGCCTGGCTGCGCGCCGGCTGCCCGCGGCACCGGAACAAGGAAATCCAGATGGAGGAGTGAACCGGATGTTTGAAGTCGAATGCCACGGGTTGGACACCGGACCACAGCGGCGGCTGGCGGTCGTCGGGCGAACGCCGGCGTTGGTTTCCTGACGGCAACCTCCGATCACCATGGGCCAGTCCAAGAAACGTCGCTCCTGTCCGGCGGTGGGCCCGGACATCACCTCCGTCGAATGCGGCGACCACCGCCAGAGCCGCTACTCGTGCCCCGAGAGCTGCCCGTTCAACCCGTTTGCGGTGGACAACTACGAGGCGCTGCTGCGCGCGGAGGACGAACTCGATGGCCGGACCGTCAAGCGACTCGCGGAGGAGATCGGCGGGATGGACCTGAGCCGCGCGATTGACGCGGCGGAGGGCGTCAGCCCGGGGCACGGCGCGCACGCCGCGACGGTGTGGCGGCTGTTCTTCAAGCGCGACGACGCCGGCCGGACGTTTGCCGAGCGTTGGCGGGACGGCGGGCTGCCCGGGCTGAAGAACGACGAACGCGTTTTCTTTCTCGCGAAGGCGCGGATGCGCGTGGCCCTGATGGAGGTTCACCGGATCATCGACGACCGGCGCTTCGAGGCGGTCGATCTGCTCGAGCCTGACGGCGCGACGATGCTGCTGGTGGACCGCAGCCTGGCGGCGCAGACGGTGCGATTCTCGACGTTTCTCACGTGGCTCTATCCCCTGCCGCACTTCTGGCGGATGTCCGGCACCGGAATCGTGCTGTCGGATCTGGGGCCGTTCGCGCCGCTCGAGATGCTCGACGAGTGCGTGGCGCATCTCGGCGGACCGGCGGAGACCGAGGCGCGCGGCCGCTGGCTGGCGGAGAATTTCGTACGGATCGAGCAGGCGCTGACTGCGGTGGGCCTCGAACGGCGGCGGCAGATGTTCGCCGAAATGGATGCGTACTTCGGTGCCGCGACCTACGAGTTGCGGGCAACGTTTGCCGCGTGCTGCGCCGCGCTGGCGGCGGACCGCGACATCGACGTCGATGAGCTGAGCGCCGAGGAACGTGCGCAGGGATTTGTCCGGGCGATGGTCTGGTTCGAGGAAACGTCCGGACCGGCCACGCCGGTCCCGGGCCGCCGCGTGCTGGGTCGCATTCTGCTCAAGGCCGACGAAGCCAGAGTCGAGTCGCTCGGCGGCGCCCGGCTGGAGCGGTTGCGCGAACGCTTCGAGTCGCGGCTCGGCGAGCGGGCGCGTTTCGTGAAGGAACGGCGCGATAATCTCGGCGGCCGGATGGCGGCAGAGGCGCCGCCGGTCGAAATCGCGCTCGTGCCGCCACGACTGCTCGAGCGGCCCACCAAATGGGATTTGTCGTCGTCGCGGATCGCGCCGCCGCCGGCCGGCGTCTCGCTGCCGGACTACCAGGCGGCGCTGCTGGATGAAAGCCGCCGCGGGTGGATTGACAATGCGTTGCCGGTGCTGGACGGGCGGACGCCGCGGGCGGCGGCCGGTGTGCCGGCGCTGCGGGCCCAACTGGTCGAATTGGTGAAAGGGCAGGTTCGCCAGGTGGACCGGCAGAATCTGAAGACGGGCCGGAGCGACGATATCAACGGTCTCGTCCGCGAACTGGGCCTGGGCGAACTTGATTTTCCGCCGCCGCCGCCGCGGGCAGCTCCGCCCGAAGAGGATGAAGACGACTTCGACCCGGAGGAAGATTTGGCCGACGCGGACGACCTGGAGTCACCGCCGGATCGCCCGCCGGCGCCGCGACTGATCGGCGAGCCACTGTCGTTGGAGCAGTCGATGGATGCGATCGATCGGGTGCTGGATTCACTCGACACGGCGCAGATGGGCCTCGACGAGATCGAGGCGTCCGGCTCCACGCTGGTCGACGACATGGCGGCGCTGACGGAAGAATGGATGAACGAGGACGAGTTCGCAGTGTTCATCTCGTTCCTGCTCCAGGCGTGGTTTGCGCTGGTGCCATTGGGCGTGGCGGCGCCCGCGTTGGATTTCGGTGCCATGGCGGCGGCGATGAAACGCGACGAGGGCCGCCTGCAGCTGCTCGGATCGCCGACGCCCGAGAACCTCGAGAAATTCTTCGGCGAGTGCCGGCAACCGGCGCTGCTGCAGGCGCTGGCGGCGAACCAGCTCGTCGGCACGGAGAAGCTGCCCAAGAAGCGGCGGCCGTCGCCGGCGGCCATGGTGGGCATGATGCTCGCTTCGAAGGCGCTGCTGGACGAGCTGGACCGCGCGTTGCGCGAATGAGGACCGGTGACGTGAAGCCGGAACACGGAAATCCAGCTGGAGGAGCGGGGAATGGCCGATTACCGCTTGGCGATTGTCGAAATGTTCGGGCCGTCGCGCTTGCGAAAAACCGGCAATCGGCAAGCTAACATCGGCCATCCATGAATCTCGCCTACGAGCAGCTTCGCTCTGCGTTTGCGGCCCAGCCGCTGTTCGAGGACAAGTCCTGGCAGCTGTCGCCGGACGCGTGGCCGCTGACGCGCGAGCAGGTGGCGGAGCTGGAGGCGATCGGCGCGGCGTGTTTGGAATTTCACCAGGCGCTCGAGACGCTGTATCTGCGCTCGGCCGCGGGAAAGAACCTGCTGCGGAACAAGCCGCTCGTGGCGCCGTGGGTGGCCGACTACCTGGATCGCGGGAAGCCGGCGCAGCTCGTCGAACATGCGCGCGATCCGCGCAATCGCGGCGCGCTTCCCACCGTGCTCCGTCCTGATCTGCTGCTCACGGCCAACGGCTTTGCGCTGACGGAACTCGATTCCGTGCCGGGCGGCATCGGGCTCACGGCGTTTTTGAACCGGCTGTATGGCGCCGCGGCCCCATCGATCCTCGGTGAGGACGATGCGATGATCCGGAACTTTCACGCGTCGCTCGCGGCGTTGCGGCCCGAATTGGCGAACCCGCTGATCGCGGTGGCGGTGAGCGACGAAGCGGGCACCTACCGGCCGGAGATGCAATGGCTGGCGCACCAGCTCCAGATTCAGGGCAAGCGCGTGTTCTGCCTGCGGCCGGAGGAGATCTTTCCGCTCGGATCGGCGCTGTGCTTCGACATCGACGGCAACCCGGAGAAGATCGACGTGCTTTACCGGTTCTTCGAGCTGTTCGACCTCGCGAACATCCGCACGGCGAAATTCATCTTCGAGGCGTGGGCGGCGGGCGAGGTGGCGATCGCGCCGCCGATGCGGCATTTCCAGGAGGAGAAGCTCGCGCTGGCGCTGTTTCATCACCACCGGCTGCAGGACTACTGGGCGGAGGCGCTGAGCGGTCGCGCGCTGAAGCTGCTGCGCGCGATCATCCCGCCGTCGTGGATCATGGATCCGGCGCCGCTGCCGCCCGGCGCGGTGCTGGACGGACCGCGCGCGGCCGGGCGGGCGCTGAGCGACTGGCGCGATCTCGCGGGCGCATCGCAGAAGGAGCGCGAGCTCATCATCAAGATCAGCGGTTACCACGAGACGGCGTGGGGTGCGCGCAGCGTCGTGCTGGGCAGCGACTGTTCCCGCGAGGAATGGCAGGAGGCGGTCGGTCGCGCCGTGGAACTGGCGCCGACGAACCTGCACGTGCTCCAACTCTATGAAAAGCCGCGGCGGCTCGAGCATGCGGTTTATGACCGGCCGGGAGAGGGTGGAGCCGAACCGGCGGCCCGCGTGGCGCACGGGCGGCTGCGGCTGTGTCCGTACTATTTCGTGATCGGCGGGGAGGCGCGGCTCTCGGGTGCGCTGGCGACGTTTTGCCCGCCGGACAAGAAGATCATCCACGGCATGCAGGACGCCGCGCTGCTGCCGAGCCGGATCGGGAACGAGTAGCGGCGGGCCTCCGCGCCTGCCGTTGCGGTCTTGCGGCGGGCGCGGGGCCGAACGAAGTCTCTAGAGCATTTTGAGAAAATGTGTAGCCGTTCATCCGTAGCGGCAGGCGTCCCTGCCTGCCGCGTTCAGCCCCTGTCAGCCGGCAGGCGCGGAGGCCTGCCGCTACATTCGGCGGCTACGATTTTGTTAAAGGCGCTGCAGGAGCGGGCGCGGAGCCCGGCTCACGGTCACGGCTTTCGTTCCGGCAGGCACGGAGACCTGCCGCTACGAAGAACTCAGGCGGCGGCGTCGCCATTCAGGGCGGCGGGGGTCTCACCGTCACGTCCGGCGAGCGTGGCGAAGAAGGCGTCGCGTCGCTGGCGGGCGACGGCCAGATCCTTCGTGCCGAGCGAACGGCGGATGCGCTCCTTCGTGAACGGCGTCGGATGGATGGTGTAGTGGAGAAACCACGTGCCGTGGTTGTCCCAGAGGTGGTGGTTCGGGTTGTCGGCGTCCACCCGGATGCCGGCGATTTTGGTGACCGTGTTCATGATGCGTGATTTTTCTTTGTGGGAGTTATCGCGCCTCAGGTTTGAAAACAAAAAACCGACCTGGGCATCAGGTCGGTCTCGTCTTCGGGAGCGTTCTTGGTTCGCCGCCCTGGCGGGCAACGCACATCCGGGCTTTCGCCCGATCCACCGTGGCCGCTCCCGGCCCGGTTGGCGGAATCGACTGGTTAAGGTCGACTCGTTCCTGATGCAACGCTCACGATGGGCCGGAGGAAGTGGCTGTCCAGAATTTTTTTCGACGGATCCGTAACAGTCCGTGCCCGGCCGGCTCAGCTCAGCTTTACGCCCTTGGCCTGCGCGGCGCGGAGGAGAGCGTCGGCCATGTCGCTCGGCGTGGCGGCGACCTCGATCCCGCACTCCTTGAAGACGGCGATCTTGGCGGCGGCGGTGTCCTCGGCGCCGCCGACGATCGCGCCGGCGTGGCCCATCCGGCGGCCGGCGGGCGCGGTGGCGCCGGCGATGAAGCCTGCCACAGGTTTCTTGCAATGGGTCTTGATCCAGCGCGCGGCCTCGACTTCGGCCGTGCCGCCGATTTCGCCGATGAGGATGATGCCGTGCGTGTCGGGGTCGTCGTTGAAGAGCTTGATGACGTCGAGGTGCGAGGTGCCATTGACCGGGTCGCCGCCGATGCCGACACAGGTGCTCTGGCCGATGTTTTTCGTCGTGAGCTGATAAACGGCCTCGTAGGTGAGCGTGCCGGAGCGGGAGACGACGCCGACGTGGCCTTTCTGGTGAATGTAGCCGGGCGCGATCCCGATGCGACAGCCGCCCTTCGACTGCGCGCCGGTGCCGGGCGTGACGACGCCGGGGCAGTTCGGGCCGACGAGGCGCGTGCGCCGGCCCTGCATCGCGCGCTTCACGCGGACCATGTCGCGGACGGGAATGCCCTCGGTGATCGCGACGGCCAGATCGAGATCGGCGTCGACACATTCGAGGATCGCGTCGGCGGCGAACGGCGGCGGAACGAAGATCGCGGAGACGGTGGCGCCGGTGGCGCGGGCGGCTTCGGCGACGGTGTTGAAGATCGGCACCTTGTAGGTGCTGTATTCGAAGATCTGGCCGCCCTTGCCGGGCGTGACGCCGGCGACGACGCCGGAGCCGTAGTCGAGCGAGAGCTTCGCGTGCCGGCCGCCGAAGTCGCCGGTGATGCCTTGGACGAGAATCTTGGTTTGAGGTGTTACAAGAATAGCCATGAGAGTTTTTTTGAAACGCGAAGGACGCGAAGGGCGCAGAGAAATGAGAACAACTTGGGATCGGCTCCGCGTCTTCGCGGGCTTCGCATTTAATGGATTGGAAAATCAGGCGTTGGCTTTGCGTTGGTGGAGGCCGATTTCGTTGCCGTCGGGATCGGCGATGTGGCACATGCGGCAGGGAGGGAATTCGGTGAGTTCGCCGACGATCGGCACTCCGGCGGCGCGGGCGGCGGCGATCGCCTCGTCGAGGCTGGCGACTTCCAGCATCAGGTTGGTGCTTTTTGGCGCGGGCACGCCGTTGGAAACGGCGAGGGCCTGGCCGGCGATGTCGTACTCGATCCACCACTGGCCGGGGGCGAACTCGAACTGGGTCCCGACTTTCAAGCCGAGGAAACCTTCGTAGAACTTGCGGGCCCGGGCCACGTCGGTGATCGGGTAGAAGACGAAGGCGAGTTCCTTGACTTGGAGGCGCATGGTGTCGTTTCAGATGGATTGCTTCGTCGCTTCGCTCCTCGCAATGACAGAGTCGGTGGTCACGCGACGAGCTTGACGATTTTCCGCGCGGCGTCGGCCATCGTGTCGCCGCTGGTGATCGTGAGGCCGGAGTCGGCGAGCGTCTGGCGGCCCATGGTGGAGTTGTTGCCCTCGAGGCGGACGACGAGCGGGAGCTTCAGGCCGACCTCCTTCACCGCCTCGACGATGCCGCTGGCGATCACGTTGCAGTCCATGATGCCGCCGAAAATGTTCACGAGGATTCCCTTCACGTTGGGATCGCCGAGGATGATCTTGAACGCGGCGACGACCTGGTCCTTCGAGGCGCCGCCGCCGACGTCGAGGAAGTTCGCGGGCTCGCCGCCGAAATGCTTGATGATGTCCATCGTCGCCATCGCGAGGCCGGCGCCGTTGACGAGGCAGGCGATGTTGCCGTCGAGGGCGATGTAGCTGAGCGAGGATTTCGAGGCTTCGATTTCCTTCGGGTCCTCCTCGTTGAGGTCACGCAGCGCGACGATCTCGGGGTGGCGGAAGAGCGAATTGTCGTCGAACGAGACCTTCGCATCGAGCGCGAGGACTTCGCCCGACGGTGTCGTGATGAGCGGATTGACCTCGACCATCGAGGCGTCAGTTTCCCAGAACATCGTGTAGAGGCTGCGGATCAGCTTCGCCGCGTTCTTGGCCTCGGCGCCGGTGAAACCGAGCGCGAAGATGACCTGGCGCACCTGGAAATCGGCGAGGCCGTAAGCCGGATCGATGAAGACCTTCGCGATCTTCTCCGGCGTTTCGTGCGCGACCTTCTCGATTTCGACGCCACCTTCAGTGGAGGCGACGATCACGGGGCGCGAGCTGGCGCGGTCGAGCAGGATCGCGAGGTAGTATTCCTTTTTGATATCGCTCGCGACGGTGAAATAGATCGTCTGGACCTTGCGGCCGGCGGGGCCGGTCTGGAGCGTGACGAGTGTGTTGCCGAGCATCTTGCCGGCGGTGAGCTTCGCGTCGGCCTTAGTCTTGCAGTATTTGACGCCGCCCTTGAAGCCGTCGGTGAAGGTGCCCTTGCCGCGGCCGCCGGCGTGGATCTGGGACTTCACCATCGTGGGCCCATCGGGCAGGCCGGCGAGCGCGGTATCGAATTCAGCGGGGGACTTGGCCGGCGCGCCGGCGGGGATGGTCACGCCGAACTTCTGGAAAAGCGCCTTCGCCTGATACTCGTGGATATTCATCTTGAAACGTCGAGTTAGCCAGAGATGGGCCGGCGGACGCACGAAAAAAAACAGGCCGGAACCGAAGTTCCGGCCCGGGTAATGCCATCGGCGCGTTTCCCTAATCGGTCTTTTTGTCCATCGCGTTCTTCAACGCCGGGACCTGCTCGACGAGCTTCTCGAAGCTCACGCCGGTGAGGGATTCGAGGACGGGCGGGAGCTGGCTCAGGATCGTGGTCACGTCGGACGTGAGCTTGCTCGCGCCGCCGCCGGGGCCGGCGCCGCCGTTGATGATGACCATCTTTTCGGTCTTCGCGAGCGGCGCGGAAATCTGGCCGGCGATCTGCGGCAGCGCCTCGACGATGAGCTGAATGATCGCGGCCTGGTTGTATTCCTTGAACGAGTCGGCCTTCTTGCGCATCGCCTCGGCGGTCGCGAGGCCCTGCGCCTCGATGACGGCGGCCTCGGCGAGACCGCGGGCCTTGTTGGCGTCGGCCTCGGCGGAACCGGTGGCCTTGACCACGTCCGCCTGGGCAAAGCCGGTGGCCTTGGTCGCGGCGGCGGTGCCGGCGGCCTCGGTTTCCAGCTGGAATTTCCGGGCGGCGGCGAGCGTCTCGACCTTGTAGCGCTCGGCGTCGGCGGGTTTCTGGACGCTGGCTTCGAGCTCGCGCTGGCGACGGAGGATTTCCTGCTGCTGCAGCTCGATCTGTTTTTGCTTCTCGACAATGCTGACCTGCACCTCCTCGGCCTTGACGAGCTGGCTGGTCTTGAATTTCTGCAGGTCGTAAGCGAGCTCGGACTCGGCCTTCTTCTGGTTCACCGACGCGTTGTAGTCGGCGACGTTCATCTGGTAATCGCGCTGCGCGGCGGCGATCTTGGAATCGGCGGCGAATTTCGCCTCCTGCCCGGCCTGCGTGGCCTGGGCGGAGCGGATGACGGCGTCGCGGTCGGCCTCGGCTTGTGCGATGACGGCGTCGCGTTTGACCTGCGCGATCCGCGGCTTGCCGAGGGCATCGAGGTAGCCCTGGGCGTCGCGGATGTCGCGGATGGTGAAGCTGACGATCGTGAGGCCCATGTTGGCCATGTCGCCGGCGGCGACTTCCTGCACCTTCGAGGCGAACGCGTCGCGGTTCTGGTAGATTTCCTCGACGGTCATCGTGCCGAGGATCGCGCGCAGGTGGCCTTCGAGGGTCTGCATCGCGATGTTTTTGATGTCGTCGGTGCCCTTGCTGAGGAACTGCTCGGCGGCGGTGGCGATCGAGACGTCGTCGCCCTTCACCTTGATTTGGGCGACGCCGTCGACTTTCACCGGCACGCCCTTGCTCGTGTAGACCTCGGGCGTCTGCACGTCGATCGTGAGCAGCTCGAGCGAAAGCACGTCGGCCTTCTCGACGACCGGGATGATGAAGGTGCCGCCGCCCTTCACGACGCGGAAGCCGCGCACGGCGACCTTGCCGTCGGCGGTCGCGACGCGGTGCTGGCGGC
Organism: Opitutus sp.; assembly: GCA_035549975.1. GTDB lineage: Bacteria > Verrucomicrobiota > Verrucomicrobiia > Opitutales > Opitutaceae > Opitutus. Next base: position 14,574 of record DASZPP010000295.1, read on the forward strand.
CGGAGACGATGAGCACCTCGTTGGGGCCGACCTTCGTGTAGCGGCTGGCCCAGACGATGAGGAAGACGAAGACGACGATGACGATGCCGGCGATGGCGACCGAAGCGACGCCGAAGCCGGTGGTGAGTTGAGCCAGGATCATTGGGTTCATGTTGGGAAAAAGTTCGTGGGAACAGGAAGCTTCACGGAGTTTCGACGTAGAACAGCGTCCCGACAATGCGCGCGATCCGGACGACGCTGCCGGTCGGGTGGGTGGCCCCGTCCTCGGCGCGCGCCGGCGCCGAATAACGCGTGCCGGCCTGGACGTAGGCGATTTCGCCGACGCTGCCGGAGCCGATGGGAGTGATGACCGTGGCGATCTCGCCGATGAGCGCCGCGACGCGACCTTCGCTCGAGGCCTGGGTCCGGCGGAAGATTGCCCGGAAAAACACGAACACGAGCGCCGCGACGCCGAGTGCGCCCAGCGCGGAGAGCGGCGCGCTGACCCACGGGCTGCGCGTCCTTTCGAGCTGCTGCAGCATCATGCCGAAACCGCCGAAGGCGGTGATGAATGTCGCGATCGTGGTCGGGCTCAGCGGCGCGAAACCGGGCATGTCGCTCGCGTTGCTGCCGGCTTCCGCGTGGCCTTGCGAATCATGATCGGCGTGGAAGTCGTGTCCCGCCCCGCCGTGTCCGCCGAACAGGTGGCCGGCGATCGCGCTGAGCAGCGTGAACACGAGGCCGACGCCGAAGAAGACGGCGTAGGCGATGAACGTGGCCGAGCGCGTGTCGCCGCCGGACTCGTAGGAAGCCACGCCGGCGCCGACCGTGGCGAACGCCGCGAAGCCGGAGGGAACCTTGTTGAGCGAGACCGCCTGATAAAGCTTCGCGACGATGCCCGCGCCCGAGCCGGCGGCGGCGGATTTGGCGAGCGCGCCGGTGGCGAGCGCCGCGGCCAGGCCGGGCGGCGGCGCGGCGACGGCGCGCGTCG
>DASZPP010000296.1:0-3295 GCA_035549975.1 Opitutus sp.
TACGAGCCGTTCGGCATGACGGCGATCGAGGCGATGGCGTCGGGGACGCCGACGGTCGTGACGGTGCACGGCGGGCTTTATCGCGCGCTGTCCTTCGGGCGGCACGCGCTGTTCGCGGACCCGTTCGACAAGGAGGACCTCGGGATCACGGTGGCGAAAATTTTCCGGCATCCGCGGTTGCGCAGCCGCCTCTCGCGCATGGGTGCGCACAAGGCGCGCAGCCTGTTTACGTGGACCGGGATCGCCCAGCAGTTGGTGGCCGCGGTGGAGCACCGGCCGTCGGCGACTGTCACGCTCGACGACAAGGAGTGGGACGAGCCGTGGAACGACAATGATTAGTCGCGGTCGCGCCACGAAACCAAACGGAGGAATGCATCATGAGCTTTGACCTTAAAAGCCTGCCGCTGCGTGAAATCGCGGAGAGCGGGCTGATCGCGATCGTCGCGTTGTTGCTGTTTTTCGGGCTGAAGGGCCGGATGGAAGTCGCCGGCCGGCTGGCCCGCATTCCGGTGTTCGCCTTCCGGCCGATCTGGGCCATCGTGCGCTATGTCATCCTCGCCGGCGGCGTGCTGCTGGCGCTCGGCGTGTGGGGATTTCCGGTGAACGGCGTGATCGCCGTCATGGGCACGCTCTTCGGCCTCGTGGCGATCGGCTTCGTGGCGGTGTGGAGCGTGCTGAGCAATTTCCTGTGCACCTTCGTGCTGATCATGTTCCGGCCATTCCTCGTCGGCGACGAGGTCGAGGTGCTGCCCGAAGGCGTGAAAGGCCACGTGGTGGACCTCACGATGCTGTTCACAACGCTGCAGGTCGGGCGCGGCGAGACCGTGATGGTGCCAAACAACATTTTTTTCCAACGCATCTTCAAGCGCCGGCGCGGCACCAACACCGTGGACCTGCACGCGCAGCTCGAGCGCAACCAGCCGCACGAGGTCGAAAACCCGGCCGCCTGACCGTTTTTCTTCTCCCGACCATGCCGTCCGAAAAAAATCCCGCGATCCGCCTGCTTTCGACCGACCTGGATGGCACCGTCCTCGGGAATCCCGAGTCGGCGCACCGCTTCAAGCACACGTGGGAGTCGCTCGATCCGGCGCGCCGGCCGCTGCTGGTCTACAACTCGGGGCGAACGGTCAAGGACGTGCGGATGCTCGTGGAGACGCGCCGGCTCGCGCGGGCGGATTTCATCATCGGCGGCGTGGGGACGGAGCTGTTCGACCCGCAGAACCGGCCGCAACTCGCCGACTTCGCCGCGCAATTCGGCGAGGGCTGGGACCTCGCCAAGGTGGAGGAGATCGTCAGCTCGATGCCCGGCATCGAACGCCAGCCGCCGGAATTCCTGCATCCCTACAAGTCGAGCTGGTATTGGCACCGGATCGATCGCGAAAAAATCAACGAGCTGCAGCGCAAGCTCGACGAGGCCGGCCTGCAGGTGACGGTCGTCTACTCCAGCCTGCGCGATCTCGACGTGCTGCCGCGCCGGGCGACGAAGGGCAACGCCCTGAGGTGGCTGTGCGCCCGGCTCGACATTTCGCTCGAGCAGGTGCTGGTCGCCGGCGACACGGGCAACGACAGCAGCATGTTTCTGCTGCCGGACGTGAATGGCATCGTGGTGGAGAACGCGCAGCCGGAGTTGTTCGAGGCCGTCGTGAAGCTGCCGGTGTTCGTGCCGCGGCACATCATGGCCGACGGTTTGCTCGAGGGCCTGGTGCATTTCGGCGTGATCCCCGAGGCGCCGCGGCCGCAGAGCGCACCGCCGAAGGAGCGGACGCGCGGCGCGTGGAAAGGCATGCTGTTCGGCCCGGAATCGCTGCGCACCCTGCGGCCGGAGGACCGCGAGTTGATCGCCACCGGCTACGAGAAGGCGCTCGTGGCGCTCCGCAAGAACATCACGCCGTTCGGATTTTCCGCCTGCTCGCTGGCGGACAACGTCGTGACGGGCACCGACGTCAACTACCGCAGCATCTGGGCGCGCGACGGCTGTTTCACCGTCGTGCAGACGATCGAGATGGACGATCCGGACATTCGCGAGGCGCAGCAGCGCACGCTCCGCACGCTGCTCGATGCGTCGAGCGTGACCGGCCAGGTGCCGGCGAACGTGCGCATCGAGACGCGCGAGCCCGACTACTCCGGCGTCGGCGGCATCTGCTCGATCGACAGCGGGCTGTGGCTGATCATCGCGGTTTATCATTACGTCACGAACACGGGCGACATGGCGTTGCTGACCGACAACGCCGGGCGGCTGCAGCGGATCATGGACTGGCTGACGGCGCACGACAGCAACAGCGACGGCCTCATCGAGATTCCCGAGGCGGGCGACTGGACGGATCTCTTTGGCCGCAGCTACAACGTGCTCTACGACGAGGTCCTGTGGTATCGCGCCAACGTCTGCTACGGCCGGCTGCTCGAATACCAGCAGGACTTCGTGCGCGCGGCCGACTACCTGCGGTGGTCGCAGCACATCGCGGGCAAGATCAAGGTGTCGTTCTGGCCGACGACGGGCAGCGCCGATGCGAACAAGGCCAGCACGTTCGCCGACCGGCAGAGCTCCCTCGGCGACTCGCAATACCTCCTCGCGGAGATCACGCCGTTCGCGTTCAACTGGCGCTGCGACGTCTTCGCGAACGTGCTCGCGTTCCTCACCAACGTGATCGACATCGAGCGGGCGCGCACGGCGTTCCGGTTCATGTGGGGCGTGGGCGTGAACGATCCGTTTCCCGTGGTGAACCTTTATCCGGCGGTGCAGTCGGGCGATCCCGACTGGCGCGCCTACTACACGGTCAACCTGCTCAACCTTCCGCATCACTACCACAACGGCGGCATCTGGCCCTTCGTCGGCGGGATGTGGGTGCGGTTCGTCCACCGCCTCGGGTTGCACGACATCGCGCGCAACGAACTCGTGAAGCTCGCGCGCGTGAACCAGCTCGGCAAGAACGCGCCGTGGGAGTTCAACGAGTGGGTGCACGGCAAGACCGGCCGGCCGATGGGCAAGGCTTTCCAGGCCTGGTCGGCGGCGGCCTATCTGCGCGCCTGCCAGGAGCTGCACGTCGGCAACGAGGAAGGCCGCGATGAGTGAATCCCGCGGGCGCTCCCGCTCTCGTCCGCCGCCGGGAGGACAGCATGGGGGCGCGACGCCCTCGTCGCGCCTCGCCACGATGCGCGGCGAGGGCACCGCGCAGTCATCGGGTGCCCGCGCTGCCGCGACGGTCGCATGCTTCGGTGAAATCCTGTGGGACTGCCTGCCGCGCGGCATTTTCCTCGGCGGCGCGCCGACGAATGCCGCCTACCATCTCGCACGGCA
>DASZPP010000297.1:0-10809 GCA_035549975.1 Opitutus sp.
ATCTCCTCATGAGCACCGCAATTTCACCCGCATCCGCCACATCCGGTCCGGCCGTGAAGCGCCGGCCCCGATCCGCCGTCCGCTGGCTCTCGCGCAAGGCTGACCGCCGGCTCCTGCCCGCCCTCGCGGCCTTCTTCGCCGGTAACGTCTCGACCTGCTACATCTCGCAGACCGAACTCTGGAGCGGCCGCGCTCCCGATTTCGCGCACTGGTCGCCCAATCTGAAACGGGTGATCAAGGCCGAACTCCTCGACACGTTCGCGCGCGACCGCACCCGTCGCATCGCCGTCGTCGAGCGGGCCGGCGAGCTGGTGGGCATGGCCGTGGTCGTCGACCTCGGCCGCCACTACGCCTTGCTGGAGGACATCGTCATCGGGCGCGAAAATCGCGGCAGCGGCGTCGGCGGCACGCTCGTGCGCTGGATCTTCCGGCAATTGCGGGAAGACGGCAAGACGTCCGTCTTCCTGGAAAGCGGCGGCCGCAACACCGCCGCGCACCGTTTTTTCGAGCGCCAGGGCTTCCGCCGCGTCTCGATCGCGATGTGCCGCCGGCTCGCGGCCTGAACTGCGGCGAACGACTTCGAAGGCGGGTCGTCCGGCCGCTTTTTTTGCCTGGGCAGCGGTCGCATCCACTCGTCCCCGGCGGCAATCCGCGCGCAACGTTCGCCAAGCGCCGCGCCGCGCCGCCGCTCGACGGGTCGGCCCGCGTCGTCCACGCTTCAATGCTGACGCCTTATGAATTCCGCCCACGCCCGCCCGAAAAAAGTCGCCCTGCTCACCGCCGGCGGCCTCGCGCCCTGCCTCAGCTCCGCCGTCGGCGGCCTGATCGAACGCTATTCCGAGATCGCCCCGGAAATCGAGATCATCGCCTACCGCAGCGGTTACAAGGGGCTGCTCCTCGGCGACAGCCACAAGATCGGCCCCCTCGAACGCGCCGCTGCCGCCATCCTCCACCGTCACGGCGGCAGCCCGATCGGCAACAGCCGCGTCAAGCTCACCAACGTCAAGGATTGCGTGAAGCGCGGCCTCGTGAAGGAGGGCCAGGATCCACAAAAGGTCGCCGCCGACCAGCTGGTCAAGGACGGCGTCGACGTGCTCCACACCATCGGCGGCGATGACACCAACACCGCCGCCGCCGACCTCGCCGCCTTTCTCGCGAAAAACAACTACGGCCTCACCGTGATCGGCCTGCCGAAGACGATCGACAACGATGTCGTGCCGATCCGTCAGTCGCTTGGCGCGTGGACCGCCGCCGAACAGGGCGCACGTTACTTCCGCAACATCGTCGCCGAACACAGCGCCAACCCGCGCATGCTCGTCATTCACGAGGTGATGGGCCGCAACTGCGGCTGGCTCACCGCCGCGACCGCCGCCGCCTACCGGCGGTTGCTCGCCGCCGAGGAATTCGTCCCCGGTCTCGGCCTGAAACGCGCCCGCCTCGACGTCCACGGCGTCTACATTCCGGAGCTGGCGTTCGACATCGCGGCCGAGGCCGCGCGGTTGCGCGCGATCATGGACCGCGAGGACAACGTCAATCTCTTCGTCAGCGAGGGCGCGGGCGTGGCCACCATCGTCGCCGAGATGCAGTCGCGCGGCCAGGAGGTGCCGCGCGATGCCTTCGGTCATGTCAAACTCGACGCCGTGAACCCCGGCAACTGGTTCGGCGAACAGTTCGCCCAGATGATCGGCGCCGAAAAAACGCTCGTCCAGAAAAGCGGCTACTTTGCCCGCGCCGCCGCCGCCAACACCGACGACCTGCGGCTCATCAAGGGCTGCGTCGACCTCGCGGTCGATTGCGCGCTGCGTCGCGAGAGCGGCGTGATCGGCCACGACGAGGAGCGCGGCGGCGCGCTGCGCGCGATCGAGTTCGCCCGCATCAAGGGCGGCAAGCCCTTCGACATCGCCACCCCGTGGTTCACCGATCTGCTCGCGGCGATCGGCCAGCCCGCCGGCACGGCCGTCGCGGCGAAGCACTGAGTCGCGCGGCCCCGGTCCGGCCGATCCCGCCGAAGGACCGGCGCCGCGGCGTCCGCAAACTTTCTCCGCTCGCGCCTGTCTGCGCTGTGCAGCCATGTCCATCGTCTCCGCCACACCGCTCCGCCTCTTGATTGTCGAGGACAAGCCGCTCGACGCCGAACTCGTCACCAACGAGCTCGAGCGCGGCGGTTTCGCCGTCGCCGCCACACGCGTCGAGACCGCCGAGGATTTTGAACGCGAGCTCAACACCTCGCCCGACCTGATCCTTTGCGACTACACGATGCCGCACTTCAGCGCACCCGAGGCGCTCCAGCGCTTGCACGCGCGACACCTCGATATCCCGTTCATCATCGTCACCGGCTCGATCGGCGAGGAGACCGCCGTCGCCGCGATCAAGAGCGGCGCCGACGACTACCTGCTGAAGGACCGCCTCGCACGCCTCGGCGCCGCCGTCTCGCAGGCGCTCGAGGAGAAACAGCTCCGCGCCGCCGCGCACCGGGCCGAGGAAAACCTGCGCGAGTCCGAGTTCAAGTATCGCTACCTGTTCGAGCACCTGCCCGACGCCGCCTGCCTGTGCGACTCGCGCACGGGAAAAATCATCGACGTGAACGAACGTGGCGAACGCCTCCTCGGCCTCGAGCGCGCGGCCGTCCTCGGATCGCGCCTCGCGAAGTTCCTGCCCGAGTCCGCGTGCCGATCACTGCTCGCCACCACTGGCGATGCGGGCCGCTCCGCTTCCGAAAACGCGTCCGACATCACCGCGGCCGACGGCCGCCGCGTCGCCGTCCGCATCAGCGCCGCCACGGTCGAAATTCACCGGCGTCGGCTCCTGCTCGCGTTTTTCCGCGAGGCGAACCGCTGATCCTGAATCGGGCCAGGCCTCGCCAGCGGGACGGTTCCGAGCTGTCCGCAGGCCGCCCAGCGGGCTATCTCATGCCACCGTCGCGCCGCAACCGCCGCCCCACTTCCCGCAGCCGCTCGAGCTGCGCCCCGGCGATCAGGCCATCGCGATCCGGCGGCACGTTCAACAGGTAGTTCCCGTTGCGTTCGTTGGTCTCGTGCAATCGCTCCACGATCGCTTCCGCGGGCACCAGATCCTCCGGCCGTTTCGCCTCGCGCCAGAACCAGCGCGCGCCGGTCTGGATCGTGTCGCACACCTCCGCCGGAAGCGTGTTGTCCTTCGCCGGCAGTTCGTGGCGCCACGGATATTCGTAGCTGAGCACGTCGGAATCGCGGAGACTCGCCGCGTTGTTGCCGACGACGAGACAGCGCGGCTGCAGCTTTTTCACGAACGCCCGGATCTCCGGCCACTGCGGGCCGGTGTATTTGTTGTTGTATTGATCGATCCAGAGCAGGTCGATCGCCCCGTAACGCGTGAGCAGCTCGCGCAACTGCCGCTCGATGAAACCGACGTAGTCGCCCGCCGCCTCCCGCGGCAGCCCGTGCAGGTTCGGCCTGCCCGGCGGCGGCGCGTTGTGATGCGCCGCGTCGGAATAGTCGCCGGGGAAACAGTAATAGAGCCCGACCTTCAGCCCGCGCGAGCGGCACGCATCGACGAACTCGCGCACGACGTCGCCGTGCCCGCCGCGGAAATTTTTAAACAACGTGATGTCGTGCGTCGTCGCCGCGCTGTCGTAGAGCGCGATGCCTTCGGTGTGTTTCACCGTCAGCACCACGTAACGCATCCCCGCCGCCTTCGCCGCGTCGGCCCACTCCCCGCAGTCGAGCTTTGCGGGTGCGAACAGCGCCGGGTCCTCGTAGCCGCCCGCCCAGTCGAGATCGGCAAACGTGCCGAGGTTGAAATGCACGAACATCCCGAAACGCCACGTCATGAACTCGCGCTGTTCCGCACTGAGCCCGGGTGTTTCCGCGCGCGCCGCGCTTTCCGCGCCGCTGCAGCCGAGTGCTGCGATCCAAGCCAACCCGATCGAGAGCGCGCCGCGCATCCGTTTCACGCCCTACCCGATGCCCGAAGCCGGCCGTCGCGGTCAAGCGGTGTTTTCCGCGCGGTCCGCCGGAGTCATCCCGTCACCGGATGCAGCTGACGATCGTGCGCGTGCGCCGGTTCCCCGCCCGCCCGCGAAAGGGCGGCCACCCGCATTGCCGGCGGCAGCCAGGCAGCGTCGCCGTCCGGGCGCCGCCGCTTCGGCCGCGGTTTGCGCGGCGCGCCCCGCAAGCCGAGGATCAGCATCAACCCGATCGCGAGGCCGGGACCAGCGTGAAGCGGAGCGTAGTCGGACGGGTCGGTGGTGTTCATCCACCCAACGCTACCGCAGCGGAGCGACAGCGCTATGTCAGCAGGCAGGCACCGCGCACGAAAACCCGCCGGCACAGCTTTCGACGCCGGAGGGACGTTCCCCGGAGACTTCCCCGCAAAAGTTTGCGGACCTTCTTCCGGCAATCGCAGTCACATCCCGGATCAGGTCCCCCACTTCGCCCGTGCCCGCCGCGACCAGCTCGATGACCGCCAAACGCCCGAGGTTCCCCGATCGCCAGTCGTGGCTCGCGGTCGGCGTGTTGTGCGGCCTGCTCGCCCGACCGGCGCTCGCCGACGATCCGCCGGAAAACCGGGCTTCGCGCCTCGGCTTCAAGTTCGACCAGCAGGCCCACGACGCCACCGTCGCCGCGGAGCACAAGCGCGCCGAGTCCGCCTCCGCGACTCCCCCGGGCGTGGTCCGGCTGCCGACGTTCGTGGTGAAACAAAAGAACCTGACCGACCACGCACACGAATTCCTCACCGAACGCGGCCGGATCGCGCTGGCGGAGGAACACACCGAGACGCCGATGTATCGCGCCGTCATCGGGCCCATCGAAGCCGTCGCCTCCCTCGTGCACAACGTCCTCGGCGGCTGGAACCCCAACGCGCCCGAAGCCGTCGCGCTCGAAGCGGACTACGAGCAGCGCCGCCGCAACCGGGAGATGAACGACCTCCTCGATCTCGCCGCCCTCGCCGACGAGGCCAGTCGCGCCGCCGCACAGCAGAAATCGAAACAAGCTCCGTCCCGGTAATCCCTGTCCGCGGCGCAGTCCGGCGAAAAAAGTATTGCAGACAGTGGACAATCACGCGCGCCGCGTCCGTAAATAATCGGACGCCATGCTCCTCGCCAGAAAACTAGCTTTCCCGTCCTCGCTTCCGGCGCCGTGGCGCCCCGTGATCACCTTCGCCTTGTTCATGGCTCTCGCCGGCACGGTCGCGGCGCGCGGCAAACCGCAATGGCTGAAGGTCGAGACGCCCGGGTTCACGATCTACAGTGACGCCCCGGAAAAGCAGGCCGCCGCCTGCGCTGTCGACTACGCCGCCTTTCGCCGTGTGCTCGGTGAATTGTTCGTGCAGCCCGGCCACGAGCTCCCGCCTTCCGTGCTGATCCTGTTTCGGTCGTCATCGTCATTTCGCGACCTGCTGGGCAACAGGCCGGAAGAACGCGGCCTGACCCGCGTGAACTTCGAGACCGAGATCGACGGCACGCCTTACAGCACCTTCGCGATTGCCGGCGATCGCCACCAGGCTCTCGAGCTCACGTTCGAGTTCGAAACCATCTGGGCGCTCCGGCGGATCGGCTACTATGTCCCGGTCTGGATGTCGCAGGGCGCCGGCGAGGTCCTCTCCGAGCTTCGCCTGCGCAAGGGAAAATGCCTCATCGGCACCGCCGACCATCATTCGAGCCGCAGTGAATTCAACTGGCCGCATTTCTTCGAACTCGGCGAAACGTCGAGCGTCTACAACGATCCCAGCCAGCTCGGCGACTATCTCTCGCAAGCCTGGGGCCTGATGCACTGGATTCTGTTCAACGACGCCGACACCCGCACGCGTTTCGCGGCGCTGGCCGCGCGCCTCCGCAATACCAACGCGATCGACGCCGTCGCCGCCGTGATGGCCACCCCGCCCGACCAGTTCAATCGCGCGATCAACCGCCATTTCGCCCGTTTTCGCAATGGGCGCGAAATCGACTTCGACGAGGCGGCGGTCCGCGCGCAATTGCATTTCACGCCGGCGCCCGAGGCGGAAATCCTCGCACAGACTTCGAACATCCTCGCCGCGTCGAATCAGGTTTATCGCTGCAACACCCGGCTCGACCGCGCCCGCGAACTCGATCCGGACCTGCCGTCCGTGCGGAATGCGTGGGCTCGCCGGATGCTGCGGGAAGGCCGCCAGCAGGAGGCGATCGAGTCCTACCGCGCCGCCATCGCCGCCGGGACGAAAAACTTCAACGCCTACATCATCTCCGCGATGTCGCGCCTCGACGACGTGTCCAGCGGCGGGAGCGACGTTGCGGGCGAAGGCGGTTTGCCGGCGAACACGGCCGCCGACGAGCTTCGCCAGGCGATCAAGCTGAATCCCGGCAGCACCCTCGCCTACCGGGAGCTCGGCCGCGCCTTCTTCGTCATGCCCAAGGTCACCGAGGCCAACGCCGCGGAGCTCACCAGCGGCCTCGTGCCTGGCGCCGAAGGCGAGATCGTGCGATTCTATCGCGCCCTCGTCTACGCCCGCCTTGGGCACGCCGACGAGTGTCGTGCGGATTTACAGGCGGTGGTGAACGACCCGGTGACCGACGAGCACATTCGCCAGGCCGCCGCGGCCCGCCTCGGCCGGATGTGAGACTTGCCGCTTTTCCGCTCGGAGTTTCCATCAGCCTCATCGGCAGCCATGGTTCACGCCGCCGGGTCGCAATGCACGAAAGAATCCTCAACCCGCCACCGTCGGCGCGTAGCGCCGCAGCACGCCGCGCAGCTCCGCGAGCTTCACGGGCTTGCCGAGAAAATCGTTCATCCCGGCATCGATGCAGCGCCGTCGTTCCTCCGGCAGCACGGCCGCCGTCAGCGCGATGATCGGGATGCCGGCCGCGCGCCGCCGCACCGGGTCGCCGTCGTTCGCCCAACTGCGAATCCGCCGCGTCGCCTCCCAGCCATCGAGGCGCGGCATGTGGCAATCCATCAGGATCAGCGCCGGCATCGGTTCCGCGGCGAGCGCGGCGAGCGCTTCCTCGCCGTCGCCGGCCAGCGCGCAGGTGCAGCCGAGCCGCTGGATTTGCGCCGTGAGCAGGGTGCGGTTCACCGCGTTGTCCTCGGCGATCAGGACCTGCAGTCCGAGGCCCGACTCGACCGCCGGGGCCGCCGGCGCCTCCTCGGCCGGCACGGCGGCGCGCGCCAGGTGGAGACGAAAAAAGAATCGCGAGCCCCGCCCCGGCGCGCTCTCGACCTCGAGTTCGCCGCCCATCAGCCGCACGAGCTGCGCGCTGATCGCCAGCCCGAGGCCGCTGCCGCCGAAGCGCCGCGTCGTCGACGTGTCCGCCTGCATAAACCGCTCGAAGAGCCGCTCCCGCGTGGTGTCATCCATCCCGATGCCCGTGTCGCTCACCTCGAACAACAGCGGCACCGGGTCGCCCTCGGGCGCCGCCGAGCTCACCGTCATCCGGACCTGCCCGCCCGCCGGCGTGAACTTGATGGCGTTCGACGCGAGGTTCAACAGCACCTGCCGCAGCCGGTGGCTGTCGCCGACCACGTGCGTGGACAACGCCGGCGCGAGGTCGCATTTGAAATCCACCGCGGCCGCCGCCGCCCGGCCCGCGAGGAGCGACAGCGTGTCCGCCAGCACCGGCCCGAGCGCGAAGGCGCGCTGCTCGATCTCGAGCTGGCCCGCCTCGATTTTCGAAAAATCCAGGATGTCCCCGAGCAGCCGCAGCAGCAGGTCGCCCGAGTCCGCGATCACGCGCACGTGCTCGGCCGCCGCCGGTGAGAGGTCGTCGCGCTGTCGCAGCAATTCCGCCGAGCCGATGATGCCGTTCAGCGGCGTGCGGATTTCGTGGCTCATGTTCGCGAGGAATTCGCTCTTCGCCCGCGCCGAGGACTGCGCCTGCTCGGTCGCGATCGAGAGCTCCCGCGTGCGCTCGCGCACGACATGCTCGAGGTTTTCATTCACCGCGCGGCTCGCCTTCAGCACGTGGTCGCTGTGGCGGTTGGCCGCCTCGATCATCAGCACCAGCGTGGCGCCGAGGCAGAACATGAACGCGATCGCCAGCAGCCCGTCGCGCAACAGCGTCTCCGCCGCAAAATCCAGCGTGCCCGCGATCGGCGGCCCGCGGAGCGCATGCACATGCAGCCAGACCTGCGTCGCCGCCATGAAGACGAGGATGAACACCGCGATCCGCGGCGACGCGAAGACGATCGTCAGCAGCAGGAAGACGATGTCGAAGAGGAAGAGCTGGATCGCGCCGCTCAGCGGCTGCGGGTAACCGGGCGCGAAGAGCACCAGCAGGTGCGTGGGCAGCGCCAGCGCGAGCGCCAGGCCGTTGCCCGCGAGCTCGAGCCGCCCGCGCCGCACCATCGTGATCGACCAGATCGCCGCGGCCGCGAGGCAGACGCAGACCAGCAGCCGCAGCTCGATGAACGCGAGCTGCGCCAGCAGCAGCTTGACGGTGTTGAGCGGCAGCCAGACGAGGATGAGGACGTTGAACGCCGCCAGCAGGCGCGCCTTCAGCCGCACGAAGTGCGACCGATCCGGATAGGCGGAATCAATCTGCTCGAAAAAATTTTGGATGAAACGTCTCATGGCGGTTTCGCCGTGCCCGCAACTGATGCACAAGAATCCGCGCGAGCCGAGCAAAAGGCGCGCGGCCGCGGCTGAGCGCATTCCAGTGGCAGTTCGCATCGTTGACGGGCATCCGCGTCATTGGGACGTCCCGCTCATGGACGAGCGTCGCAACCGCGGCCGGGAGGCACCGGCGTTCCGCGACCGCGCCTTGCAAACGGGCCCGGCCCGGCCCTAATCGCGGCCATGCCCAAGGACGGATCCGCCACGCGGCCGCGACTTTTTTTCTTCCTCGTGCTCCCCAGCGGCATCAACAGCGGCTTCGCCTCGATCACGCTGCCCTTCGTGCTCACCCGCGCCGGCTTCTCCGTGACCCTCACCGCCTCGATCGTCGCGCTGAGCGTATCGGCGAACCTGTGGCGGTTTCTCTGGGGCCCGGTCGCCGATCTCACGCTGAGCGCGCGCCGCTGGTATCTGCTCGGGCTCGTCGGCTGCGCGGCGATGACGCTGGCGGTGGGATTCGTTCCGCTGCATCCGGACAAGCCCGCGTTGCTCATGACGGCCGTGTTCCTGTCCGCGGTGGCGGCGACGTTCGTCGTGCTGCCCGTCGGCGGCCTGATGGCGCACACCGTGGCCGAGCAGGCCAAGGGCCGCGCGTGCGGCTGGTATCAGGCCGGCAACCTCGGCGGCACCGGCCTTGGCGGCGGCGCCGGGGTTTGGCTCGCCACCCATTTCTCGAAGGAAGTCGCCGCCGGCGGGCTCGCCCTCGTGATGCTGGGCTCGGCATTCACGCTCTATTTCGTGCCGGACGTGCGCCTCGTCGCAACGGAGAGGATCGCCGAACGGCTGCGGCTGCTCGGCCGCGACCTGCTCTCGATGGTGCGCTCCGCGATCCCGCTTTTCACCATCGCGCTCGTCTGTTCGCCGATCGGCGCCGGCGGCCTGTCCAACGTCTGGTCGGCCATCGCCCCGGACTGGCACGTGTCGGACGACCGCGTGGCGCTCGTCAACGGCCTGCTCAACGGCATCATCTCCGCGATCGGTTGCGTGATCGGCGGCTGGGTGGCGGATCGCTGGGGCCGGTGGTGGTCGTATTTCGGATCGGGCGTGCTCCTCGGGTTGTGCGCGATCGGCATGGCGTTCGGTCCGCGCACGCCGGCGGCGTTCACAGCCGGCGTGCTGGCCTACGCCCTGTGCTGCGGGATGGCGTATGCCGCGTTCTCGGCGATCGTCGTGCTCGCGATCGGCCGCGGCGCCGCGGCCACGAAATACGCCACGCTGGCGTCGTTCGGGAATCTTCCGGTGGTCTACATGACGGCGTTCGACGGCTGGGCGCACGACCGCTTCAGCACGACGTGGATGCTGCACGCCGATGCGCTCACGGGCATCGTGACGGTCGTGCTCGCCCTGCCCGCCCTCGCCCTGATCAACTCCGCCGCGCGCACGAAGCGCGCGGCGCTTGCGATCCCCGCCGGCTAGACAACGGCCGTTTGAGAGATGCCATGGCCGTTGGTAGCGGCAGGCGTCCCGGCCGGCCGAGGTTTTGACGTTCGGCATCGGCAGGTGCGGAGGCTCGCCACCATGTGGCCCGGCCGGCTGCAGTTTTTCTGAAACCGCCCCTACCCGCCGAGCACGCGCGCCGGCAGGAAGAGGATCGCCTTCACCAGCGCCAGCGTCGCCTCCATCAGCGCACCGACGATTCGAAACGGAATCGAGAGCAGCCACAGAAACGGCCACGCGACCAGCACGAGCAGCGCCAGCGGCCAGCATAGCGCGAGCAGCAACGCCCAAAGCACGAGGATGAGCAGCACTTTCATGATCGTTATCCTACGACAAAACCCGCGACGGCCGCAAAAGTTTCATTCGCCCTCGGTCCGGCGCCGCCGGCTCACTCACGCTCCCCAAGCCTGCGGCGGTGCCGCGACCGTCGGCGGCGGCGCTCCGGGCTTCTGGTCGCCGTCGTTTTTCTGCGCCGCCTTGTTCTCGTCGGCGATGTTGCCGGCGACACTCGAGCGCAGGCTCGCGAGGCTTTTCAGCACGTTGAACCAGAACGGCGCGCCCAGGCTCAGCAGGAGGATCGAGACGACGATGCCGAGCCCGTGCCGGCCCCAAAGCGGATCGAACCAGCCGGTGCCCCAGCGGCCGTTTTCCTGCGGGAAAAGCAGGAAGCCCGTCTTGTCGAGGTCGGCCTTCACGCTCGCATAGTCGGTGGACTCCGTTTGCAGCGCCTCCTTCACCGCGTCGTCGACCGCGGCGTCGAACTTCGCGAGCGCGTCGGCCGCCACGACTTTGTCGGGCAGCGCCGCG
>DASZPP010000298.1:0-36639 GCA_035549975.1 Opitutus sp.
GATGGCGCCCGACAGAAAGTACGGCCGCCGGCGGCCCAGCCGCGTCCACGTGCGGTCGCTGTAATAGCCGATGATCGGCTGCACGACGAGTCCGGTGACGGGCGCGGCGAGCCAGAGCAGCGGGATGTCGCCCTCGCTGGCGCCGAGGTATTGGTAGATGGCGCTCATGTTCGCCATCTGCAGGCCCCAGCCGAACTGGATGCCGAGAAACCCGAAGCTCATCTTCAGGATTTCGATCGTGCCGAGTGCGCGTGGCATTTTCTCCGGGGTTGGGATGAGCAAGGCGGCGGCAAGCCTCACGCCTGAGCGTGAGCCGGCGGCTCGCTGTAATCGCGGAGCGGATGATCGCCCGCGCGGTCGTACAGCTGGATCCAGTGGCGGAGGGTCGCGAGTTTTTCGTCGCGGAGGCGCGCGAGTTGTTCACTCGTGAAGCGCCACTGCCAGTTGCCCACGGTGGTGCCGGGGCGGTTGAGCGCAGCGTCGCCGGGCAGGTCGAGGAGGTCCTGCATCGGGATCACGGCGAGACGCGACACCGTGGAGAGCGCGACGCGGATGACGGGCCAGGCGGAGTTGCCGCCGTTCAACTGGAAATAGTCGGCGACGCGAGCGCGGGAGCTGGCCGGGAGTTCCTCCAGCCAGCCCCGCGTCGTGTTGTTGTCGTGTGTGCCGGTGTAAGCGACGCTGTCGGGCGGAAAGTGATGGGGCAGGTTGACGTTGTTGGCGTCGTGGCCGTAGGCGAACTGGAGGACCTTCATGCCGGGAAGGCCGGTGGCGCGGCGCAGGGCGGCGACTTCCGGGCCGGTGTAGCCGAGGTCCTCGGCGATGATGCGCGCGGCGGGCAGCGCGGTGCGGAGTTTTTCGAAAAACGGGAGGCCGGGCCCGGCGCGCCACGCGCCGACGCGCGCATCGGCGGCGCCGGCGGGGATTTCCCAGTAGGTTTCGAAGCCGCGAAAATGATCGAGGCGGATCACGTCGTAGAGCTCGAAGGCGGCGCGCAGCCGGTCGATCCACCACGCGTAGCCGGTGCGCGCGAGGTGATCCCAATCGTAGAGCGGGTTGCCCCACAACTGGCCGAACGCGGAAAAGTAGTCGGGGGGAACGCCCGCGACGGCGAGCGGTTCGCCGTTCGCATCGAGCCGGAACACCGCGCGGTCGCGCCAGGTGTCGGCGCTGTCGAGCGCGACGAAGATCGGCACGTCGCCGATGATCCCGACGCCGCGCGCAGCGGCGTGGCGGCGGAGGCGCGCCCACTGGCCGAAGAAAAGATATTGGTAGAAGACGTGCCGCTCGGTGTCGCGGGCCAGCGCGGGCGTGAGGCCGGCCCGCATCGCGGGATTCCATTCGCGGAAGAGCGCCGGCCAGGCCGTCCACGTGTCGCCGCCAAAGTGCGCCTTGAGCGCCATGAAGGTGGCGAACGGCTCGAGCCACGCCGCGTGCTTCCGGTGAAAATCGGCGAGCGCGCCATGCCCCGGCAGGCCGTCGCCGCGCGCCGCCGCGAAGCGATCGGCGGCGCGGGCGAGCACGGGCCAGAAGCGGCGGTAGAGTTCGCCGTAGTCGGCGCCGTGGACCGGAAGCTGTTTCAGCTCGGCGAGGTCGGCGTCGGCAAGGAGGCCCGCGGAGCGGAGTTCGCCGAGATCGATGAAATAGGGATTCCCCGCGGCGCTCGAGAAGAGCTGGTAGGGCGAATCGCCGTAGCCGGTCGGGCCGATGGGGCAGATCTGCCAGTAGCGGATGCCGGCGTCGGCAAGGAAATCGACGAAGGCGCGCGCGCCGGGGCCGAGGTTGCCGATGCCGCAGTCGCCGGGCAGCGAGGAGACATGGGCGAGGACGCCGGCGGCCCGGGTGTCGAGCCACGTGGTTTGGGAAGGACCCATCGCGGAACGGTGGACGAGTTTCGAAGCGGACGCAGGGGCTGCCACGCGGCCAGCGCGACGATGCGACGGCGGCGCGGTCGAACTGCCAGACATGACCAAACGAAATGGTGGGCCGAGGAAAGGCGGGTCAGAGACCCGCCCTACCTCGGACCGACTCAGAACTTGTAGGACGCGCCGACCGAATAGGACGCGCCGTATTTCTGATAGTTCATCACCTGCCGGGGATCGCCGTTGTTGTAGGTGATGAGGGGCTCGTCGTTCAGGTTGTAGCCCTGCACGTAGAAGGTCAGGCCCTTCGCGGGCCCGGACTGCAGCGAGTAGCTGATCTGCGCGTCGATGACGTTCTCCGGTTGCGCGAGCGTGAAGCCGGAACCCGAGCTGGAGTCGCCGGCGCGGTTCGGCGGGCCGAAGGTCGTGATGTATTGGCGGTTCGCCGAGCGATAGTGATCGCTGATCCGGGCGGAAAATCCGTTGTGCTCGTAATAGAACGTCACATTGGCGACCTTGCGCGAGAGTCCGGCGATGGGAGCGGTGCCATTGCCCGGCCCCCATGGTTCGATGCTGCTGTCGGTGTAGGCGCCGTTGAGGACCAGGCCGAATCCCCGGATCTCGCGGCTGATGAGCTCGCTCGGCAGCGACCAGGTGAACTCGAGGCCCTGGATGCCGCCGCCGCGGCCGTTCTGCGGCTCGCTCGAGATGCCCTGGTCGAGCGCGGGATTGCCGCCGGACTTGACGGGATAACCGGTGAAATCCTCGAGGACGCTTTGGCCGTAGATGTAACTGACGAGGTCCTTGTAGAACGCGGCGACCGCGATGTAGCCCCGGTTGTCGCTGAAGTATTTCTCGATCGAGAGATCGAGCGAATCCGCCTTCCACGGCCGCAGCCTCACGTTGCCGCCGCTGGCACTCCACGGGCTGTTGTTGAGGTCGGTCGAGCCGGCCTTCGTGGGATCGTAGCTCCACGATTGGGAAGCGCGCATGTCATACATGCGGGGCCGGGCGAGCTGGCGGGCCGCGCTGAAACGAATGTAGGTCTGGGGGGCGACGAGCAGGTTCAGGTTCAGGCTCGGAGCGAGGTCGGTGTATCGGTCGCCTCCGCTCACCGGGTTCAACTGGCCGGCGTTGGCGGAAAGGCCTTTCGACGACTGGTCGACATTGATCGCCCGGATGCCGAGGTTGCCGGTGACCGGCACGCCGCGCCATTTGCTGCCGTCGAAGTCGAACTGCACAAAGACCTGGGAAACTTTTTCGTTCACGTTGAACGTATTGACGGCCATGTCCGTGGAGTTGTTCTGCGTGAAACCCCAGACGCCGCTGCCGTAGGCGGCGAGCGGGTCGTAGGCGTAGATGTTGCCCAGCCCGAGGAAGCTCATGTCGGTGGTGCCGACCGTCGCCGGCATCGCGATCGAGTTCGAGCCGGTGGGTGAGTTCAGGTAGCCGGAGGGATCCTCGCCGTCCTTCTTGAAGCGTTCGGAATAGCTGGCGCCGATCTCCACGTCCTTGAACGGCGCCGGCATGGCGTGCGTGGTGGTCAGCTTGAACTGGTCGAGCTCGTCCTTGGCCTTGAAGAATTTCAGGTAGCCGAACATGCCGCCACCGGGGAGGTCGGTCGGGCCCCAGCCTTGCGGGTCGGAGAGCTTCAGGATGCTGCCGTCGGCATAGTCCAGCGTCGACTTGATCACCGGAATCTCGCCGGGAATCAGGTTCACGGACATCGTATCGGCGGTGTTGAACGGCGTGCCGCGGAAGCCGATGCCCGAGTAGGTTTCGAGGTTTTCATCGGAGCGCGTGATGCGGGAATAGGCCGCATCGAAGGTGACCGGCCAGTCGGACTTGCGGCCGAGCTCCAGATTCCAGCCGATGGCGAACGGCGTGTCGTTGCGCTTGAAGATGTCGTTGCGGACGACGGGCTGGACGTTCGTCAGCGTGGCCTGCGTGATGAGACCGTTGGACACGGTGTAACCGGGCTGGAGATTCGCCGAGCTCCAGAACGCGAGCGGGATCTCCATGCCGCGCAGCAGTTGTTTCTCCTCGAATTTCGAGTAGTAGACGTCGATGACGCTGTGGATGTTTTCGTTCGGCTTGAACTCGAGGATGCCCATGAAGCCGTCGCGATCGAGATTGCTGGTGCGAACGTAGGACTTCGTGCCGCCGAGCGCGAAATTGCCGTCGGCGTCCGTCGGATAGCCCCACGCCTGGAACTGCTTGCCTTCCCAGGGAGTGTTGGTGTGCGCGAAACCCAGCGCGATGCCGACTTTGCCGTCGTCGAACTGATCGATGTAGGAAACCGTGGCCCGTTCCCCGCTCTTGTTGGCGCCCGGCGTCAACTGGCCGTATTCGGTCCAATTGTAGAAGGCGTTCACCACGACCGTGCGCCCGCCCTTGCTGAGCGGCTGGACCGTCCGCAAATCGATCGTGCCGGCCAAACCCTGGCCGGTGAGGTCCGCCGACGCGGTCTTGTAAACGATCACCTCGTTCAGGAGCTCGGCCGGATATTGGTCGAACTCGACGCCGCGGTTCTCGCCGGTGGAAACCTGCTCGCGGCCGTTCAGCATGCCGGTGCTGAAATCGCTGTTCAGGCCGCGAATGACGATCTGCTGGTTGCGGCCGTTCGTGCGCTGGGCGGCGAGGCCGGTGACGCGGGTCAGCGAATCGGCGATGCTGATGTCGGGGAGCTTGCCGATGTCCTCGGCGGCGATCACCTCCGCGATGACGGGCATCTGCTCCTTCACCTCGGCGGCGGCGGCGAGGCTGCCGGCGAAGCCGCCGGTGACCTGGTATTTTTCCAACGTGACGACCTTGTCGTCGTCTTTCTTGTTGGCGGAATCGTCAGCGGCGGTGTTTTGCGCCGCGGCTGAGACGGCAAGAGCGAGGAAGCAAGTTCCCGCGCAGGCCCAGAAGCGGGCCCGAATGAAGGAGAGCGAGGCGTGTGAGCGCATGGAGGACGACGTTTCGGCGGAAGCAAGACGGAACGGTCGCAGCCGTCCCGCGAGGGTTGGTAGTTTGTAGTGACGAGTAACAGGCGCCCGCTGGAGCGCCGGGGTGTGGGAAGAAAGTGGTTCGCCGGGCCCGGCATCGCTATCCGGGATTTCGGCAGAAAACCGAGATGGGTAGGAAAAAACTTGGAGGAGGGCCACTCGCCGAAACGCCGGCCGAACAACGAACGACGCGACGTTCGCCGTGATCGAAGTTTTCTCCGGCCGCCCTATGAATTGTCCGGCGGGCGTCTTTTGACGCGCGCGCTGCTGCGCCCAAAGTAGCGATATCACCCTGCCCCGCCCGATGAAAAACGTCCGCCGCGACCGCGTCCGATCCCGTGCCCTGCAAGTTGGTTTGGCCGTCTTCTTCCTCGGCACAATGGCTCCGGGCCGCGCGCGGACTGAGCCCATGGCGACAAACGTCGCCGTCGCGGGCCAGTTCGCCGCCACGCCGCCGGCCGGCTGGTGGCGCGATGCAGTGTTCTATGAAATTTTCGTGCGTTCGTTTGCGGACGCCTCCAGCGGCCCGCTGGCGGGCGATGGCATCGGCGATTTTCAAGGACTGATCGATCATCTCGACTATTTGAACGACGGCCGCGGTGCCGCAGGAAATTCGCTGGGCGTGAACGCCGTGTGGCTGATGCCGATCCAGCCGTCGCCGAGCTATCATGGCTACGACGTGACCGACTACTTCGCGACGAACCCGCAGTATGGTGATCTCGCGTTGTTCAAGCGGTTCGTCGCCGAAGCGCACAAGCGCGGCATCCGGGTGATCATCGATCTCGTGCTGAACCACTGTTCGTCGCGGCATCCGTTGTTCCTGAAGGCGCTGACGGAAAATGCGGGCGGCGAGGAGCGGCGGATGTTTCGATTCGCGCCGCTGCCGGAAAATATCGTCGGGCCGTGGGACCAGCGGGCGTGGCATCCATCGCCGGCGGCGGACGGGACATTTTACTACGGCGTGTTTTCGGACGAAATGCCGGACTGGAACCTGCGGGATGCGGCGGTCACGGAACACCACCGGCGCACGGCGGAATTCTGGCTGCGCGAGGTGGGCGTCGATGGCTTCCGGCTCGACGCCGTGCGCTACCTGATCGAGACGGGCGACGAATTGCAGGACACGGCGGAGACGCGCGCGTGGCTGAAGGAATTCACGGACTACTGCCACACGGTGAAGCCGGGGTCGTTCGTCGTGGGCGAGGACACGGCGCGGATGCCGGAGGTGGCGCGGTGCATTCGCGGCGGATCGCTGGACAGCGCTTTCGAGTTCGATCTCGCCCGCGCCACGATCGAAGCGCTGCGGCTGCAGACGGGTGGAATTCTCACGCAGGCGCTCGCGAAACTCGATGGTCTCTACGACGGCGACGCGCGCTGGTCGGCTTTTCTCTCGAACCACGACCAGGACCGCGTGCGCTCGCAGCTCGGCGACAGCGACGCGAAGGTGCGGCTGGCGGCCAAGCTGTTGTTCACGCTGCCGGGGACGACGTTTGTTTACTACGGCGAAGAACTGGGGATGGCCGGCAGGAAACCGGATCCCGATCTGCGGACCCCGATGCCGTGGAATGGGCGGGCGCCCAACGCGGATTTCACCGAATCGCAGGCGAGGCCCTGGCATGCGTTGAACCCGGATTTCGGTTCGGTAAACGTCGCCACGGAGTCGGCGGATCCGGCTTCGCTGCTGGCGCTTTACCGGCGATTGATCCGGCTGCATGCGAGCTCCCCGGCCTTGCGTCATGGGCAGCCGATCGAGATCGCGGTGAACGATCGCGGAATTTACGCCGCGATGCGCGCCACGGACGATGAAGCGATTCTTGTGATCGCGAATCCGACCGAGGCGGCGCGCGAGGGCGTGAGCGTGTCGGCGAGAGACACGCCGATTCGAGGCTCGTGGACCGTGCGCGAGGAAATCGACGGCGCGGCGATCACGGCGCCGCCGCTGTCGGCCGCGGGCGGCTTCACGAATTGGACCCCGCTGGGCTCCTTGCCGGCCAACGCCGCGTATCTCGTCCGGTGGACGCGGCGGTGACGACCGCGTGGCGTTGTCGATCGCCGGCCCGCAGCATCGATCCGCGCAGGAGCCGTGGAGCCGGCGCTCTCAGTTCGGCAAGGTCGCGGGCTCGGGCTTGCGGGGCGTGCCGTGCGTGAAATCCAGGCGGTCCGCGTAGACGGTCTTCGGGTCGGACTCGCGCCGGCTGCGCTGGGCGTCGAGTTGCTCGCGAAATTCCTGCGGCGAGACGCCCTTGTGCTGCTTGAAGACGCGTGCGAAATACGCGGGATCGGCGAACCCGCTGGCGTAGGCGATTTCCGAAACGTTCAGCGCCGTCGTCTCGAGCGCGAGGATTGCGCCCTCGATCCGGATGCGCTGGATGTAGTGCGTGAGCCGTTCCTTCGTCTCGATGTGGAAGAGGTGCGAGAGATAATCGGCCGAGCAGCCGAGCATCGCGGCGATATCCTGGACGCGGAGATCGGGATTGGAAAACTGCTCGCGCACGAGGCATTTCGCCTGGAAGACCTTGCCGATGTCGCCGTTGAGGTTGCCCGTGCCGGTCTCGACGATGTTGCGGAAAAGCCCGAGGACGGCGAGGAGCAGGCCCTTGAGCACGGCGTCGCGCGCGGGGGTCTGCATCGCATGCGCGTGCACGAGGTGGTTGGTCACCGTGAGGAAAACGTCGAGGTTCGGCGCGTCGAAGAATTCGATCGCCTCGATGTCGGGGTGGCCGGGCGAGGCCTCGTAGGCGAAGTGCAGGCTGATCGTGTTGTTGTAGAATCCGACGACGAGATTGCGGAACGGGCGGTCGACATCCTGATGGACGACCTCGCCGTGCGGCACGCCCGCCGGGACGATGCAAATCTCACCGGGCCCGACCTCGAAGCGCTCGCGGGGAAAACGAAACTCGGTGCGACCGTGGATCTGCAGGAAAATCTCCGGGCGGTAATGGTAGTGCATGCCGCGGAGGTTGTGGACCGGCTTGGCCTCGTGCGGGATGCGCAGTCGAAGCTGGCCGCGCTCCGCCTGCTTGATCCAAAGATCGAAGACCCGGCGCATTTCGGCGCGGTCCTGATGGGAAAGATTCCTGGCCTCGAAGATCGCTTTCACGGCAGGGGCTGGCGCCGAAGCAAAAGGTGGGGTTGCGTTTTGGGTCGAACCGGAGCGCCTGAAACTGTTGCGCGCCGCCTGAAACGACGCGACCTAATTTCTCGGCGGCGATCGCAGACCTAGGTTTTTTCCGGGGGTTGCAGGATTTTTCCCCGGCGGCCGCGGCGGGCCGCATCACTTTTCACTCCGCAAGACGCGATACTCCCACGAGCGAAGGGTCAGTGGCAACGTGGACGCGACGGTCGTATCGGCGCCAGTGAAGACGTCGCGCCAGCGGCCGGCCAACGCCGGATCGAAAGCATCGGCGGTCACATCGCGGGCGGTGAGATTCAGAAAAGCCACCACGCGCGAACCGCCGCGCGAGCGGAGGATGGCGTAAATGGATTCGTTTTTCGTCGTCGGAATGCGGCGGACGGAGGCGCCGGCGGCCAGCGCTGGTTCCGTGTGCTTGAGTCCGCACAGGGTGCGATAGAAGGCGGTGAGCGGATGATCGTGCGGCCAGGCGATCGGATCGTGTTCGAAAAATGCGAGGCGGTGATCGAGACCGACTTCCTGGCCGTCGTAGATCAGCGGAATGCCGTCCAGCATGAACGAAAGCACCGCAAACGGCCGGACGCCGCCGCCGAGACGTTCGAACACGGTGCCGGCCCAGCTGTTCTCGTCGTGATTGGTCGTGTAGTAGAGGAGCGCGGCACCCGCGGGAAACTGCACGTGTTCGGCCGCCAGCGTGTCGTCGATCGCCGAGACGCCCGCGCTGCCCTGCGCGACGGCGTTGAACGTTTTCATCATGTCGAACGCATACGAGGCATTGAAGGCGTGGAGTTGGTGCTGCGGCAGTTCCGACTCGGCGAGGAAGAACAAGTCCGGCCGAATTTCGCGCAACCGGCCGAAGAGGGTGTTCCAAAATGTCGTCGGAACGCCGGTGGCAAAATCGCAGCGGAAACCATCGACGCCAAAGTCGCGCACCCAGCGCGCCATCGCGCCGAATTCGTAGTCAAGGACCGCGGGATTGCTGAAATCGAGCTGGATGACGTCCGTCCAGTCGAAGCCGGTCGGCGGCGTGAAGTTGCCCTGCGCGTCGTGCACGTAGAAGTCGGGATGTTGCGCCGCCAGTCGGTTGTCCCACGCCGTGTGGTTGCCGACCCAGTCGAGAATCACGTGGAAACCCGCCGCGTGCGCAGCATCAACAAGCGCCTTGAAGTCGCGCTCGGTGCCGAACTCGGGATTGACCGCCTCGTAGTCGCGCACGGCGTAGTAGCTGCCCAGCGGGCCCTTGCGGTTCTTTTCACCGATCGGATAAATCGGCATGAGCCAGAGTACATCGACGCCGAGATCGCGGAGGCGCGGCAGATCGGACGTGACGGCGGCGAACGTCCCGGCCGCGGAGTACTGGCGGATGTTGACTTCGTAGATTACCGCTTGGCGGATCCAACCGGGCATCCCGATCGCCGTTTGGTTGGCGCAGATTTGCGGCGACTCCGCCGCCGACAGGCCCGGCGCTGCGATCGCAAAAAGGCAGCCGGCGAGGATGGCCCTAAAAAAGCGGGGGGAACGGGGCAGCATGGCGGGCAGGCTAACCGATGCACCGGCAATTCGCCGTCGGAAATATCGCGATCAAGCCGAAAACCACCGGACAAATCTTAGAAGCCGTCCATCATTCACCAATCAGCGCCGCAGAACCGCCGCCAGATCCCGGTCCACCTCGATTCGCGGCACATGCTTCAGGGCCCATCCGGCGAGCGCGCCGAGCACCGGCTTCAGATCGGCGCCCTTCGCCGTCAGCGTGTAGGCGTAACGGGGCGGATTTTGCTGATAGGATTTGCTCTCGATCAGGCCCGCCTCTTCGAGGCGGACCAGGCGGTCGGCGAGGATATTCGTCGGGATACCCTCGGGGCCGGCGAGAAATTCGCCGTAGCGCGTCCGGCCACGAAATAGATCGCGGATGATGATCAGCGTCCAGCGATCGCCCATCAGGTCCAGGGAGCAGGAGATCGGGCAGGAGGAACGGCGCGTCGGGGCGCCGGCGCGGGAGCGGGCGGATTTGGGCATGAGCGGGAAAGTAAGTTTATACTTGCAAAAGGCAAGTCTCCGGGCGATCGGTCCGTCACGCGTCACTTTCACAATGCAAGTGACGCATCAAAACCAAACCTGCCCTCGCCCACGCGGCCTCCCAGCCATGAACCACCCGGATCTGCTCTCTCCCACCCTGCTGCACGCAGCGGCCTTCGTCGTCGTCGCGTCCGGCGCAATGATGATCGCGGCGCATACCGCCATCCTGAGTTTCGCCACGCGAAGAACGTCGGTGTCGCGCCGCGCGCAAATCGGTGTGCCGCTGCTCACGGCGGGATTGCTGGCAGGCTGGTTCGCCTGGTCGGTGCTCGCGGTGGGCGACTGGGTCACCGCCCCCGAACCCCCGCCGCTCCCGGGCGGAGTCGTCCAGCGCCCGGACCTGTTGCTCGACATGGCGGCGGCGGTCGTGCTTGGGATCGTGGTGATGTTCATCTCCCGCGCGGCGAAGGAAATCAACGCGGCCACGCCTCCCGCGTGGCTCATCGGCGTCCAGTCCTACCGGATCGCGGGCGTCATGTTCCTCTGGCCGTTTCTCGCCAGCGGAGCATTGCCGGCAGGATTCGCCCTCCCCGCCGGCATCGGCGACATGCTCACAGGCATCGCCGCGCCGTTTGTGGCGCTCGCGGTGGCGCAAAGCCGTCCCGGCGCGCGCGCCCGGGCGGTGGCGTGGAATTGGTTCGGTATCCTTGACCTGGTCGTCGCCACGATCGCTGCGGTGCTGACCCACACGACCAACGTCGGCCGGTTTCCACTCGTGGTCGTTCCGCTGTTCCTCGGCCCGCCGCTCGGCATCCTCACGCACATCTGGTCGCTGCGCAACCTGCGCGCCGCGCGCATGGCGGAAGCGGCGCCGGTCTCCCGCGAACTGCCGCGCGAAACCGTCGCTATCGCCTGAGCCTGGCCTGGAGTCGCTTCACCTCGGGACTCACCGCGCCACAGTCGCCGCCACAGCCGGGCTGCCTGCGTTTCGCGAGCGCGCGGAGGACGAGCCACGTGGCGGCGACGGCGACGACGGCGAGGGCGGCGAGGGTTTGAAATTCCGGAGTCATCTCAGAAGCCGAGCGAGCGCCCGGCATGGAAAACAATGAAACAAACAATCCACGCGGTGCCAGTCATGTAGCCGATTTGGAAGAGCGGCCAGCGCCAGGAATTCGTTTCACGTTTCACGACGGCAACCGTGCTCATGCATTGCATCGCGAAGA
Organism: Opitutus sp.; assembly: GCA_035549975.1. Lineage (GTDB taxonomy): Bacteria > Verrucomicrobiota > Verrucomicrobiia > Opitutales > Opitutaceae > Opitutus. Next base: position 11,222 of record DASZPP010000298.1, read on the forward strand.
CGTAGTAGATCATCAGCGTGAGGCAGACCAGCGGGGTGAAGAGCGTGCGGCCATCGGGCCAGGTGGCATGGCGCAGCGAGGAGAGGAGCGGCGCCACGTCCTTGTCGCTGTCGCTGTCGAAATGCTCCACGCTGAAGACCACCGCCATGGAACTGACGAAGACTTCGCGCGCGGCAAACGAGCTAACGAGGCCGACGCCGACGCGCCAGTCGAACCCGATCGGCTTGATCAGCGGCTCGAGCGCGTGGCCGGCGCGGCCGGCGTAGCTTTGCTCGATTTGTTGCGCGGCGGTCGCGCCCTCGGGGGCCTTCGGGTAGGCGGCGAGAAACCACAGGACAATGCTGATGCCGAGAATGATCGTGCCGGCCCGTTTCAGAAAAATACCGGCGCGCTCGAGCATGTGCAGCAAGACGTCCTTGATCCGCGGCAGGCGATACGGCGGCAGCTCCATGATCATGAGCGGCGGCGCGCCCTTGAGCAGCGTGCGCTTGAACAGCCAGGCGAAACCGAACGCGCCGAACGTCCCGAGCGCATACATGAGAAGCATGATCCCGACCTTGGTCACGACCGGCACGCGGCCGCCCGGCACGAGCGCGGCGATCATGAGCAGGTAAACGGGCAGCCGCGCCGAGCAGCTCATCAGCGGCGCGACGAGGATCGTCACCAGACGGTCCTTCGCATCCTCGATCGTGCGCGTGGCCATGATGCCCGGAATCGCGCAGGCATACGAGCTGAGGAGCGGGATGAAGCTTTTGCCGTTGAGGCCGACGCGCGACATGAGCCGGTCCATGATGAACGCGGCGCGCGCCATGTAGCCCGTGCTCTCGAGCAGTCCGATGAAGAAAAACAGGATCAGGATCTGCGGCAGGAAAACCACCACGCCGCCGACCCCGGCGATCGCACCATCGGTGATCAGGTCGCGCAGGTCGCCCGGCGGCATGGCTTGCTTCACCCACCCGGAAAACGCCGCGACCTGGGCATCGATGAAATTCATCGGATATTCCGCGAGCGTGAAGATGCTCAGGAAGAGCAGTGTCATGATCCCACCGAGCACGAGCCAGCCCCAGAGTGGGTGCGTGACGACCGCGTCGATCCGGTCAGATCGGGTTGGACCGGCATCGCCGGCAGGCAGGACAACTTCGCTGGCGATGCGGCCAATCGACTCGTAACGGGAGTTGACGAGCAGCGCGGCCCAGTCCGTGCCTTCGCGCGACCAGCGCGTTTGCCAGCCTTGGAGAATTTCCGTCGTGCGCGGGCTGAGCGGCGTCGAGCCGGCGACGCGAACGCTGTCCTGGTCAGTCAGGAGCAGCAGGGCCTCGGCGCGGGCGATTAGCGGCGCCTTGCGATCGTTGGCCGTGAGCGAGGCCTGGAGTTCGGCGACCGCGGGCGCGATGGCGGCGGGAACATCCCACGCATGGCGCGCAAGCGAAAGTTCGGCGCGGCTCATCGCGAGGCGAAGGTCGACGATCCCCTTTCCGTTGACGGCCTCGCAGGCAATCACGGGCACGCCGAGCAGGTGTTCGAGGCGGCCGACGCGGATGTTGAGCCCGGCGGTGGCCGCGAGGTCCATCATGTTGAGGACGACGATCACGGGCCGGCCGAGGTCGAGAATCTGGTGAAGCAGGTAAAGGTTTCGTTCGAGATTCGTCGCATCGACGATGCAGAGGATTCGGTCGGGCTGCGGAGTATCCGCGCGCCGGCCGAGCAGGACATCGCGCGTGACCGCCTCGTCGGGCGAGCGGGCGGCCAGCGAATAGGCGCCGGGCAAATCGATGACGGTGACCGGCTGGCCGTGTTGCGAGTAGGTCGTGCCGATCTTTTTTTCGACGGTGACGCCCGGATAGTTGCCGACCTTCTGCTTGAGGCCGGTGAGGGCGTTGAAAAGCGTGCTCTTGCCGCAATTCGGGTTGCCGACGACCGCGTAGGTTGGAAGCCGGGACGAAGTCGTGGACGGCGCGGCGGCGATGTGTGCGGGCAGGGTCATATCACGAGACCGGCTCCACGAGCACGTGGGCGGCTTCACTTTTGCGAAGCGTCAGATGATAGCCGCGGACTTTGATTTCGATGGGATCGCCAAGCGGCGCGGCACGGACGAGGGTGATGCGCGTGCCCGGAAGGAGTCCCATCTCGCGCAGCCGGATGAACGCGGCACCGGTTTTCGGATAATCCCGCACAACGGCGGAAGCGCCGAAGGAGAGTGCGGAAAGCTCGATGGGCTCAGCCATCAGCGTCGGCCCTCAACGCCGGCCGAGCGGCTCGACGAGTATGTTCTTGGCCGCATCGTGACTGAGCGCGATGCGATTGCCGTTGACTTGGCAGAGGATGGTTCCGTTGCCGGAAACTTTGCCGACAAAAGCGGCCTCGCCAAAACCCATTTCCCGCACGCGCTGGCAGAACTCGGCGTCGCCGGTCAGCCGACGAACACGACCGAGCCCGCCAGCGGATAGCTGGCAAAGCGGCACCAAGGCCGGCGATGTTGGTGGTGACTTAGGCAAGGCGAAGACGAATGAGACTCGTTTTCAGTCGGGGTGCAAGGAAAAGGCCCGATTGTGAGAACCCAAGAGCGCAACAATCAGCGACGCCGGCGCTTAAGCGCCAATTCCACGCCGGAGAAACGAACGAGGTTTTGGAGGCGCTCGAACTCGTTCGGGTCGAGATGCTCGGCCTCCTTCAGTTCGGCCTCCGCCCGTGCGAGAGCAGCTTCGACGGCTTTTTCGTCGATCCCGGACTCGCTGATCGCGTGTTCGGCAAGAACACGAACACGGTCGCCTTCGACTTGGGCGAAGCCGCCGCCCACCGCGAGAAACTCCAGCTTCCCGTTGCGCGTGACACGAAGCTCGCCATGAGCGATTTCCGTCAGCAGCGGAATGTGTCCGGGCAGGATGCCGACCTCGCCCTCGACGGTCGGAATCACGACCGAATCGATCGTATCGGAATAGACACGCGCCTCGGGGGTGACGATTTCGAGCGACAGGGTCATGTCAGTTCAAAGCCGCAGCGGTGTTCAGGCCTTCTTCGACGCGGCCATGACCTCGTCGATGCCGCCCTTCATGTAGAAGTCGCCTTCGGCGACATTATCGAGCTCGCCGTCGAGGATCATCTTGAAGCCCCGCACGGTGTCCTTGACGGAAACGTATTTGCCCGGCGTGCCGGTGAACACTTCGGCGACCGAGAACGGCTGTGAGAGAAAACGCTGCACTTTCCGGGCGCGATAGACCGTCTGCTTGTCCTCGGGCGAAAGTTCGTCGAGACCGAGAATCGCGATGATGTCCTGCAGATCCTTGTAGCGCTGCAGCACGCGCTGCACCTCGCGTGCAACGCGATAGTGCTCTTCGCCGACGACGTCGGGCGCGAGTGCCTTCGACGTCGAGGCGAGCGGGTCGACGGCGGGATAGATGCCGAGTTCGGCGATCGAGCGCTCGAGCACGATCGTCGAATCGAGGTGCGCGAACGTGTTCGCGGGCGCCGGATCGGTGAGGTCGTCGGCCGGGACGTAAACCGCCTGGAAGGACGTGATCGAACCCTTCTTCGTCGACGTGATCCGTTCCTGCAGAATGCCCATTTCATTCGCGAGCGTCGGCTGGTAGCCGACGGCGGACGGTGAACGGCCGAGGAGCGCGGACACCTCGGAGCCAGCTTGCGAGAACCGGAAAATATTGTCGATGAAGAGCAGCACGTCCTGGTTCTTCTCGTCGCGGAAATACTCGGTCATCGCGAGCGCCGAGAGCGCCACGCGCATGCGTGCACCCGGGGGTTCGTTCATCTGGCCGTAAACCAGCGCGACCTTCGATTTCGAAATATCCTTCTGATCGATGACGCCGGCTTCCGACATTTCGTGATAGAGGTCATTGCCCTCGCGCGAGCGCTCCCCCACCCCCGCGAACACCGAGTAGCCGCCATGCGCCTTCGCAATGTTGTTGATCAGTTCCATGATCACGACCGTCTTGCCGACACCCGCGCCCCCGAACGCACCCACCTTGCCACCCTTCACGAACGGACAAATCAGATCGATGACTTTGATGCCGGTCTCGAGGATGTTCGCCTTCGTCTCCTGCTCCACGAGCGTCGGCGCCGGGCGGTGAATCGGATATTTCTTTTCGAATTTCACCGGCCCCTTGTCATCCACGGTGGCGCCGGTGACGTCGAAAATACGTCCCAGCACGCCCTCGCCCACCGGCACGGAAATCGGGGCCCCGGTGTCCTGTACATCCATGCCGCGCTTGAGGCCTTCGGAAGAGGACATCGCGATCGCGCGCACGATGCCGTCGCCCAAGTGCTGCTGGATTTCGAGCGTGAGGTGCTGATGCCGGCCGGCGGCGTCGAACTCGACGGTGAGCGCCTGCAGGATCGGCGGCATCGCGTTTCCTGAAAACTGCACGTCGACGACGGGACCGATGACTTGGACGATTTTGCCTGTGTTCATTGCGAAGAAGAAAAGGGATGGAGGGGTTACGCCGTGACGAATTGCGCGGCGGCGATCTCGAGAATTTCCTGCGTGATGCCCGCCTGGCGGGCCTTGTTGTATTCGAGCGTGAGGTCGTCGAGCAGTTTGCTCGCGTTGTCTTTGGCGGTCTTCATCGCGACCATGCGTGCGCTGTGCTCGGAAGCCTTGGCGTCGAGCACCTGGTGATAAACCTCGCGATTGATGTAGAGCGGCAACAGCGAATGGAGCACGTTTTCCGCGCTCGGCTCGAAAAGCATCTGGCTCTCCGCCGCCGGCCCCGGCGGCACCGCCACCGTGCCCGCGCCATGCCGCAGCGACTCGGCCGCCTCCTTCACGCCGGTGATCGGCAGCAGCTGCATCACGCTCGGCACCTGCACGAGCGTATTCTTGAATTGCGGCCAGATGACCTCGAGCGTGTCCACGACGCCGTCGAGAAACTGTTTCGTCATGAACTCGGCCACGACCTTCACCTCGGCGAAAGCGGCGCGATCGCTCACCTGAAAATCGGCCAGCAGGTCGCGGTGCGTGCGGGCGAGAAACTGCGCGCCCTTGCGGCCGATCACGGCGAATTTCGCCGGCGTCTTGATGTCGAGCACCACCTTGAACAGGTTCGCGTTGAGCGGACCGGCCAGGCCCTTGTCCGTCGTGACAAGAATGATGCCGCGGGTCCTGACGTCGCGCCGGGCGAGGAACGGATGTTGCGATTCCTCGACGCGATCGCCGAGCGCCGCGAGCATCTGCGCCATGAGGTCGGCGTAAGGCCGGCCCGAGAGGGCGGCCTGCTGCGCCTTCTTCATCTTCGACGCGGCCACCAACTCCATCGCCTTGGTGATCTGGCGGGTGTTCTTGACCGACTTGATGCGGCGGCGGATGTCGCGGGTGCTGGCCACGGTGAGAGAGGATGCGCGTCGTTAGCGTGTCGCGGAGGGACCGGACGCCGGTCAGCCGGCGAAGGTCGCCTTCCACTCGTCGGTGGCGGACTTGAGGTCGGTTTCGAGGTCGGCGTCGAGCGCCGCCTTCGTGCGAATCCTGGTCAGGAGCGCATCCTTGCGGGTAGCGAAGAATTCCTTCAGCGACGCCGCGGCGGTCACGACCTTCTTGGTCTCGATCGAGTCGAAATAATTCTTCTGCATCGCCCAAAGCACGGCCACCTGCAGCTCGATCGGAGTCGGGTTGAAGGCGGGCTGCTTGAACAGCTCGACGATGCGCGCGCCACGCTCGAGTTGCGCCTTCGTCTTCGCGTCGAGGTCGGAGCCGAACTGGGCGAACGCCGCGAGCTCGCGGAACTGCGCGAGTTCACCCTTCAGCTTTCCGCCGACCTGCTTCGTCGCCTTGATCTGCGCCGCGGAACCGACGCGCGACACCGACAAACCGACCGACACCGCAGGACGAATACCCTGGTTGAAGAGGTCGGTCTCGAGGAAGATCTGGCCGTCGGTGATCGAGATGACGTTCGTCGGAATGTACGCGGAGACGTCGCCCGCGAGCGTCTCGATGATCGGCAGCGCGGTCAGCGAGCCCTTGCCGGCGAGGCGCGCGGCGCGTTCGAGCAGGCGCGAGTGGAGGTAGAACACGTCGCCGGGATAAGCTTCGCGGCCGGACGGGCGCTTCAGGATCAGCGAAATCTGGCGGTAGGCGACGGCGTGCTTCGACAGGTCGTCGTAAACGATCAGCGCATCCATGCCATTTTCCATGAACCACTCGCCCATCGCCGCCCCGGAGTAGGGCGCGAGGTATTGGTTCGCGGGATTGTCGGCGGCGGGCGCGGCGACGATGATCGTGTATTCGAGCGCGCCCGCGGCCTCGAGCGCCGCGATGGTGCGGACGATGTTCGAATTCTTTTGGCCGACGGCGACGTAGATCGAGTAAACCGGACGGAAGTTTTTGTCGCCGGAAGCGAGGCCGACCTTGTTGATCTTCGCCTGATTGATGATCGTGTCGATCGCGATGGTCGTCTTGCCGGTGCCGCGGTCGCCGATGATGAGTTCGCGCTGCCCGCGACCGATGGGAATCATCGAGTCGATCGCCATGATGCCGGTGAGCAGCGGCTGCGAGACGGATTTGCGCACGATGATGCCGGGCGCGATTTTTTCGACGGGATAGGTTTCGGTCGCGGCGATCGGGCCTTTGCCGTCCATCGGATTGCCGAGCGCGTCGACCGTGCGGCCGAGAAGCGCCTTGCCGACGGGGACGGAAAGCAGGCGGCCGGTGGTTTGAACTTCGTCGCCTTCCTTGAGCTTTGAAACGTCGCCGAGGATGACGCAGCCGACCTCGTCTTCCTCGAGGTTGAGCGCGATGCCGATGGCGCCGCCGGGAAACTGCACCATCTCGTTATACATCACGTCGGACAGGCCGTCGATCTTGGCGACGCCGTCGGCCACGGCGCGGATGGTGCCGGTGTTCTTCTTGACGGCCTTGCTCGAAAGCTTGGCGATCTGTTGTTCGATTTGTTCGAGGACGGTGCTCATGGGCGCGACGCGCGGTTGGAGGGTTGAGAATTATGGATTTTTTTTTGGGGGGGGGGGGGGGGCGGGGTCAGACCGACGCGCCGAGGGCGGAAAGTTGGGCGGCCACCGAGGATTCGTAAACGTCATCGCCGATGCGGATACGCAGGCCGGCCAGCAACGCATCGTTGCGGCGGGCCGCTGCCGTCACCGGACGCTGGTAACGCTTCGTCATCGCGGCGGCAATCGCGTCGAGCGTCAATTGCGGCACGGCGCCGGCGTGCTCGACGTCGGCGCGGCCGCGCGCGAGCTCGGCGGCGATCAGGCGATGATAAGACTGGAGCAACGCCCGGGCGTGGGCGGGATGGTGGCGTTCCACATAAGCCAGCACGCCGCCGACGCGTTCGGGGGAAACGGCATCGTCCACCAGACTCAGTTTGAAAAGCTGGCGGGCGAGGCGCTGAAACTGCTTTTTGCCGGAGGCCATGGAGCTTGGCGCGGGGAGCGGGGATGCGAGTGGGATCAGACGCCGGTCAATTCGTGCGCCGCAGCATCATTGTAAGCTGCGCGATCGGCGTCGGAGAGTTTCTTCGCGAGGACGCGTTCCGTGGTCGCGACGACGAGGCGCGCGATTTCGCCGCGCGTTTCGGCCAGCATTTTCTTGTGCTCGAGTTCGACGGCCTGGCGGGCTTTCGCGAGCAGGTCGTTCGCCTGGGTCGCGGCCTCCCGGGTTTGCTTGTCGAGGTATTCTTTCGCCGCGCGGCGCGCTTCATCGATGATGCGCGCGGCTTCCACCTGGGAGTTGTGGACGATCGTCGAGCTTTCCTGCTGGGCGGCGGCAAGCTTCGCCTGCATTTCCTCCGTGTAGCGAAGCCCGTCGGCGATCTTCTTCTGCCGCTCGTCGAGGGTCGCCATCACCGGCTTGAACGCGAATTTCCAGAGGATGAAGGCGACGAGCGAGAAGTTCAGGACCTGCGCGAGAAAGAACGGCCAGCTGATGCCGAAGTCCTGGAATATTTTGGTGATGCCGGAGCCGGCCTCACCATGGGCCGCCGACGCCTCGGCGACGTGACCGGTGGCCTCGGCCAGAAGGAGCAGTGGGGAGAGCATGACCGTGATGCGGATGAAAAACGCCGCGCGAGCCATGACGATGCTGGCGCGGCGCGCTGAGGATTATTTCCCGGCGATGAACAGGGCGTAGAAGGCGATGGCCTCGGCGAGCGCCATGCCGATGATCCCCTGAACGAGGATCTTGGTGGAAGCACCGGGATTCCGGCCGACGGCTTCCGCGGCCTTGTAGCCGACGAGACCGACGCCGATGGCCGCACCGAGGCAGCCGAGGCCGCCTTGAATGCTTCCGGTGATTTCAGCGATTGTATGGATCATGTTGTTATGGTGTTTTTGCGGGTTGGGTTGCCGCCGCCCGCGCGCTTGGCACGGTCCCGGCGGGAAAGCGAATATCAATGGGCGGCGGTTTCGGAGCCCGAGTGGGCGTGGTCGTCGCCGTGATTGCAGATGAGGCCGATATACACGGCCACCAGAAGCGTGAAGACGAACGCCTGCACAAAACCGATCAGGAGCTCGAGCACGTAGAATGGCGCGGGCAGGCCCCATTTTTGCATGCCGCTCATCGCGTGCATCAGACTTTCACCGCCGTAAACGTTGCCAAAGAGCCGGAGCGATAGCGATATCGGCCGGAAGGCGATGGAGATTATCTCGATGATGCCGATCAAAAAGAAAATGACGAAAAGCGGGTAGTAGACGACGGCGGGAACTTCCTTCGGGTCCGCTTTGTTGCCGAAAATATCTTTCAGGATAAAACTCGGCCCGGCGTAGCGCATGATGAAATAAAACCAGCCGACGATTGCCACGCAGGAGAGCGCGGCGGTGCCGTTGAGGTCCGCGTTGGCCGGCCGGACAAATTCCTTCCAGCCGCCGGTCTCGGCATCGCCGATGTAGATGGTTCCGACTCCCGGAAACAGCCCGCTCCAATTCTGGATCAGGATATAGGTGAAAAGCGCGATCAACAACGGGAAGGTCTGGCGCGCGACCTTCGAGCCAACGATCGGCGAAGTCAGATTATAGATACCTTCGACAAGGTTCTCGACGACCGCCTGGCCGCGCGAAGGAATGAGCTTCGGCCGTCCCACGGCGATGCGGATCGCGACGATCAGGACAATTGCCACCACCCAACTCGTCACGATGCTGTTCGTCACCGGGAGCGGCCCAATGCGAAAGAGTGCCTCCGCCGCAGGTCTTACGCCGTGCGATTCCTCCGCCAAAGCAGACGCAGACATGGCGAGAAATCCCGCGAGCAAGGCGAATGTTCTGACCCTTGTCATGGTTGCGCAAATAGGAGGTTGCCGAGTGAAAAGGGAGAAGAAAGGCCAAGGCCAAAGACTCCGTCAACCCCTGAAATCGAGCGACCGGCACCACTCCGATCAAATTAGCGCACGCGGCGATTTTGTCGGCCCAAACTTATGCCTCAGGCGGACGTAACTTGGCGGTAAGCGAGTAGTATCTCACGGCTCGGTTCTGAAACACCGTCGGGCACTCGAACGGCCACCCTTCTTCCACGAGCACGAGGCGCGGATGCATAGATATTTCGGTGCGCGTCGACTCGAAATAAGGCAGATGGTCCGTGCGAAAATAGAGGCGACCGTCCTCCCCCAGCCTTTCAGCGAGGCGGCCAAGAAACCAGGCTTGAGCGATGCGATGCTTGTGGTGCCGCAGTTTCGGCCAGGGATCGGGAAAGAGAATAAACACGGCCGAGATTGCCACCGAGGATGGCAATGCATCGAGCAACAGATCCGCATCAGCCCGGATGAAATGCAGATTCGCGAGACCAGCGCGCTCCTGCTTCCGCACAGCCCGTGCGATCCTGTCGCTTGCGATATCAACTCCAATACATAGCTCGTCGCGGTGGACATTGGCGTAGGCCGTCAAAAAATGCCCATGCCCGCACCCGATTTCCAAGACGAAAGTCTGCGCGCCGCCGATCGCGGAGGCCACCAAGGGCGCGAGCTGAGTCCGCCGATCGAGGAGCCGCGCCAGATGTCGGACGTGCTTTTCGGTTGGCGAACTCAGAGCTGATTTTCCAGGCATTTCAGCCATTCGCGCGCCTTTGTGCTTCGATCACGATCATTAGAAGGCTGACATCCGCGGGGTTTACGCCGCTGATCCGGCTGGCCTGTCCCAACGTCTCCGGCTTGATTTGGGCGAGCTTGGCTGCGCTTTCGCGCCGCAAGCCCCGAATGTGCGCATAGTCGATGTCGGGGGGAATTCGAACTTTTTCGGCGTGCGAAAGCTTTTCGATCTGTCGGTATTCGCGTTCGATATATCCCTTAAGTCTAATGCGATATATAACTTCCGACCGGACTTCCGGCGAACCGGCCACAAATTCGGACGGAAGTTGTGTTTGTGTATCACCGCCACGTCGAATGGCATCCGCCCAGTTGCCTTCCGCGCCAGCAGCCTTTTCATTTTCCAGCCGGCGCACCCAACTGTCGATGGCATTCCGTTTCGAATAAATCATTTCCAACCTATTTTTGCTTAGTAACTTATATTTTTCAGCATGATGGGCAAGTCGTAGCTCCGCGCTGCCGTGGTTGAAGAGCAACCTATGCTCGGCGCGGCTGGTGAACATCCGATAGGGCTCGGCCGTCCCTTTCGTAACCAAGTCATCAATCAGGACACCGATATATCCCTCGTGCCGCTGAATCACGAGCGGCGCCTCTCCCCTCACCTTCGCGACTGCATTTACGCCGGCAACCAGTCCCTGGCTCGCCGCTTCTTCGTAACCCGATGTGCCATTGATTTGTCCGGCAAAGAAAAGATTTTCGACCTTCTTCGATTCGAGTGATCGCTTGAGCTGTGTGGGCGGCGCGAAATCATACTCGACCGCATAAGCGGGCCGCAAAAGAACCGCTCCTTGCAGTCCAGGAATGCTATGAACCATCGCGAGCTGGACATCGAATGGAAGACTTGTTGACAAGCCATTCACATAAAATTCGTTCGTCCCCCTCCCCTCGGGTTCGAGGAAAAGCAGGTGTCGTTGTTTGTCAGCAAACCGGACAATTTTGTCTTCAATACTTGGACAATACCTTGGTCCGACGCCTTCTATAAAACCCCCATAAAGGGCCGATCTCGAGAGATTCTGTCGAACGATATCGGCGGTCTCCGATGTCGTGTAGGTCATCCAGCATGAAACTTGTTCACAACCTGGCTTCCAGCCGATCCGGCGCTCGTTCGTCCGTTCCACGTGGAACAAGTCGTCTCTCCCGCGGGTGTCATGAAACGCGAAAAGCGTCGGGTTTTCATCCCCTCTTTGCTCCTGCATTTGAGAAAAGTCCAAACTCCTCCCAAGCAGTCGCGCCGGAGTGCCCGTTTTCAAGCGCTGAAGCTCTATGCCCCTTTCGAGCAAGCTTCCTGATAATGTCGTCGCGCTGAAGTCACCGAGCCGTCCGCCTTCGCTTCGGTTCGCACCGATATGCATGAGCCCGCGAAGAAAAGTGCCTGTCGTTACGATTACCGTCCGGCCTCTAAAATCCACGTCCAAATTAGTGCGGCACCCGACGGCCGATCCGCCTTTGTAAATTAAACCGGTCACCAACGCTTGGAATATCTGCAAATTGGGCTGAAGTTCGAGAGTGTGCTTTAGTCTAAACTGATAGGCTTTCTTGTCGCATTGCGCCCGCGGCGACTGGACTGCCGGCCCCTTCGATTCATTAAGGAGCCGAAACTGTATTCCGGTCACATCGGTATTAATAGCCATCTCGCCGCCGAGAGCATCTATTTCTCGAACCATCTGACCTTTTGCCTGCCCACCAATCGCGGGGTTACAACTCATCTGGGCAATAGTGTCGATATTGCCAGTCAGCAAGAGGGTAGTGGCGCCCATTCGCGATGCCGCTAATGCCGCTTCGACGCCTGCATGGCCAGCACCACAAACAATGACATCAAATGTCGATTCGTAAGTCACTCAAATAGGTCTTATAAGAAGCCGAAGCTATTTACCTATACAAAAACGCCGAAATAGCTCATCAAGAATAACCTCGTTATCGACTTTACCCGCGATCTCCTCGAAGGCGGCAATCGCGCTCCGAAGATTGCTAGCTATCAACTCAGCAGATTCATTATTAGCGAGTTGTGAATTCACCGAATTCAATGCCTCAAGAGCCTGATCGAGCGCGTGACTATGGCGTGCATTGATTGCCACAGACTCCTCATCCAGCGATTCACACAGTCCGTCGATCTTGCCTGCCAATGTCGCTCGCAATAGATCTACTCCGATACCAGTTAGCGCCGAAACTCCAATCCACCCGGGCGGAATATGGAAGGACGGCGGAGCTAGGTCGATCTTGCTGACTACCCGGATGACATTGCCACGGCCCACATCTCGCAGTTCCGCGGGAATCGGCGCATCGATATTAGACACATCTGCCACGATCACAATCAGATCCGAATCAGAGAGGCGCGCCATCGCCTTTGACATGCCAAGCCTCTCCAACGGCTGCGGCGAGGTATTCAAGCCAGCGGTATCGATAAGCCGAAAGCAATAATTCCCAATCACGATGCTCTCTTCAATGTAATCACGCGTCGTGCCCGGCTCTTCGCTCACGAGCGCACGGTCATGGCCAACGAGCCGGTTCAGGAGACTGCTTTTCCCAACATTTGGTGCTCCCACGATCACCGTCTTTATTCCGTTTCGGAGCAAGTCGCCGTATTTTCCCGTAGCTCTCAAGTCGCTGGTTTCCCGAATGACACTGTCCAAGCCACGCTCGATTCGGGCGAAATCCTCCGCTGGCAAGTCTTCCTCGGGAAAGTCGATGTAAGCCTCGATCTCAGCCACGACTGCCGTCAGCAACCGAATCAGCTCCTCCATTCGCCGGCTCAACGAACCTCGAAGCTGGCGATTCGCGGCTTCGATCGCCCGTTCACTGCGTGCATGGATCAGATCCATCACCGCCTCGGCCTGGCTCAGGTCCATCCGGCCGTTCAAGAATGCACGCTTGGTAAATTCGCCCGGTTCGGGCGTGCACGCGCCCCGCACCAGCAGGTCTTCGACAATTCGTTGGGAGATGAACGGGTTCCCGTGACACGAAATTTCCAGCGAGTCTTCCCCCGTGTAGGAGTGGGGCGCGCGAAAGAAAACATAGAGCACATCGTCCAATATTTTCCCGCCGATGTCGCGATAGTCGCCGCGGCGCATCTCGCGGGGCAGGGGAGGGCCGCCCCACAACGCGCTCATGATCCGTTCCGTATCAGGACCGCTTACACGTATAACCGCCAAAGCGGACGTGCCCACGGGCGTGGCGAGCGCGGCGATGGTGTCCGTGTGACGAGGCATTCGCGCGAAAAACAAAGGACCTCGCGACCGAACGCAAAGCGATTCCCCGCCACGTCCCGCGCTTCATTCGTCCAACACCCGCGCGGGCCAGGGGCCCGGTTCCAGCGTCGATGGTCGGTGCTCTCAATGCCCGCACGGACAGGAGACCCCGATCGATCCTGGCGTTTCCTGCCGCCAACGCCGGCGGTATGCTCCGACGCCTTCGGCTACGCCTCTTCGCTACCCGTCACCACGGCTCCGCCGGTCACATTCACCCGTTCGAGGATCGCCTTCGTGATCTTTTCGGCCAGCTCCGGTTTTTCTTTCAGTGCCTGCTTCGCTGCATCCCGCCCCTGGCCAACGAGGGCGCCTTCGTAAGCGATCCACGCACCTTTTTTCTCGAGGATTTTGTGCTCGAGCCCCAGGTCGAGCAGCGAGCCAATTTTCGAAATCCCCTCGTCATACATGATGTCGAACTCGCACTCGGTAAACGGCGGGGCGACTTTGTTTTTGACGACCTTGATCTTGGTGCGATTGCCAATGACTTTTCCCTCCGGGGTCTTGATCTGATCGCGGCGGCGGATATCGAGGCGCACCGAGGCGAAAAATTTCAGCGCCCGGCCGCCCGAGGTCGTCTCGGGATTGCCGAACATCACGCCGATTTTTTCCCGGATCTGATTCGTGAAAATGCACACGCACTGGGTCTTGCTGACAACTGCCGTGAGACGCCGCATGGCCTGGCTCATCAAGCGCGCCTGCGCGCCGACCGTCGCATCGCCCATTTGCCCGTCGAGTTCCGCCTTCGTGGTGAGCGCGGCAACCGAGTCGAGGACGATCACATCGATGGAATTCGAGCGGATCAGCGTCTCCATGATATTCAGCGCATCCTCGCCGCTATCGGGCTGGGAGACGAGCAGGTCGTCGAGATTCACGCCCACGACGCGGGCGTATTTCGGATCGAGCGCGTGCTCCACGTCGATGAAGGCCGCGAGACCGCCCTGTTTCTGCGCTTCCGCAATCACGCTCAGGCAAAAGGTCGTCTTGCCCGAGGACTCCGGCCCGTAGATCTCGATGATGCGGCCCTTGGGCAGCCCACCGACGCCAAGCGCGAGATCGACCGCCAGCGAACCGGTTGTGAGCGTATCGACTTTCATGTGCGCGTTGCTGCCGAGCCGCATGATCGAGCCTTCGCCGAACTGCTTCGTGATGGCGGAAAGCGCGAGGTCGATGTTTTTGTTGCGCGCGCCGGTGGCGGCATCGGCGGCGGCGGAAGAATTTTTGGCGGGAGCGGCTTTGGACATGGGAGGATGGAGCTGAACGTGACGGCGGGTCGATGCCGCCACGAACCACCGCGGCGGCAGATGATGCAAACCTGAAGCGCCCGGGGCGCCGGAAGCAAGCCCGCTCGCGCCGGAAACCGACGGTTCCCGCCGTCGTCGCTCGCGCGGCCTTTCACCGGCCCAGCCACCACACGCCGATCAGCAGCGTGAACACCGCGATCGGCGTGCCCGCCTTCAGGTATTCGATGAACGACAGCCGCACGTTCCGTCGCCGCGCGATCTCCGCGACAATCAAGTTCGCCACCGATCCGAGCAAGGTCAGGTTGCCCGCCAGCGTCGTCGCCATCGCCAGCGTCAGCCAGGCCGTCTGCGGTTGCGCCAGCGTCGGCACGACCGGCCGAAACAGCATCACCGCCGGCACATTCGAGACCAGATTGCTGAGGACCACGGAAACCGCCGTCAGCTTCGCCGGTCCGCCATCCGCCCACGGCCTCATCCAGGCAAACAGGTCCCGGCCCAGCCCGCTCGTTTCGATCGCGCCGGTCACGACGAACAACGCCGCGAAAAACACCAGCAGCCCCCAGTCGATTTCGCCGAATACCCGCTCCGGGTCGCGCCCCCGGCTGACGAGCAGCACCGCCGCGGCCGCAAGCGCCGCGAGCGGGATCGGAGCCCCCGCAATCAATCCCGCCAGCATCAACCCCGTCGCGATCGTCGCCTTGCGCAGCAACGCCGGATCCTCGTCGCCGCTCAGCATCAATTCGTGATCGAGCGCCTCGGCCGTGAATTCGCCGCGATACACCAGCGCCACCACCGCCCAGATGACGAACAGCCCGGCGATCGCGATCGGCGCCAGCGCCGCCGTGAAGTGCACAAACGGAATGCCCGACGCCATGCCCACGAGCATGTTCTGCGGATTGCCCGTGATCGCCGCGACCGATCCGACGTTGGCCGCCGTGACCAGCGCGACGAGGTAGGGCAGGGGATTGCGCCGCAGCGCGCATGTCATCTCGAGCACGAGCGGCGTCATCATCAACGCGATCGTGTCGTTCAGGAAAATCGCCGACAATGCGCCCGACACTCCGATCACGAGCGCCAGCAGCCGCCGCGGCGTGCGCGCGAGCCTCGCGATCCGCGAGGTGACCCGGTGGAAAAACCCCGCCATCCGCAGGTTCACGTTGAGCACCATCATCGCGAACAGCAGCACGATCGTGTTCCAATCCACCGCACGAAACGCTTCCTCCAGCGGAATCGCGCCGATCGCCATCAGCACCGTCGCGCCGACGAGCGCGATCGTCGCGCGGTTCATCCGCAGCCAGGGCCAGCGGCCGATCGCGACCCCGACCAGCGTGCCGGCGACGACCAACGCGATGACGATTTGCTTCGCCGACATGGCTTCGCAGCACTTCCGCGCCGCTAGAATTTATAATAACCCTTGAACCACACGGTGAACTGCCGCAGCCCATCCTCGAGCGAGACCCTGGGCTGGTAATCGATCGCGGCGCGCAGCCGGTCGAGGCTCGCGCAGGTCTCGATCATGTCGCCGGGCTGGGGCGGGACGAGCTCCACGATCGCCTTCCGGCCAAGCAGCTCTTCGAGCATGCGCACAAACAGCGTCACCTCGACCGGCCGGTTGTGCCCGATGTTGAAGATCCGAAACGGCGGCACGGGCGGGTCTGCCGGCGGGTAGAGGAGGACTTTCACGACGCCGTCCACGATGTCGTCCACGTAGGTGAAATCGCGGCGGTTCCGGCCTTCGTTGAAGAGCCGGAGCGGTTTTCCCTCGCAAATCGCCTTCGCGAAAAGCGTCGGCGCCATGTCGGGGCGGCCCCACGGGCCGTAGACCGTGAAGAACCTCAGCGCCGTGATCGTCAGCCCGTGCTGGTGCGCGTAACTGTGCGCCATCACCTCGTTGCTCTTCTTCGTCGCGCCGTAGAACGAAATCGGCTGATCCGTGTTCGCATCCTCCCGAAACGGCACTGTCGCGCCCGCGCCGTAGACGCTGCTCGACGACGCGAAAACCAGATGCTTCGGCGGCGCCGCGCGACAGGCTTCGAGCACGTTCAGGAAACCGGAGATGTTGCTGTGCACGTAGGCCGCCGGATTCTCGGCGCTGTGGCGCACGCCCGCCTGTGCGCCCAGGTGGATGACGTAGCCCGGCTTGAAAGCCGTGTAGAGCTTCGCGAACGCCGGGGCGTCACCGAAGTCCGCCCGCACAAACCGAAAATTCTCGAACTTCTCCAGCTCCGCGAGCCGCGCCTGCTTCAGCTCGACCGGGTAGTAATCGTTGAGATTGTCGAGACCGAGCACCTCGCACCGCTTCGTCTCCGCGAGCCGTCGCGCGACATGGTAGCCGATAAAACCGGCCGCGCCGGTCACGAGGACTTTCATTCGCCGCGTGCATAGCGCCGCCCGCCGTGGGCGGGAAGCTCCAAATTCCAGGTTCCAAGTTCCAGAAAATTTCCCGGCGGCAAACTCCCAACCGATGCGCCGCCCCCTTTGGAGTTTGGGGTTTGAATTTTCTCTGAAGCTTGGATCTTGGCCCTTGGCTCTTCCGCGCCGCGTTCGCGCAGCGCGGCGGCTATGACAACGTTCCGCGAAAATCCTCGAAGACGGTGCTTGATTGCCGAAAAATGCCTCCTATACCTTGCGCCACTTTTGCACTCGCACACGTTCCTCGCATGACCATCAAAGCCTATCTCAAGCCTTCCTGCGGCTGGTCCAACGGCGTGCGTGCGATCCTCCGCAAATACAACCTCGCCTACGAGGACATCGACATCATCAACAACCGCGAAAACTACGCGGAGATGGTCGCGAAGTCCGGCCAGCCCCTTTCGCCCTGCGTCGAGATCGACGGCGTCATGCTCGCCGACATCTCCGGCGAGGAGGTCGAAAACTATCTCCTCAGCAACGATCTCATCAAACCCGTGGACGCCCCGGTCGACGTTCCGACCAACGCCGGCTGCTCCGACGACGAGCACGCCAAAATGGCCACGAAAACGATTCGCTTCTTCTGAATGTTGCCGAGAGCACGCCGCAACTAACCTCTCCCCGGGCCGCTCTCGCAACGCCGAGACCGGCCCTTTTTATGCTCCCCGATCTTCCCTTCGTCCGCTGAACCCGCGCTGCCGCGCCTCGCCAATCCTTTTGTCAGACCACCCGCAACCTCGACTCGACCCGACCCAGTGAACACCACGCCGTCTCCGGACTCCGGCCCTGCCTCTTCCCGCCGTCGCGGCCATTCCCGCCGCCGCTCGCTCGCCGTCCGTCCCGGTAAACAAGGCCTCTACGATCCGTGGTTCGAGCACGACGCGTGCGGCGTCGGCTTCGTCGTCGACATGAAGGGCCGCAAGTCGAACACGATCCTCCACCAGGGCCTGCAGATCCTCAAGAACCTCGACCATCGCGGCGCCAGCGGCGCGGAGGTGAACACCGGCGACGGCGCCGGCATCCTCTTCCAGATGCCGCACAAGTTCCTCGCCGAGGTCGCGAAGAAGGCGCGCATCACGCTCCCCGAGCCCGGCCAATACGGCTGCGGCATCGTCTTCCTCCCGCGCAACGCCACCATGCGCCGCAAGCTCGAGGAACTCTTCAACGGCCTCGTCCAAGGCGAGGGCCAGACGATCCTCGGCTGGCGCACCGTTCCGACCGACAACTCCATGCTCGGCGAAAGCGCGAAGGCGTCCGAGCCGTTCATGCGCCAGGTCTTCATCGGCCGCGGCGCCGGCCTCGATGACGCCGCGTTCGAGCGCAAGCTCTACGTCATCCGCAAGCGCGCCTACTCCGTCATCCGCACGTCCACCTTCGCCGGCGCCGAGACGTGGTATATGCCCAGCCTTTCGACGCGCACGATCGTCTACAAGGGCATGCTCACGACCGACCAGCTCGAGCAGTATTTCCCGGACCTCCACCATCCCGCGATCGAGACCGCGCTCGCGCTCGTCCACTCGCGTTTTTCGACGAACACGTTCCCGAGCTGGGACCGCGCGCATCCCTACCGCTACATCGCGCACAACGGCGAGATCAACACCCTCCGCGGCAACATCAACTGGATGCACGCCCGCCAGGCGCTCTTCCAGAGCGAGCTCTTCGGCGAGGATATCCAAAAAATTCTCCCGATCATCAACCCGAACGGCTCCGACTCGTCGATGTTCGACAACACTCTCGAACTTCTGACGCTCGCCGGCCGTCCGCTCGCGCACGCGATCATGATGATGATCCCCGAGCCGTGGTCCAACCACGAGTCGATGGACGACGACCGCCGCGCGTTCTACCAATATCACTCTTCCCTGATGGAGCCATGGGACGGCCCCGCCTCGATCGCGTTCACCGACGGCAAGCAGATCGGCGCCATCCTCGACCGCAACGGCCTGCGCCCGTCGCGCTTCTACGTCACGAAGGACGGCCTCGTCGTCATGGCCTCCGAAGCCGGCGTGATCGACAACATCCCGCCCGAGGACGTCATCCAGAAGGGCCGCCTCCAGCCCGGCCGCATGTTCCTCGTCGACACCGAGCAGGGCCGCATCATCGAGGACGAGGAGATCAAGTCGAAGCTCGCGAGCGAGCGTCCGTATCGCCAGTGGCTCAACGAGCACCTCGTCAAACTCGAGGACCTGCCCGCCGCGCCGAGCGTCCCGCCGCCCGATCACGAGACACTGCTCCACCGCCAGATCGCGTTCGGCTACACGTTCGAGGACCAGCGCATCGTCCTCATGCCGATGGCGCGCGACGGCGTCGAGGCAATCGGCTCGATGGGCAACGACACGCCGCTCGCCGTCCTGTCGAACAAGCCGCGCCTGCTCTACGATTATTTCAAGCAGCTCTTCGCGCAGGTCACGAACCCGCCGATCGACTGCATCCGCGAGGAGATCATCACCTCCGCCGAAACCCGCCTCGGCTCCGAGGGCAACCTCCTCAACCCCGATCCCTACGCCTGTCGCCGCGTCGAGCTGAAGTGGCCCGTCCTCACCAACGAGGAATTCGCCAAGGTCCGCCGGCTCGACCAGCCGGGCTTCAAGGTCGGCGTGCTGCCGACGCTCTTCCGCGCCACGCGCGGCGACAAGGGCCTCGCCCGCGCGATGGAGGAGACCTGCCACATCGCCCGCCGCATGATCGAGGACGACGAGGTCACGATCCTCATCCTCTCCGACCGCGGCGTCACGAAGGACTTCGCGCCGATTCCCGCGCTGCTCGCCGTCGCCGGCCTGCATCACTTCCTGATTCGCGAGGGCCTGCGCACGCGCGTTTCGCTCGTGCTCGAAACCGGCGAGGCGCGCGAGGTGCATCATTTCTCGCTCCTCATCGGCTACGGCTGCTCCGCGATCAACCCCTACGTCGCCTTCGAGACGATCGACGGCATGATCCAGGACGGCCTGCTGGTGAACATCGACCACAAGACCGCCTGCAAGAATTACGTGAAGGCCGCGTCGAAGGGCGTGATCAAGGTCATGTCGAAGATGGGCATCTCCGCGATCCAGAGCTACCGCGGCGCACAGGTTTTCGAGGCCGTCGGCCTCCGCCAGGACGTCATCGACAATTACTTCACCTGGACCGCGTCGCGCGTCGGCGGCATCGGCCTCGACGTGCTCGCGCAGGAAGTCCTCACGCGGCATCGCGTCGCGTTTCCCGATCGCCCGGTCAACGGCCACGTCCTGCCCGTCGGCGGACAATACCAGTGGCGCAACGAGGGCGAGTTCCACCTCTTCAACCCCGAGTCGATCCACCGCCTGCAGAAGGCCGTCCGCCTCGGCAGCTACGCCGCGTTCAAGGACTACTCGAAGATCATCAACGAAAATTCCAAGAACCTCTGCACGCTCCGCGGTCTCCTCGATTTCAAGTTCAACGACCCCGTCCCGCTCGAGGAGGTCGAGCCCGTCGAGGCGATCATGAAGCGCTTCAAGACCGGCGCGATGTCCTACGGCTCCATCTCGAAGGAAGCCCACGAGACGCTCGCCATCGCGATGAACCGCATCGGCGGAAAATCCAACACGGGCGAGGGCGGCGAAGATCCCGAGCGCTTCACGTGGACCAACGAGCGCGGCGATTCGAAAAACTCCGCGATCAAGCAGGTCGCCTCCGGCCGCTTCGGCGTCACGAGCGAATACCTCGTCAACGCCCGCGAGCTCCAGATCAAGATGGCGCAGGGCGCGAAGCCCGGCGAGGGCGGCCAGTTGCCCGGCACCAAGGTTTATCCGTGGATCGCCAAGACCCGCGGCACGACCGCCGGCGTCGGCCTCATCTCGCCGCCGCCGCACCACGACATCTACTCGATCGAGGACCTCGCCGAGCTGATCCACGACCTCAAGAACGGCAATCGTAACGCCCGCATCAGCGTGAAGCTCGTCGCCGAGGTCGGCGTCGGCACCGTCGCCGCCGGCGTCGCGAAGGCGCACGCCGACGTCGTGCTCATCTCCGGCCACGACGGCGGCACCGGCGCCTCGCCGCAGACGTCGCTCATGCACGCCGGCCTGCCGTGGGAGCTCGGCCTCGCCGAAACCCACCAGACGCTCGTCCTCAACAATCTCCGCTCGCGCATCGCCGTCGAGACCGACGGCCAGCTCAAGACCGGCCGCGACGTCGTCATCGCCGCGCTGCTCGGCGCCGAGGAGTTCGGTTTCGCCACCGCGCCGCTCGTCGCCACCGGCTGCATCATGATGCGCGTGTGCCACCTCAACACCTGTCCCGCCGGCGTCGCCACGCAGGACCCGCGGCTCCGCGCGAAATTCGCCGGCAAGCCCGAGCACGTCGTGAACTTCATGACCTACATCGCGACGGAGGTCCGCGAGCTCATGGCGCAGCTCGGCTTCCGCACGATCGAGGAGATGATCGGCCACGTCGACCGCCTCGAGCCGAAGCAGGCCGTCGAGCACTGGAAGGCGAGGGGACTCGACTTCTCCAACATCCTCTACTCGCCCGACGTCCCCGACGAGATCGGCCGCTTCTGCTCGATCAAGCAGGACCACGGCCTCGACAAGTCCCTCGACGTCACCCAGCTCCTCGAGATCTGCAAGCCCGCCATCGAGCGCGGCGAGAAGGTCATCGCCGAGCTGCCGATCCGCAACATCCACCGCGTCGTCGGCACGATCACCGGCAGTGAGGTCACGAAAGCCCACGGCGCGAAAGGCCTGCCGGAGGACACCGTCCGCATTCTCTTCAAGGGTTCCGCCGGCCAGAGCTTCGGCGCGTTCATGCCGCGCGGCATGACGTTCACCATCGAGGGCGACGCCAACGACTACGTCGGCAAGGGTCTTTCCGGCGGAAAGATCATCGTCTACCCGCCCGCCAAGGCGACCTTCGATCCGTCGGAGAACATTATTGTCGGCAACGTCGCCCTCTACGGCGCCACCGCCGGCGAGATCTACATCCGCGGCATGGCCGGCGAGCGCTTCGCCGTCCGCAACTCCGGCGTCAACGCCGTCGTCGAGGGCGTGGGCGACCACGCCTGCGAATACATGACCGGCGGCCGCGTCGTCGTCCTCGGCACCACGGGCCGCAATTTCGCCGCCGGCATGTCCGGCGGCGTCGCCTACGTGCTCGATGAGCGCGGCGATTTCGCGAAGCACGTCAACCAGTCGATGGTCGGCATCGAGAAGCTCGAGTCGCGCTCCGAAATCGCCGAGGTCCGCGCGATGATCGAGCGCCACCTCGATTACACGAAGAGCGCCCGCGCCAAGCGCGTGCTCGAGTCGTGGGACGCCCTCGTGCCGAAGTTCGTGAAAATTCTCCCGAAGGACTACAAGCGCATGCTCGCCTGCATCGAGCGCGCGCAGGCCCAGGGCCTCACCGGCGACGAAGCCATCATGGCCGCCTTCGAGGAAAACGCCCGCGACACGTCCCGCGTCGGCGGCAACTGATCAATTGAAGTAGCGAGTAGTGAGTAGCGAGCATCCCCGAACCGCCGCCCGCCGCAGACTTTCTACTCGCTACCCACTACTCGCTACTCGCTACTTTAAGCTAACTCACCATGGGCAAACCCACCGGCTTCATCGAATACCTCCGCGAACTTCCCGTCGACCGCCCGCCGCTCGAGCGCGTGCGCGATTGGAAGGAGTTTCACCACCACATGGAGGAGAAGAAGCTCCGCACGCAGGGCGCGCGCTGCATGGATTGCGGCGTCCCGTTCTGCCACACCGGCAAGCTCATCAGCGGCATGGCTTCCGGCTGCCCGATCAACAACCTGATCCCGGAGTGGAACGACCTCGTCTACCGCGGCCTCTGGCACGAGGCGCTCGACCGCCTGCACAAGACGAACAACTTCCCCGAGTTCACCGGCCGCGTCTGCCCCGCGCCGTGCGAGGGCTCGTGCGTCCTCGGCATCAACGCCCCGCCGGTCACGATCAAGAACATCGAAGCCGCCATCACCGATCGCGGCTGGGAGGAGGGCTGGGTGTTCCCCGAGCCGCCGCCCGTCCGCACCGGGAAAAAAGTCGCCGTCATCGGCTCCGGCCCCGCCGGCCTCGCCGCCGCCGAGCAGCTCAACAAGGCCGGCCACACCGTCACCGTCTTCGAACGCGCCGACCGTCCCGGCGGCCTGCTCATGTATGGCATCCCCAACATGAAGCTCGATAAGAAGGAAATCGTCCTCCGCCGCATCAAGCTCATGGAGGCCGCCGGCATCAAGTTCGTCTGCAACGCGAGCGTCGGCAACGGCGACAACGACAACGTCGAGCCGCAGATTTTCCTCAAGGAATACGAAGCCACCGTCATCTGCACGGGCGCCACGCAGCCGCGCGATCTGCCGATCGAGGGCCGCAAGCTCACCGGCGTGCACTTCGCGATGGAGTTCCTCACCGCGAACACCAAGGCCGTCCTCAACGGCGGCGCCGACCACGCGCTCATCAGCGCGAAGAACAAGGACGTCGTCGTCATCGGCGGCGGCGACACCGGCACCGACTGCGTCGGCACCTCGATGCGCCACGGCTGCAAGAGCCTCGTGCAGATCGAAATTCTCCCGAAGCCGCCGCTCGACCGCGCCGCCGACAACCCCTGGCCCGAATGGCCGAAGGTCTACAAGATGGACTACGGCCAGGAGGAAGCCGCCGCGAAGTTCGGCGCCGATCCGCGCGTGTATCTCACGACCGTGAAAAAGTTCGTCGGTGACGCCAACGGCGCCGTGAAGGAACTCATCACCGTCGAGATCAAGTGGGAGAAAAACGAGAAGGGCCAGTTCGTGCCGAAGGAAGTCCCCGGCACCGAGAAGACGCGCCCCGCGCAACTGGTCCTCCTCGCGATGGGTTTCCTCGGGCCCGAGCAGGCACTTCTGAAGGACCTGAATCTCGACACCGACCCGCGCTCGAACATCAAGGCCGAGCACGAGAAGTATCGGACCAACATCGAAAACATCTTCGCCGCCGGCGACTGCCGCCGCGGCCAGTCGCTGGTGGTGTGGGCAATCAATGAGGGTAGAGGCGCGGCGAGAGAATGTGACCGCTTCCTGATGGGCTCAACGGACCTCCCTTGAGCCGGGGCCGACCTGTCCGCCGCAGCTTGGCGAAGGAGGATCAACGAAGGTCGCAGCGCCGCCCGCGAGTGCGACCGCTACCTGATGGGCTCGACGGATCTGCCGTAAGCAAGTCGCTGCGGCCTAAGGGTCTTTAAGTTGCTTAAAGCGTCCTTAAGCTTCTCGCGAATAACTAAAGCAAAACGTCTTTTGCTAAACAAAAGAACTTTTCCCCGATTGAAAAGGTTGCAAGTCTCGCTCGTGTGCAGCCCTGCGTTCCCGAGCCTCTGCCGATTACCAACCTCGATTGGCATTCCCTTATTCCACTGATTGGACGGGCCAATCGCGAGCTGGCCCGTTTTGATGGGCTCTTACACGGCATTCGAAATCCCGCGGTTCTCCTGTCGCCAATCACCACTCAGGAAGCCGTGCTGTCATCCCGCATCGAAGGCACAGCCGCGACATTGAGCGATGTGCTTCAGTTCGAAGCCGGCGAGCTTTTCCCCGACGAAGAAGAGAAGCGCAACGATATCGTCGAGATTAGCAACTATCGTCGTTCGTTGCGCCGGGCAGAGGAAGCACTACGCGATCGACCGTTCAATCTCAACCTGATGCTGAAGCTGCACGAAGTCCTGCTCGATAGCGTTCGTGGGCGCGACAAGCTTCCAGGGCGTTTTCGCATCAACCAAAACTGGATCGGCATTCAAGGTGCGACGCTCGCGGAGGCTTCCTTCGTTCCTCCATCGCCGCTCGATCTTCCGCGCCTTCTCACCGAATGGGAGAACTACTATCACGCTGATGAGCGTGATCCCCTCGTGCAGCTCGCGATTATCCACGCCCAATTCGAGATTCTCCATCCGTTCAACGATGGCAACGGCCGGATCGGGCGCATTTTGATTCCGCTCTTTCTTTTCGAGAAAAAGATCCTTTCTCAGCCGATGTTCTATCTCTCGGCCTATCTCGAAGCCCGTCGTTCCGAATACATCGGGCGATTGCGCGAGCTTGGCCAGCCAGGGAGCTGGAATCGGTGGCTCGCCTTCTTTCTCGAAGGCGTCGCCACCCAGGCCGCGGCCAACGCGCAAACCGCCCGCGCCATCCTCGCGCTCTACGAACGGTTGAAACATCAAGTCATCGACCTGACGCATAGCCAGTTCGCGGTGCCGTTGCTCGATCATCTCTTCGCGCGGCCCGCCACCAGCGCCAGCGACCTCGAACGCCAAGAGGACATGCCGACCCTCGCAATGGTTTCCACGCTCCTGCGCCAGCTTGCCCAAGCCGGCGTGCTGAAAATCGCGCGCCAAGGCCAAGGACGCCGTGCAACCATCTATGTGTTGCACCACCTCGTGAACCTTTGTGAGGGTCGCGAAGTTTTCTGAAGCGATGGACACATTGAAATCCCGCTGAACCGCCGGATGAAATTCCAGCGTCATCCGCGACGCCGCCGCACGCCGCTCCAGAATGCGTCCTCGCTCCGCGGCTGAAC
>DASZPP010000299.1:0-13524 GCA_035549975.1 Opitutus sp.
ATCAGAGGCCGAAGCTGCACGGGTCAGAGCGCGTGAATGGCGGACTTGCTCACGGCCAAGCCAGCCTCCTTCAGCGATTCGCTGACGGTCGGATGGGCGTGGATCGTCCGGCCGAGATCCTCGGCGCTGCCGCCGTATTCCATGTGCGTCACGACTTCGCTGATGAGCTCGCCGGCGTTGTGGCCGAGGATCTGCGCGCCGAGGATGCGGTCGGTTTTGGCGTCGGCGATGATCTTGGCGAAACCGTCGGTGACCCCGGCGGCGATCGCGCGACCGTTGGCGGCGAAGTTGAATTTGCCGACCTTGACGGCGAGGCCCCTGGCCTTGGCCGCGTCCTCGCCGAGGCCGACGGAGGCGACCTCCGGGCTGGTGTAGACGATCGAGGGCACGAGGTCCCAGTTGATGTGGCCGGGCTGGCCGGCAATCCATTCGGCGACGGCGACGCCATCCTCCTCGGCCTTGTGCGCGAGCATCGGACCGGCGATCACGTCGCCGATCGCCCAGACACCGGGCGCGGAGGTGCGCAGGTGCGCGTCGACCTTGACGCGTTTTTTGTCGTCGAGTTCGACGCCGGCCTTGTCGAGGCCGAGGCCGTCGGTGTAGGGGCGGCGGCCGACGGCGACGAGGACCTTGTCGGCGGCGTAGGAGAGGGTCTCGCGGTCGCGTTCGGCGGAGAGCGTGAGGGTGCCGGAGGCCGAGGCGGTCTCGCCGACGCTGCGTTGAAAACCGGTGACGCGGACGTTGGTGTGAATCTTGAGTCCCTGCTTTTCGAGCAGACGCGTGAAGTTGCGAACGATGTCGTCGTCGCAGTTCGCGACGATCTTCGGCAGGAATTCGACGATGGTGACCTCGCTGCCGAGGCGGGACCAGACGGAGCCGAGCTCGAGGCCGATCGCGCCGCCGCCGACGACGACGAGTTTTTTCGGAACGGCGTCGAAGGCGATGGCGTCGTTGCTCGAGACGATCGCGCGGCCGTCGAAGCGGAGGAACGGCAGCTCGACGGGGGCGGAGCCGGTGGCGATGACGATGTTTTTCGCGGTGAGCTGCTTCGACTCGCTGGCGCTCGTCGCCACGGAGATGGTATTGGCGGAGACGAAGGCGGCGGCGGCGTTGATGACGGTGATCTTGCGGGCTTTCGCGAGCTGGGCGACGCCGCCGACGAGCTTGGCGACGACGGCGTCCTTGCGCTTCATGAAGGCGCTGAGGTTGACCTCGACCTGGCCGAGCTTGACGCCGTGCTCGGCGGCGTCGTGGCAGGCCCACGCGACGTGCTCGCTGGAATGAAGGAGGGCCTTGCTCGGGATGCAGCCGACGTTGAGGCAGGTGCCGCCGAGCGTGGGGCGTTTGTCGACGAGCGCGACCTTGAGGCCGAGTTGCGCGGCGCGGAAGGCGCAGACGTAGCCGCCGGGACCGGCGCCGATGACGATGAGGTCGAAATCCATGATGGTTGAAAGGTGAAGGTTGAAAGTTGAAAGCTGCTGAGGGGATCGGTCTTTCAACCTTCAGCCCTCAACTTTCAACTCGCGCCCCGGCGCGCGATCGTCAGATCGCGAGCAGGAGGCGCGTGGGATCCTCGATGGCCTGCTTCACTTTCACGAGGAACGTCACGGCTTCGCGGCCGTCGATCAGGCGGTGGTCGTAGCTCAGGGCGAGGTACATCATCGGGCGGATGACGACCTGGCCGGCGACGGCGACGGGACGCTCGGTGATCGCGTGGAGGCCGAGGATTGCGCTCTGCGGCGGGTTGATGATCGGCGTCGAGAGCATCGAGCCGAAGATGCCGCCGTTGGTGATCGTGAAGACGCCACCCTCGAGATCGGCGAGCGTGATCTTGCCGTCGCGGGCGCGCTTGGCGGTGGCGGCGATGGATTTTTCGATGTCGGCCATGCCGAGCGTGTCGCAATCGCGGATCACGGGAACCATCAGGCCGCGGTCGGTCGAGACGGCGATGCCGATGTCGTAGTAGTGATTTTCGACGATGGAGTCACCGTCGAGCTGGGTGTTGACGGCGGGCACCTCCCTGAGCGCGTGGACGACGGCCTTCGCGAAAAAGGACATGAAGCCGAGCTTGAGGCCGTTTTTCTTCACGAAGTCGTCCTGGTATTTCGCGCGCAACGCGAGGACGGCGGACATGTCGGCTTCGTTGAAGGTGGTGAGCATCGCGGCCTGGTGCTGGGCGGCGACGAGGCGCTCGGCGATGCGGGCGCGGAGCGGGGTGAGTTTGCGGCGAGTCTGTCGACTCGCCGCAGGCGAGGGGCGAGAGGCGAGAGGCGAGAGGTCGGAGCTCGGGGCGGCAGGCGCGCCGGCGGCGGCGCGCGTTTCCGCGGGGGTCTGCTCGCTCACGCTCGCAGCTACGGGTGCCGGCTTTTCGGCGGCGGCGAGCATGTCGGCTTTGGTGACGCGGCCGGCTTTGCCGGTGCCGGCGACGGTGGCGGGGTCGACGCCGGTTTCGGCGGCGAGGCGGCGGACGGCGGGGGACGGTTCAGAAGCCAGAGGCCGGAGGTCAGAAGCCGGAGCTGCGGCGGATGGCGCCGAGGCGGCGGGCTTGGTGCTGACGTCTGACTTCCGAGAGCTGACGTCTGGATCGATCGTGGCGACGACCTGGCCGATTTTCACCTCGGTGCCGGCCTGGACCTTGAAGGAGATTTTGCCGGCGGCCTCGGCGGTGCCTTCGCTCGTGATCTTGTCGGTCTCGAGTTCGAAAAGCGGCTGGTCCTTCTTGACGATGTCGCCATCGGCGACGTGCCACTTGGCGAGCACGCCGGTGTTGATCGATTCGCCCATCGGCGGAATTTTGACTTCGAGTAGGGGCATGGGAGGATGGTTATAGGTGATGGGTGGTGGGTGATGGGGCGGCGGGACCAACGACCCATCACCTCTTACCCAGGACCAAGCTTAGATATTGAACGCGTCCTGGAGAAACGCGGAGAGTTCGAATTTATGGAGGGCGAGCGCGCCCACGGCGGGGGACGCGGCGGCATCGCGGCCGGCGTAGAGCGGAACGACGCCGAAGAGCTGCGTGAGATGCGGCGCGATGTAGGTCCATGCGCCCATGTTCTGCGGCTCTTCCTGGCACCAGATGATGCGCGCGCCCTGGTAGTCGTCGGCGAGCTCGGCGAGGCGGTTCCGATGGAGCGGATAGAGCTGCTCGAGGCGGACGATCGCGGTGCCGGGAATCTTGTTGCGGTCGCGGTAGTCGCAGAGGTCGTAGTAGACCTTGCCGCTGCAAAGGATCACGCGGTCGGTTTTTTCCGGGCGTGCGGGATCGTCGAGAACTTCCTGGAAGGTGCCGGAGGTGAAATCGTCGAGGCGCGAGACGGCCGCCGGGTGGCGCAGGAGCGACTTGGGCGACATCACGATGAGCGGCTTGCGGAAATCGCGCTTCACCTGGCGGCGGAGCACGTGGAAGAAATTGGCGGGCGAGGTGAGGTTGGCGACCTGCATGTTGTTCTCGGCGCAGAGCTGCAGAAAGCGCTCGAGGCGGGCCGACGAGTGTTCGGGGCCCTGGCCCTCGTAGCCGTGCGGCAAGAAGAGCACGAGGCCGGACGCGCGCTGCCATTTGGATTCGCCGCTGGCGATGAACTGGTCGATGACGACCTGCGCGCCGTTGGCGAAGTCGCCGAACTGCGCCTCCCAGATGCCGAGCATGCCGGGATAGTCCATCGAGTAGCCATACTCGAAACCGAGGACGGCGGCCTCGGAGAGCAGGGAGTTGTAGACGCAGAAGCGCGCCTGGTCGGGCGCGAGGTGGGCGAGCGGGACGTATTTGGCGCGCGTGTCGAGGTCGTAGAGCGCGGCGTGGCGGTGGCTGAACGTGCCGCGCTCGCAGTCCTGGCCGCTGAGGCGGACGGGAATTTTTTCGAGGAGGAGCGTGCCGAACGCGAGCGCCTCGGCGAAACCCCAGTCGACCGGGCCGCCCTCGTGATGCGCCTGGACGCGGTGTTCGAGGAAGCGGCGGATTTTCGAGTTGAGCTTGAAGTCGGGCGGGATGCGCGTGAGCCCGGCGACGACCTGGGCGATGACGCCCGCTTCGACGCCGGTCGGGACGACGACGTGCTGGTAGTCGGGCTGGAAGACCGCGGTGGAGCCGTGGAACTTGCTGGCCTCGATCTCGGCGGAGTGCCGGACGCTCTTCACGGTTTCGCGCGATTTCATCCTCTCGAAATTCGATTCGAGGGCGGCGGTGTATTCGGCGCGGATGGCCTCGGCGTCGGCGGCGGTGATCGTGCCTTCGTCGATGAGCTTTTGCGTGAGGATGGTGGACACCTGCGGGTGCGCGGCGATCTGGCGGTAGAGCGTCGGTTGGGTGAAGGCCGGCTCGTCGCTCTCGTTGTGGCCGTGGCGGCGGTAGCAAACCATGTCGACGACGACGTCGCGCTTGAAGCGGACGCGGAATTCGAGCGCGAGTTGGGCGACCATGCAGACGGCCTCGGCGTCGTCGCCGTTCACGTGGAAGATCGGCGCCTCGATCATCTTCGCGACGTCGGTGCAGTAGCGGGTCGAGCGCGCCTCGGCGGGAAGCGTGGTGAAACCGATCTGGTTGTTGATGACGAGGTGGACGGTGCCGCCGGTGCGGTAGCCCGGGAGCTGCGAGAAGTTGAGCGTCTCGGCGACGACGCCCTGGCCGGCGAACGCGGCATCGCCGTGAATGAGGAAGGGCAGCACGCGGCGGCGCTCCTCGGTGTCGCCGCGGATGCGCTGGCGGGCGCGGACCTTGCCCTCGACGACGGGATCGACGATCTCGAGGTGCGACGGGTTGGCGGCGAGGCGGACCTCGATCTTGCGGCCGGCGGCGGTGTCGAGGACGGCTTCGTAGCCGAGGTGGTATTTCACGTCGCCATCGCCGGCGACGGAATCGGGGATGTAGTTTTCGGTGAACTGCTCGAAGAGCAGCTCGAACGGCTTGCGGAGGATCGAGGTGAGGACGTTGAGCCGGCCGCGGTGGGCCATGCCGAGGACGATCTCGTCGACGCCGAGGTCGGGGCACTTTTCGATGACCGCGTCGAGCGCGGCGATGAACGTCTCGGCGCCCTCGCCGGAGAAACGTTTCTGGCCGACGTATTTCGTGTGGAGGAATTTTTCGAAGAGCTCGGCTTTGACGACGCGACGGAGGATGCGGGTTTTCTGGGGCTTGGTGAACGCGGGCTGGTTGGCGGTGCGCTCCATGTGCGCCTGCAGCCACTCGCGGGCGTCGTGATCCTGGCAGTGCGTATATTCGATGCCGACGTGCCGGCAGTAGGTTTGCTGCAGGGCGGCGAGGATGTCGCGCAGCTTTTGCGTGCCGCCGCCGCGGAAATTCGTGAGCGCGAACGAATCGTCGAGGTCGGAATCGTCGAGGTGAAAGTGCTCCAGCGCGAGGTGCGGGTTGGCCGGCGGGGGCTCGCCGAGCGGGTCGGTGTGGGCCTGAAGGTGACCGTGCGCGCGGTAGGCGTTGATGAGGCGGAGGACCTGGGCCTGCTTGTAGCTGTCGACGATGCGGACGCCGGCGGCGCGCGCGGCGGGCACGGGGCTGAGGGCGGCGCCGTTGTTGCCGAGCGTGAAGCCCTGGAAGAACGCGCGCCAGGTGGGATCGACGGAGTCGGGGTTGCGCTGCCAAGCCTCGTAGGCCGACTCGATGATGTCGGCGTTGGCGTTGGGCGAAACGTTGAGGGAATTCATTGGAAAGGGAAAACCCGCAACGGTTGGCGGCGGACCGAGTGGACGCCGGCGGCCGAACGCATGGCGGGAAAAGGTCGGACAACATGGGGCGGGAAGCCCCGGGACTCAAGCGCCGGCTGGGAATGGCTCGGGGATTGCAATCTGACTTAACGTGGGTAACAGCGGGATAAGGCGAAAGCCGAAGGACGGGAGACCAGACAATTACCATGACAAGCGATGCGGAAATAAGGGGTTCGTTGCAGGCGCTGCTCGGCGCGATCAAGGCCTCCGATGCGGCAGCGGTGGCGCGGGAAATGGCGCGGCTGGACGAGTTGGTGGCGCGCGAACCGGCCGGCCTGCATCCGCAACTGGCGCATTTTCTCGCGCGGCGCAGCTATGCGAAAGCGCTGATGTTTCTGGGTGGCGAAACGGACATCCCGGCGGGCGCGTGCGGAGGCCGGGGAAACTGAGATGGCGGCGGAACGCATCTCGACCGACGGCGGACAAGGGCTGGGGCAGAATCCGTTCGGGGCGTTGAGCGCGGCCGGATTGCCGCTGGCGCCGAAGGTCGTGGCGAATCTGGCCTCGAACGAAACGAAGGGAAAGGGCCGTCTCGACGCCGGCGCGGCGAAGAACCGCGGGCGCGTCGAGATCCGGCGCGAGACGGGCGGGCGCGGCGGAAAGACCGTGACCGTCGTGAGCGGGTTTGTGGGAATCGGCCTGCCGGAGAAGGAGACCCTCGCGAAAAAGATGCGCGCGGCGTGCGGCTGCGGCGGCACCGTGAAGGACGGCGCGATCGAGATCCAAGGCGACCAGCGCGAGACGGTCGCGCGAATCCTGGGCGAGGCGGGTTTCCGGCCGGTGTTCGCGGGCGGGTGAGGCGAGTAGCGCAGGCGTCCCCGCCTGCATCGGATGAGCGGGCCTGCGGCTGGCGGCCTGCCAGCTATTTCGAGGGCAGGCGGGACGCCTGCGCTCCTTACGCGGCGAGGCCGGCGGTCAGGGTGAGGGCGGCTTTGGCGCGGTTCAGGATGTAGAGGTGGAAGCCCGGTGCACCGTGAGCAAGCAGGTCGCGAATCTGCGCGAGCGCCCAGTCGATGCCGATGTGTTCCAGGACGTCGGCGTTGTCGGCGGCGGCCTCAAGGCGAGTCACGAGTTTTGCCGGCAGGGTGGCGCCGCAGAGCGAGGTGAAGCGTTGGACCTGTTTCAGCGAGACGACGGGCATGATGCCGGGGACGATCGGAACGCCGATGCCGGCGGCGCGGCACCGGTCGACGAAACGAAAATAAAGGTCGTTGTCGAAAAAGAGCTGCGTCGTGACGAACGCGGCGCCGGCGTCGACCTTGCATTTGAGGTGGGCGAGATCGGCGGAGGCGGACGCGGCCTCGGGGTGTTTTTCCGGATAGCCGGCGACGCCGAGGCAGAAGTCGGCGTGACGCGACTTCAGAAGCGCGACGAGATCGCAGGCATGGTGCAGGCCGTCGCGAAACGGCGTGAAGCCGGTCTCGCCCTTCGGCGGATCGCCGCGGAGCGCCATGATATTCCGGAAGCCGTCGGCGTGCAGGCGATCGGCGATCGCGGCGAGCTCGTCGCGCGTGTGGCCGACGCACGTGAGGTGCGGCATGACGGTGAAACCGAAATCGCGACGGAGGATTGCGCCGACCTGCGCGGTGCGTTCGCGCGTGCTGCCGCCGGCGCCGTAGGTGATCGAAACAAAATCCGGCGCCATGCGCTGGAGCGCGGTGGCGGTGGCGCGGAGCGCGGCGACGCCGGCGTCGTCCTTCGGCGGGAAAAATTCGAGGGAGCGGAGCGGGCGCCTTTGCGCGAAGAGTTCGGAGATCGGCCGGTCGGGCGTCATGCGGATTCGGCGTGACGCAACGCGAGCGGAGCGCGGGCGTAAAGCGAGGAGTGCGGCATCGGTCCCGGCTCGGAGCCGAGACCGGGAAAGGGAGCGCGTGCTTGCGAGCGGCGGGCGGCCCTCGGGATTACATGGGAGGGGGCGCGGCGCGCGATGGCGAAGCGCGACGGAGGCGTCGCGCCTCCATCTGCCGGAATTCGCGCTATTTCTGCTGTGGCTCGGACGGCGGCTTTGCGGCGGCGTCCTGCGCGGCGGGCTTGGCGGGAGCGGGCGGCGGCGCGGCTTGGAAAAGGTCGGCGGATTTTTCGGGCAGGCTGGTGAAGACGTAATCGGAGACCTCGAAGGCGCGCTTTTTCATCAGCGCATTCAGGGGCGCGTCGGATTGGCTGCTGGTGATCGAGACGAAGACGGGGCCGGCGGGGATGGTTTCGTATTCGGGCGCGAGCGGCTTCTGCTCGCCGGGTTTTTTAGCTTCGCCCGATTTCCCGGCGGCCTTGGCTTCTTTTTGCTTTTTGGCGAGATCCTCGACCGAACCGAGTGCGGCAGGGCCGCTCTTCCCATCGGTGGTGGGCGACGGCGGCTTCAGCTTTTTCTCCTCGGGCTTGCGGGCGAGATCGAACGCGTAGGTCGTGCCGTCGAAGGTGGTGAGCTTGAACGTGCGCGTGTGTGGTTTCGCGGCGGCGAGTTTCGGGTCGGCGAGGTCGGCGGTGTCGGTGAAGTGCAACGCGTCGAGCGAACTGAGGATCGAGCCGACCTTGCCGGCGTTCACCTTCTGGCCGGCGGGCGTCTGCGGTGACGTCCAGTCGCCGCCCTTTTTCGCGCGGGAAATGGCGAGGGGCGCGCCGCCGGGGAAATCGACCTCGAGCTTCGCGATCTCGTCGGGCTTCAGGTTTACGAGCTGGGAATCGGCCCAGTTCTTGGCGTCGGGATCGATCCAGGCACTGAGATTGGCGAGGTAGGCTTTTTTCTCGTCGTCAAAACGGATGAAACGCCCGCCGCCGGTCTCGGCGTATTTGCCGAGCGTGAGCGACCACGTGGGCTGGTCGGACGCATCGAGCAGCTCGATCTTCGTGTCCTTGAATTCGAGCCGGTCGAGGCGCTCGGAATTCGCGGTGACGAACCGCTGGACTTTCGTGTCGGTCAGGTCGCCGACGAACCGGCTGAGCTTCGAGAAGTCCGCGGGGAAATCGTGGTAGGAGACGACGCGCCACGACGAGTCCGGCTGGCGGGCGAGGGTGACGGACTTGCCCTGATCCGAAACGCGGAGCTTCCGGGCCTTTTCGACTGTCGCCCGATCGATGAGCGGCTGGCCGATGCGCGAGTCTTTCGACGGCGGCGGGCCGGGGCGCTGCACGAACCAGGCGACGGCGGAAAGAATGGCGAGGAGGGCGACGGTGAGGACGAGCGTGCGGAGTTTCATCACTAAACAGGCGAGAGGCTAAAGGCGAACGGCGGGAGGCTCACTGGCGGCGCGAGCGTTGGAACCAGAGGCCGAACGCGACGACGAGGAGCGGCGAGGCGAGGAGGTTGGCGATGAGCAGGCGGTTTTCGAGGGCGTCGATGCCTTCGCGCAGGGCGAGGCGGATCTGGCGGCGCTCGGCGCGGAGCGTGGCGGACTGTTTCTGGAAGTCCTCGATGGCCTTCGTGACCTCGGGCGAGGCGACGAGGCGGTTGCCCTCGGTCTTCTTGCCCTGGAGCTGGCTGAGCTGCGTCTGGACCTTGTTCAGGCGCGCCTCGAGCTCGGTGAGTTTTTCCTGATATTTTTTCTGCGCGACGACCTCCATGTCGTGCACGACGTTGAAGGGCCGGATGGAATTGCCCTTGCCGCGGATCGAGACGAGGTCGGACGAGCCGGCGAGGTAATCGACGGCGTTGGCGGCAAAGGCGAGGTTGTCGTTGAACGGCTCCGCGGCGGTCTGGCCGAAGAAGTTGAATTTGCGCACGGAGTAGTCGTCGAAGAGCCAGTCGGTGTCGGCGACGATGAGGAGGGTGGAGCTCGTCTTCGACTCTTTCAACGAGGTGGCGGTCGGGGCGGCCGCCGCGGCCTTCTCGTCTTTTTTGTCGCCGGGCTTGGATTCGTCCTTCGGTTCGCCGTCGGGGAAGGCGGAAGTGAATTTGCCGGTGACGAGGGCGGCGACGGTTTTCTTGCCCGATGGCGTGATCTTCGAGGCGATGTCGTCGGGTTGGGCGAACTGGAGCGTCATCGCCGGCAGGTCGCCGGCCTGGGCGGAGGTCTGGATGAGCGGCGTGAAAGTCAGGCTTGAGCCGGACTTGAGCGAGACGCTGCCGGACTCGATGAAGAGCAGCGAGCGGAGCTGGGCGGTGGCGAGGGACTTCGCGTTGACGTCGTCGTGGCGGAAGCTGAGCCAGATCGGGTAGGTGGCGACGTTACCGCCGCCGGTCTGGACCTGCGTGGCGTTGTCGAGGTCGCCGACGACCTGCTGCGGATCGTAGTCGACGCCGTAGGCGTGGAGCAGTTTCGGCAGGTCGCTGGAGACGTTGGGCTGCGGGCCGCCGAACATCGCCTGCTGTCCGCCCTGGCGCTTGAAATATTCGGACGACGGGTCGACGCAGAGGAAGACGGGCTTGCCGGAGAGGAGGAACTGGTCGATGGCGAACTGGAGCTGGGGCTTGAGGTT
This sequence comes from Opitutus sp., assembly GCA_035549975.1. Lineage (GTDB taxonomy): Bacteria > Verrucomicrobiota > Verrucomicrobiia > Opitutales > Opitutaceae > Opitutus. Next base: position 10,132 of record DASZPP010000299.1, read on the forward strand.
TTCCGGGTGGATGACGGCGAGGGCGTCGAGGTCGTCGGGGAGCGTGGTCGCGGACGGCTCGACGGTGACGATGTCGAAGGAGTTTTTCCACTCGTCGACGATGAACTGGCCGGGCTCGGGCTGCCGGTGCATCATCATCATCATTTGCATCTCCTGCGGGCTGGTTCCTTGCAGCGGGAGGCTGGTGAGGAGGCCGAGCTTGCGCTTGTCGAGCTGCTGGACGCTGTAGATCAGCTTCGAGAGGTCATACTCGAGGAACTGCTCGCGGGCGGGCGTGAAGGCGGGAATGGTTTTCTGCTGGTCGGCCTGGGTGACGACGAGGCCGAAGTAGAATTGCTCGCCGCCGGTCTGTGCGACCTGCGGCGTGAGGCCGGCGGAGGCGGCGCGCTCCTCCTCGGGCGTGTCGGGCTGCGGGTTGACGAGGTTGAGCGCGAGCTTGCCGTGGGAGGCGCGGACATACTCGCGCAGCATCTCGATGACGCGCGTGGCGTAGTTCTTATAGGCGATCGGCAGGCCGGTGGCGTTCTTCGTGTAGTAGAGATCGAGCGTGACCGGCTCCTCGATCTTGCTGAGCAGCGCCTTCGAGCCGGGCGAGAGCGAGTAGATGTGCTCGGCGGTGAGATCGGCGCGGACGGGGATCGACGACGCGAGGTAGTTGATGAGGACCAGGCCGACGAAGAGCAGGGCGATGGCGAGGAATTTGCGGCCGAATTTCATGGGCGCGGGAAAAGTGGAGTCGGATTAAGCGCGAAGCCGCGAAGAGGGCGAAGATTCGCAAAGAGCGATGAGAGAGACGGCAGTCACTTCGTGAAGCTTGGTTTGGTCCTTTGCGTCTTTGCGCTTAGGTTGGGAAGGAATCAGCGCTCGAGGGCGACGACGTTGAGGAAGAGGGAGAAACCGGTGAGCGAGAGGAAGAAGATCACGTCCTTCGGGTCGATGATCCCCTTCATGAACGCGTCGAAATGGGTGATGAAACTGAAGTTCGAGATCACGTCGACCAGCGGAACCGGCAGGTAGCCGCCGAGGAAGCCGGTGAAGACGCTCGCGCCCAGCAGATCGAGGACGAAGCAGACGAGGACGCTGATGACGAAGCTGATGATCTGGTTTTTCGTGAGCGCGGAGACGAGCGAGCACACGCTGAGAAACGAACCGGCCATGAGGATCGCGCCGAGGTAGCTGGCGACGAGCACGCCCCAATCGGGGTGGCCGAGATAGGAGACGGTGATGACGAGCGGGAAGCTGAGCAGGATCGCGATCGAGAGGAACGCCCAGGCGGCGAGGAATTTTCCGATCACGGCGTCGAGCGTGGTGACCGGCAGCGTGAAGAGGAGCTCGAGCGTGCCGGTGCGCATCTCCTCGGACCAGAGCCGCATGCCGGCGGCGGGAATCAGGAAGAGGAACAGCCAGGGCAGGTAGATGAAGTAGCTTTCGAGGCTCGCAGTGTTGGCGCGGAAGAATTGCCCGAGGAAAAACGCGCAGCCGATCGTGGCGATGAGGAAGACGATCAGGAAAACGTAGGCGACGGGCGAGCGGAAGTAGCCGAGGAACTCGCGTTTGAGGACGGGGGCGGTTTGGCGCATAAGGAAGCGATAAGCGAAAAGCCCTAAGCAATAAGCCAGGAATCAGAGGTCGCCGCGGGTGAGAGTGCGGAAAATTTCGTCGAGGCGCGCACCAGGCTGGCGGGCACGGAGCTGGGCGGGAGTTTCATCGACGACGATCCTGCCCTGCGAGATGATGATGACGCGCGTGCAGATCGCCTCGACCTCCTCGAGGATGTGGGTCGAGAGGATGATGGTTTTCTCGACGGCCATGTTCTTGATCAGCGTGCGCACCTCGATCTTCTGGTTCGGGTCGAGGCCGTCGGTCGGCTCGTCGAGCACGAGCGCCGGTGGATCGTGGAGCAGCGCCTGCGCGAAACCGACGCGCTGCTTGTAGCCCTTCGAAAGCGTTTCGATCGTCTGCTTGCGGACGGAGGCGAGGTGCGTGAGGGCGATCGCGCGCTCGACGGTCGCGGCGCGGGCGGATTTTTCGCGGAAACCGCGGATTTCGGCGATGAACTCGAGAAACTCCTCGACCGTCATCTCCGGATAGGCGGGCGCGCTTTCCGGCAGGTAGCCGACGCGCGCCTTCACGCCGACCGGATCGGCCGTGACGTCGACGCCGTCGACGCTCGCGTGGCCGGCATCCGGGCGCAGGAAGCCCGTGATCATCTTCATCGTGGTGGATTTGCCGGCGCCGTTCGGCCCGAGGAAACCGAGAATATCGCCGCGGTTGACGCGGAAGGTGACGCCGTCGACGGCGCGCTTTTGACCGTAGGTTTTAACGAGGCCTTTGACTTCAATCATGGAGAGCGGAGCCGCGGGGGCAGATGGGCGGTGAGACCGATGTGACGAAAAAAGTTCCGTCCCGGTTTCACGTGAGAAGTGTGCGTGAAAATCCTTCGAGCGCGGTTGCGCAAGAATAAAGTGTTTTGCGCGTCACGGTGCGGGCGCGTCGATGCGCAGCACGAGAAATCCCGCCGACTCGGCGACCGTGATGACACGAAAAAAGGGCGCGCGCCAGCGCGCGTGACGGTTCACGAAGGCGAGCGCGGGCGGAAATTTCGAGAGGACGATGAGGTGCAGGCCGGATTCGCGCCAGCGGCGGGCGGCGTCGGTCGGCGGCGTGCGTGCATCGAACAACCAGGAAACCTGCGGGCTCCAGAACGGGATGGCGGCGATGTGGTGCGGAGCGAGGAGTTTTTGAAAACCGGGGCTGTCGGTGACGATGACTGACGGGTGCTGCGCGAGAATGGCAGGGATGATTTCATCCGGGCCCCCGGGTTCGGCCGCCGGCGCGGCGCGCCATGGTGCGGGCCAGTCGCGCGGCGGCGTGTGCAGGGGATTCTGCGGGAGCAGCAGCGTGAACGGCAGGGTGGCCAGGAGAAAAGCGCCGGGCAGGAGCGGCCGGCAGCGCGCGAGAAAAATTCCGGCGGCGACGGCGCCGAGCGCGAGCGCCGGGCTGGCGACGCGCAAGGTGTAGAACACGCCGCCGACGGTGTAAGGCACTGACGCGAGCCAGACCGCGAGAAAAACGAGGACGGCGGCCACGGCGAGGGCGGCAGGGCGGTTTTTGCGGGCGACGAAAAGCAGCGCGAGCCAGCCGAAGAGCGCAGGCGTGGCGGCGAGAGCGAGCCAGCGGAGGGCGGCGAGCCAGCCGTGCGCGAGAAAATCCTGGGCGAAGAAAGCGCGGTTGTCGGCGACCCAGGCGGTGAACACGGGGTTGACCGGGAAAAGGCCGGCGAGATTCAGGCTGTAAAACGGATTGCCTGTGCGCAGCGCGGTGCGCACAGGCCAGGCGAGGGCGACGGGCAGCGCGGCGGCGGCGAATGCCAGCCCGGACCGGCGGCGCGTG
>DASZPP010000300.1:0-6869 GCA_035549975.1 Opitutus sp.
TGAGCGCCAGCGGGGCGGCGAGCTATCGCTGGGCGCACGATGGCCGCACGATCACCGGAGCGGCCGGCGGCACCTTTGCGCTGCCCGCGGCGACGATGGCGGATGGTGGTTTTTATCAGGCGTTCGTAACAAACACCGCCGGCACGACCGCATCGGCATTGATCTATGTTCGCGTTGCGCCGGCGATCACGACGGTCGTGGCGTGGGGTGACAGCAGCGCGGCGCTGACATCGGTGCCGGCGAATCTGGAAAACGCCGTCGCGATCGCGCCGGGTTATTCGCACGTGCTGGCGGTGACGCGTGACGGCTACGTGCGCGGCTGGGGCTCGAACAGCGTTGGCGAAACCGCGATCCCCGCGGGACTCGACAGCGTCGTCGGGGTCGCCGCGGGCTACTACGATTCGCTCGCGTTGAAAGCCGACGGGACGCTCGCGGCCTGGGGCTACAACGCGTCGGGCCAGGCATCGATTCCCCCGGGACTCGGCAACGTCGTCGCGATCGCGGGCGGCTATGCGCATTTCCTGGCGCTGAAGGCGGATGGCACGGTGGTCGCATGGGGCGACAACACTTACGGCCAGACGCAGGTGCCGGCGGGGCTGAGCGGCGTCGTGGCGATCGGCGCGGGCCGCAATCATTCGCTCGCGGTGAAATCCGACGGCACGGTCGTCGCGTGGGGCGCCGCGACGAGCGGCCAGACGGCGGTGCCGTCGAATCTCGGGAACGCCATCGCCGTCTCGGGCGGCGCGGAGCATTCGCTGGCGTTGAAGAGCGACGGCACGGTCGCGCAGTGGGGCTACAATCCCTTTGGGGCGCTCACGACCGGCAACGGGAGTGTCACCGTGATCGCGGCCGGGTATTATCATTCGCTCGCGCTGCTCACGAATGGCACGGTGACGGCGTGGGGCTACAACAACAGCGGCGAGACGGTGGTGCCGGCGGGGCTCGGCCGGGTCTTCGCGATCGCGGCCGGCAACTATTGTTCGTTCGCCATTCGCGAAGCATCGCAGACCGCGCTGGCGGCTGCGCCAGTCGTGGCGGCGCAGCCGGTCGCGGAGACGGTCAACGCGGGCGAAACCGCGACGTTCCAGGCGGCCTTCACGGGTTCGCCGGCACCGACGTTGCAGTGGCAGGCGTCAATCGACCGCGGCGTCACGTGGACGAATCTATCCGACGGCGGAGTTTATGCGGGAACGAGTACGGGAACTTTGCAGGTGATCGGTGCGACGGTGGCGATGTCCGGCGAGCAGTTGCGATGCGTGGGCACGAACTCCGGCGGCAGCGCCATCTCGACCGCAGCCACGCTGACGGTGCAGGCGCTGAACACGGCGCCGACGATCAGCGGTGTGGCGAACCAAACATTGGTGGCGAACGGCACGACCGGCCCGCTGGCTTTCACGATCGGTGACGCGGAGACGGCGGCGGCGAACCTGACGCTGGGCGGAACGAGTTCGAATGCCACGCTGGTGCCGAACGGGAACATCGTTTTCGGCGGAAGCGGCTCAAGCCGGACCGTGACCGTGACGCCGGCGGCGAACCAGGCCGGAAGCGCCGTGATCACGCTGTCGGTGAGCGACGGCGAGCTCGCGGCCACCTCGGCGTTTGTGGTGACCGTCACGAAGCCGAACGCGGCGCCGACGATCACCAACATCGCGAATCAGTCGATCACGCAGGGCGGCTCGACCGCCGCGCTGCCATTCACCGTGGGCGACGCGGAGACTCCCGCCGGCAGCCTGGTCGTGACCGTCGGAAGTTCGAACCAGACGCTGGCGCCGGATGCGGGCATCGTGCTGGGCGGCAGCGGTGCGAACCGGACGATCAAAATCACCCCGGCGGCCGGCGAAACCGGGACGGCGGTCGTCACCGTCGTGGTGAGCGACGGCCAGCTCAGCGCCAGCGCGGCGTTCATTTTGACGGTCGCGGCGGTCAACCAGCCTCCGCAGATTTCCGCCGTCGCGAACCAGACGATTCTCGTCAGCACGTTCACAGAGTCGCTTGCCTTCGTGATCAGCGATGCGGAAACGCCGGCGGCGAAGTTGACGCTGGCCGTGGCCACGTCGAACGCCGGCCTCGTGCCGCTGGCGAACATCGCCGTGGGCGGCACGGACGCGAACCGGACGGTGACCGTGACGCCGAAGCCGAAGAGCACCGGCGTCGCGACCGTCACGCTGCAGGTGGGCGACGGCGCCGCGACGGCGACGACAAGCTTCACGGTTCGCGTCGTGACATCGAACAATGCGTTCGCCGATGCCGTGACGCTCAACGGCCTGAGCGACGAAGCCACCGGCAGCAATGTCGGCGCGAACAAGGAGCTGCGCGAACCCAACCATGCCGGCGATCGCGGCGGGCACTCCGTCTGGTGGGAATGGACCGCGCCGGAAACCGGCCCGGTGCTGATCAGCACCGACGGCAGCAACTTCCGCACCCTGCTCGCCGTTTACACCGGCGCGAGCGTGGATGCGCTGCACACGGTGGCGTCGAGCGCGAACAGCAGCGGTGCGCTCGGCAACGATGTGCTTTTCGGAGCGGTGGCCGGCACCACCTACGAGATCGCGGTGGACGGCTATCGTGGCGCCACCGGCTCGATCGTTCTCGACGTGGTGCAGGGGCCGGCGGCGCAGTAGGCATTTTTTTGAAGTGCGGCAGTCCTCTGCCGCTTTCGGTTCCAAAGGGCCGGAGGACCGGAGCACTCCAAAGCCGTCGCCGCCCGCCCGTGGGCGGTGAACCTCGCTGCGCCGCCCCCTACGTGCGCCGGGTCCGATTGCGGAGGTAATCGAGCGAGACCGCGCCGACGATGATGACGCCGGTGACGATTTCCTGCACCCAGTTGGGCAGCCCGAGCTTCGTGCAGCCGTTGGCCACCACGCTCATGATCACGGCACCGACGAGCGTGCCAATGACGCCGCCCTCGCCGCCGTTCAGGCTCGCGCCGCCGATGACGACGGCGGCGATGATGTTGAGTTCGAGACCGACGGCGGTGGTCGGGTCGCCGCCGGTGAGATAACCGAACTGGAGCACGGCGGCGATGCCGGAGAAGGCGGTGCCCAGGACGTAGACGAGAATTTTCACGCGTTCGACCGGCACGCCGCAGAGCCGGGCGGTGAGCTCGTTCGAGCCGACGGCGAAGACATGACGGCCGAAGCGCGTGTGGCGGAGCGTGACGCCGACGATGACGGCGAGCGCGAGCATCAGCCAGACGCCGGAGGGAAGCGTGCCGCGGCCGCCGAGGCGCATCAGGCCGTTGAGCCAGGTGTCGTCGGGATAGATCGGCTGTTCGTGCGCGAGCCCCTTCGCCGCGCCGCGCAACGCGCCCATCATGCCGAGCGTGACGACGAACGGCAGCAGGCGGAGCCGCGTGATCAGCAGGCCGGAAAACGCGCCGCAGAGCGCGGAGGCGCCGATGCCGGCGAGCGCGGCGGCGAGCGGAGACCAGCCGTGTTGGAGCAGCAGCGCGATCACGACCGTGCCCAGCGCGATCACGGAACCGACGGACAGGTCGATGCCGCCGGCGATGATCACGAGCGTCATGCCGAGGGCGGCGGTGCCGATGACGGCAGTCTGCTGGAGGACGATCGCGAAATTGTCCCACGTGACGAAGGTCGCGAAGCGCAGCGAGGCGAAAAGGGCGCAGACCAAAACGAGCCCGATGAGCGGGCCGCGGTCAGCGAGAATGCGGCCGAGCGCGGCGAACGGGGATGACGGTTTGGCTTCGAGGCTCATTTCAAGCGGCGGCTGCGCCGGTGGCGGCGAGCATGATTTCGTGTTCGGACCATTCGCTGGCCGGCCGGGCGGGGCCGAGCACGCCGCGACACATCACGGCGATGCGATCGCACTGGCCGAGCAATTCGGGCAGATAGCTGCTGACCATCAGCACGGCCCGGCCGGTGTTCGCGAGGTCGTCGATCAGGCGGTAGATGTTTTGCTTGGCGCCGATGTCGATGCCGCGCGTGGGTTCGTCGAGGAGGAGGACGTGGGCGTCGTTGCGCAGCAGGCGGGCGAGGGCGACTTTCTGCTGGTTGCCGCCGGAGAGTTCACCGACCGGTTGCGTCGGTCCGGCGCAGCGCACGCCGAGGCGCTCGATCCAGCCGGCGGTGTCGGCGGCGAGCGCGGACGGGCGCGACCACCAGCGCAGGCGCGGCAAGGTGATGTTTTCGGAGAGCGTGAGGTTGAGCGCGAGGCCCTCGGCCTTGCGATCCTCGCTCAGCAGCCCGACGCCCTGCGCCCAACGCCGCGCCGGTGACGCCGGGCCGAACGCGGCGCCGACCCGGACGTTTCCGTGTCGCACCGGATCGAGCGCGAAAATCGCGCGCAGCAATTCGCTCCGGCCGGCGCCGATCAGGCCGGCGATGCCGAGGACTTCGCCGCGGTGAAGCTCGAGCGACGCGAGCGCGGGGCGCCGGTCGCCGGCGAGATCGTCGACCGCGAGAATCACCTCGCCGGGCTCGCGCGGCGACCGCACGTAAAGTTCGTCGACCTGCCGGCCGACCATGAGTCGCGCGAGTTCGTCCGCGGTCGTGGCGGCGGTTGCGCCGGTGGCGACGCTGGCGCCGTCGCGCAGGACGGTGTAGCGGTCGGAGAGCGCCTGCACTTCCTCGAGAAAATGGGAAATGTAGATGATCGACTGGCCCTGGTCGCGCAGGCGGCGGACGAGGCGGAAAAGGTTTTCGACGTCGCGTTTGGCGAGGCTGCTCGTCGGCTCGTCGAGGACGAGGACGCGGCAGCCGAGCGCGAGGGCGCGCGCGATCTCGACGAGTTGCTGGGCCGCGACGCTGAGGTCGCCGGCCCGGGCGCCGAGCGAAATGTCCGGCCGGCCGAGCTGGGCGAGCGCCTCGGTGGCGATGCGGCGCGCCTCGGCGTGGCGGAGCAGCCCGCGCGCCGGCTCGGCGCCGAGCACGATGTTCTCGACGACGGTGAGGTGCGGGGCGATCGCGAGTTCCTGGTTCACCATCAGGACCCCGGAGCGCCGGCCGTCGAGCGGATCGCACGGCGCGAACGGCTGGCCGTCGAGGGTCATCGAGCCGGCGTCGGGCTGGTGCACGCCGGAGAGGATTTTCATCAGCGTGCTCTTGCCCGCGCCGTTTTCGCCGACGAGAGCATGGACCTCGCCGGTGCCGACGGCGAAATCAACGCCGGCGAGAGCGATCGTGGCGCCGAAGCGCTTGCGAATGCCGGAAAGTTGGAGGCGCGGGGGCAACGGCGAGGGAAGGGGAATCTTGAAATCGAAAATCCTGAAATCCGAAATGGGAAAATGGCCGCCGGTGAAACCGGCGTTTGGCGGCCGGGGAATTTCAGATGGGGGATGACCGGCGGACGGATCTCACGATTTTATTTTCCCACGACGGCCTCGACCTCGGGCGTGTGGCGGTTGGCCTTCGTGACGAGCACGCAGCCCGTGTCGATGTTGGGCTCGATCTTTTCGTGATGCAGCGCGGCGACCGCGGTCTTGACGCCGAGGTAACCCATCTTCGTGGGGTTTTGCGCGACGAGGGCCTCGATCTCGCCGCGTTGGAGGGCGGAGAGGAGCGCGGGCGTGGCGTCGAAGCCGACGAATTTCTTGTGGCGGGCGAGGCCGGTCTGCCGGAGCGCGAGGAGCATGCCCTGCGTCGTGGACTCGTTCGGGCAGAAGATGCCGTCGGCCTCGCGCAGCTTGTCGATGAGGTTCATCGCGGCGTCCTGCGCGGTCGAGATGGTCGCGCCGCCGTAGCGATTTTCCACGGTGACGACGATGCCGGGGTGGCGGTGGATGGCCTCGAGAAAACCCGCCTCGCGGGCGATCGTGCTGGCGGAGCCCTCGGCATAGCGCAGGAGCACGACCTTGCCCTTGCCGCCGAGAATCCGGGCGAGTTCTTCGCCGCCGAGTTCGCCGCCGTGGTGGTTGTCCGTGGCGATGAAACTGGCGAAGTCCCGGCCGGGTTCGCCCTGGAGCGCGGAGTCGATGATCACGACCGGGATGTTGCGGTCGTGCGCCGCCTTCACGGGGCCGCGCAAGGCGATGTCGTCGAGCGGCGCGAGGACGATCGCATCGATGTGCGACGCCACGAAATCATCAACGACGGCGATCTGCTGCGCGCGATCGTCCTCGCGGAGCGGGCCTTTCCAGATGATGTCGACGCCGAGCTCGGCGCCGGCCTTTTCTGCGCCGGCCTCGACGGATTTCCAGTAAATGTGGGTCGTGCCCTTCGGGATCACGGCGATGTGTTCGCTGGCGAGAGCGAGCGGCGAGAAAGCGAGGGCAAGCAAGACATGGATGGGCTTCATGGGGTGATTGACCCGTGAAGCATTGGCGCCGCCCGACGGAGCGCAAGACGTTGTGATGCGATCCCTGTCTTCAGGCGGACGGCAGCGCGTCCGCCGTCGAACGCTGCGACCGGCAAACGGATCAGGCGATCTCGGTGACCGTAACCTCGGTCCGGCGACCGTCGATCGTCAGGGCGTAACGCGAGGTTGCGCCCTTCGCGACCGGGGCGGCCGCCGCGCCAGAAGCGGTCGGCGTGGAAGCGCCGGGAGCGGGGGCGGGCGCGGCTCCGGCGGAATTTTTCTGCAGCGCCGTGAATTCGCGCGGGAACATGGCGTAGAGGACGCAGGCCTCGTCGTCAGTGGGCAGGCCGGCGGCGGCGAGTTCCTCGCGGAGCTTCGGCATGCGCGGCGGAAGCGCGTCGGCGGGGCGGCCGGCGATCGGCTCGGTGCCGGCTTTGCCCCGCGCGAGGTTCAGCACGACCGGATCGATCGGTCCGGGCGTGCGGCCGTATTTGCCGAGGGCGACGTCGATCGCGGGCTGGGAGAGGTTTTTCCAGCGGCCGAACTTCACGTTGAGCATCGCCTGGGTGCCGACGATCTGCGAGGTCGGCGTGACGAGCGGAATCCAGCCGAGG
>DASZPP010000301.1:0-8995 GCA_035549975.1 Opitutus sp.
TCGCCGGCCGCGCGCGCGGCGCAATCGCGCGCGGCGTGGGCGGCGAGCTTCCTCCTGCTGCTGGCGGCGTGGATGCTCGTGTGGAATCAGCAGCGTCTCGAATGGTCGGTCAACCCGACCTACGCCTACGGCTGGGCGGTGCCGTTGCTGGCCGGTTATCTTTTCTACGAACGCTGGCGGTCGCGTCCGGCCGCGGCGCAGACGGCGGAGTGGGCGCCGGCCTGGCTCGCCCCGGCGGCGATCCTGCTCGCGGTTTATCTGCCGGTCCGCGTCGTGCAGGAGGCGAACCCGGATTGGGTGAAGATCAACTGGATCATGACGGGGCTGATGGTCGGGCTGTCGTTTTGCGCGGTCTATTCGGTCGGAGGGCGGCGCGGGCTCGCGCACTGCGCGTTTCCCATTCTCTTTTTGATGACGGCGCTGCCGTGGCCGGTGTGGATGGAGGACAACCTCACGAAATCGCTGATGCACTGGAACGCGTCCGCCGACGCGGAATTGCTCACGATGCTCGGGCATCCGGCGCTGGCGAAGGGCAACACGATCCTCGTCGGCACCTCGTGGGTGAACGTCGAGGAGGCCTGCAGCGGAATCCGCTCGTTGCAGACGGCGTTCATGGTGTCGCTGTTCTTCGGCGAGTTCTACCGGCTGGGCTGGGTCGCGCGCGGCTGCCTGATGGCGAGCTCGTTTGTGGCGGCGTTCGCGTTGAACTTCGCGCGCACCGTGACGCTGACCTATCTCGGCGGGGTGAGCGGCTCGGCGCTGATGGAAAAGTGGCATGACACGATCGGCGACGTCGCGATGGTGCTCTGCCTCGCCACGCTGTGGGGGCTGGCGGAGGTGTTTCGACGGCGCAAACCGGCGTCGGCCCAGGTGGTGGCGGCGAAGACGCCGGGCGAGCTGCCGCCGCGGGCGCGGCATGCGCCGTTCCCGCTGTGGTTCGCGCTCTGCGGGCTCGCGTGGCTCGGCGTGAGCGAGGGGGCGACCGCGGGCTGGTATGCGTGGCACGAGCGAGCGATGGTGCCGCCGATCGACTGGACCTTGAAGTGGCCGGCGAACGAGCCCGGGTTCGAACGCGGGCCGCTGGACGAGCGCGCGCGCGCGCTGCTGAAATACAACCAGGGCTCGATCGCGACCTGGCGGACGGAATCGGGATGCCAGTGGCAGATGTATTACATGCGCTGGCAGCCGGGACGCGTCTCGAAATTTCTGGCGGGCGGGCACTACCCGACGGTTTGCCTGCCGGCGAACGGCCTGCGCCTCGTCGCGGAGACCGGGCCGTTTGTCTGCACGGTGAATGGTCTCACGATTCCGTTCAAAACCTACCTTTTCGACAACGGCGGCCGCGACGTGTATGTGTTTCACGCGATCCTCGAGGACAACGCGTCGAGCTATTCCGACCGCGTCGTCTATCGCCAGGCGAACTCGATGGAGCGGCTGAGGTCTGTCCTGCGCGGCGAACGCAATCTCGGCCAGCGCGTGGTCGGCGTCGCCCTCAGCGGCCCGATCGATGAAACGGAGGCGCGGGCGACGCTTCAATCGACGCTGCAGGCCATCGTCGAAGTTTCCCCCGGACCGCGCCTTACCCTGAACCAGCCTCATCCATGAAAAGAGCCGACCGCCGCTTTCGCTCCCACTCCCGTCGCCTGGTCATCGTGCTCGTGGCGCTCGCGATCCTCGTGCCGGGCGGATATTTCGCCGCGCGCGACTGGGCCTGGCCCGCCTACAAGGACTGGCGCGAGGCGCGGCTCGAGCACATGGCGAATGATTTTCTCGCGGCCAAGGACTACGACAACGCGCTCATCACGGCCCGGCGCGCGCTGCGCGGCAGCCGGCAAAAGCCCGAATACTGGAAGATTGCCGCCGCCGCGTCGAAGGCGATGGGCCAGCCCGATGCGATTTTCTACCAGGAGCGCGTGGTCAAGCTGGACGACACGCTGGAAAACCGGATCGAGCTGATCCGGCTCGCGCTCTCGCACGAGGACTACCACGACGCGATCGACGCGATCGAGGGCGCCGGCCCCGCGGCGAAACAGAGCGTGGATTTTCACCAGCTCGCCGCCGAGGTCTACGGCCGCGTCGGCCGCACGGTCCCGGCGCGGTTGCATCTCTATTCACTCCTCAGCCTCCGGCCGGACGACAAGCCGGCGCAGCTCGAGCTGGCGGCGCTGGAATTGTCGGACGACACGACCCGCACGAATGCGACCGTCCGCGAAAAGCTGCGGCAACTGAGCCAGGATCCGGAACTGCGGGTGCGGGCGCTCGCGCTGTTGTTGCAGGACGCGGTGACGGGACACGACCGCGCGAAAGCGGTGGAGTATGCGGAGCAGTTGAACGCCAGCAAGAAGCTGGGCGACGACCAGAAGGTGCTGGTACTGGCGGGCCTCGCGCTCGGCGCACCCGACCGCGCGACGGAATATCAGCGCCGCCTCGAGGACGCGTTCAGGAACGATCCCGGCGGGGTCGTTGCGCTCGCCCGCTATTTCGAGAACTCGGGCTCGCAGACGGACGCGCGGCAATGGCTGCAGTCGCTGCCGCGCAACATGCAGGTGGATTTGAAGGTGCAGGAGGCGATCGCGAGCGATTATCTCGCGTGGCAGGACTGGCCGCGCCTGGACCAGGCGGTTTCGAGCGAGCAATGGAAGGACCGCGATTTCATGCGCCACGCGTTCGCCGCGTATTCCGCCCGGCAGAGCGGCCGCACGGCGGAGGCGGGTTCGGAGTGGCGGCTCGCGGTGATCCAGGCCGGCAACGACGTCGGGCACGCGTCCGAACTCCTGCGGCTGCTGGGCCAGTGGGGCTGGCAGGCGGAGCAGTATGACGTCGTCTGGAAACTTTTCGCGCTCATGCCGCGCAATCAGGAGGTGACCGGCCAGCTCATCGCGTGGGAGCGCGCGCAGGGCCACACCGCGAACCTGAACCGCATCTTCGCGAAACTGGTGGAGTTCTCCGGCGACGACCTGACGGTCAAAAACAATTTTGCCTACACGAGCCTCCTGCTGGACGCGAATCTCTCGAAAGCCTTCGAGCTGGCCCGGAGCAACTACGACGCCGATCCCAAGAATCCCTATTACGTGACCACGGAGGCGCTCGCGCTTTACAAGCAGGACAAGTCCGACGAGGCGCTCGCGATGCTCGAAAAACTCGACGCGCCGCAGTTGAGCTCGCCGGAGCGCACGCTGCTGCACGCGCTGTTCCTCGCGGCGGCCGGGCGCGCGGACCGCGCGGCGGATCTGCTGGGCGGGGTGAAGACGAAGGCGCTTTTGCCCGAGGAACGGCAGCTCGCGCAAAATGCCGAGGACAAGATCGCCGCGCTGGAACGCGAACACGGCCAGGACCTCCGCCTCGTCGCGCTCAGTCACCGCGGCGACATCGACCGCCGCAAAGGCTGGCTGGCGGTGATGCCGGAAAAAGTGCAGGCGACGGCGACCGACGACATGAAAACGTCGGATTCGCTCTTCGCGATCGGCGACATCGACGGGCTAGGCACGCAATTGCGCAACCAGACCTGGAAGCAGCACGAATACCTGCGCATGGCGCTCGTCGCCTACGTGGCGCGCCATCGCGGCAACGATGCCGAGGCCCGCTCCTACTGGGGCACGGCGCTCGGCGCGGCCGCCGGGGATCAGGAACGGCTCGACCAACTCGCGGCGCTGGCCTCGCACTGGCAATGGGAGGCCGAACGGATGGACGTGCTCACGCGGCTGTTCGAGATCGACGCGAGCGATCCCGCGACCCTCACGCAACTCCTGCAGTATTACCGTTCGGCCGGACGGACCGCGGAACTCGTGTCGGTGCTCAGCGCCTACCTTTCGGCGCACCCGGATGACGAGGCGCGGCGTTCGGTCCTCGCGTATTACCGGATGCTGAGCGGGCTCGACGTCACGCGCGCCTACGTCGCCGCCCACGATGCCTATGAAGCGGCGCCCGACGACGGGTCGCGGCGGCTCGTGTATGCCTTTGCCCTCTGGAAACAGCACCGCAGCGCGGAAGCGTGGAAGTTGTTGCAAGCGTCGCCTGACGGCGGGCGCGACCTGGTGCCCGTTGCGCTGTTGCGGGCGGCGGTGCTGAGCGATCTCGATCGCCACGACGACGCGGTGCAGGCGCTGAACGAGTTTGATCGAGCGCACGCGCTCCCCGAGGAGAGCACGCTCGCCAGCGTGCTGGCGAGCCGGCTGAAATCGAACCGGGCGGTCTCGCAGCTTTAGCGCCTTTTCGATTTGGGTTGGCCCAGGGTAGGGACGCCTCGGAGAGCCGTCCCTACCATTGAACAGGAATCGAATGAGGCTAACTGATTCGAAAAGGCTAGCGCCGCTCGATCGGGACTGAGGCCAATTTGTTGGGGTGCGAACGCGGTTCCGGCGGCCCAACGTCGCTCCGCCTGCGTTTTTCCCGGCGATTGTCGTAAGGTTTCTCCTGTTACGGTCATAGGACGCGTCAATGGTGTGCTAATCGGGCAATCCCCTAATTCGGTGATTGCGCTCGCGCGTCGGACTGCAAAAACGGGGCGCGATGCCGCCGAAAATCGCCGTTTTGTTCGCCGCCACACTGGTGTTTTCCGGCGGACTGTTTGGCGGGGAGACCTTTGTCGGGAGCTTCGCGGAGCCGCGCGACGGCGGGACGCTCGACACCGCACATTCGACGTTCGACGGGCGCACGGTGACGATCGTCCCGCGCGCCGAGGCCAACGAAGCCGTCGGCAACGTGCCGCGCTGGCGCAACATCTATTTCGCGATCCGCGGCCTGCGGGGAAAGGCGCCGGTGTTCCGGCTGCCGCTCGCGTCGCGCAGGGCCGGCGGCATGATCCTCGCGAACGACGACACGTCATTCAGGAATGTGCGGCTCGTATGGAGTTACGACGGCGACGGGGCGGAGTGGCACGAGTTCGATCGCTACACCAGAACCGGCCGCGACTGGACCGACTGGAGGATCGATGCGCAGAACCGGCATGCGTTCACCCGCGACGTCGTCTATGTTTCGATCAACGAACGCTTCCCGGTCGGCGATTTCTATTCGTGGCTGAAGACGAAGGTGTTCACGCATCCCCTCGTCGAGCCGACGCCGAGCGAAACGCTGCCGGGCAGCTTCATCATCGGTTACGAATCCGGCGCACCGGCGTCGGCGGCCTGCAGCCGGCCGATTCCGGACACGCCGCTGTTCGCATTTCAAATCCGCGAGCCGCACGCTCATCCCCGGCGGCTGGTGGTCCTCGTGAGCGGACAGCATCCCTACGAAGGCCAGAACAAGATCGCGCTGGAGGGCGCGCTCGAATGGATCCTGAACTCGACGAGCGACGCGGCGCGTCGTTATCGCGCGAATTATGTGACGCTCGTCTATCCGTTTGTGAATCCCACCGGCGAGCTCGCGGGACTGTGGCGGGGCACGGCGCGGGCGCCGGACAAGGACACCAACCGCAACTGGCAGACTGCCGTGACCGACCCCGGGAGCGATCCGGCGATCGACACCGTGATCATCCATCGGAACGCGATGCAGAAAGACATCGCCGCGCTCGGCTTGGGCGAACCCTACGCGGCGTTCGACTACCACCAGAATTTCGGGGATCGCGAGGATGCGCCGGACTACGTGATGCACTCGACGCCCGCGCCGAGGCTGCTGGCGGTCGCCGCCCGCGGGCCGGTGGCGCATCTCGATTTCGAAAGCTATTTCCGGCGGCTGACCAGCCGCACGCGGATCGCGGACATGCCGAGCGACCTGTCGGACGAGGAAACGTTGCGCGGCTACATGATCGACCGCGGGGCGTTGCTGCCGCTGACGTTCGAGCGGAGCGTTTATCACGATCTCGCGACCGAACGCGAATTTGGCGCTGCGACCGTGCAGGCGCTCGTCGAGTCCGTGCCGGCGCCGGCGGCCGAGCTCGCATCGAAGCTCGCCGCGGGCGAACGCACGCCGATGCGACCCTCGAGCTGAGTTCGCTGATCGCGCCCGCGGAGGCAGCCGCGGAATGGGCCGCCGGCCGGAACAGCCGGAAATGGGCAGTGACTATTAAGGCTTTGGAACGTGTCCCTGCTTCGTGCACATCCTCCGACGCCGCTCGTCGCCTTCGATCACTGCCGGATCCCGCTGAAGCATTTTGCCTTCGTGGGTCGCGATGACCGGGTGGCGCGGCTGCATCAGCTCGCGCTCGAGATCGATCCACTCGCGCCCCGCGCCGGCGGCGGGTGGAAGCGGCTGGTGGCGCGGCTGGAGTATCTCGCCGTCACGCTTCGACAGGTGGCGCGCTATCACGCGCGCTGGGGCCGGCACGTGCGGCGGACGCACGGTGTCTCGCTGCGCCGGCAATGGGCTGATGCGTGGCACTGCATGTGGCGGCAAAACCAGCTCGCACGGCACTATTACTGGCGAAAGCTCTTCCTGCTGCCGGACCGCGCCGCGTGGCTCGACAACCTCGAGCACCGGCAGGTCAACACGCTGCTCGAGTTCTTCAACCGCCATGTGCCCGCCACGCGGATCGCGCACAAGCTGCAGTTCGCGGAACATTGCGCGCGACACGCACTGCCGACGCCGCCGGTGCTGGCCGCGTGGGCGGAGGGCGGAAAGCTCGCCCTCGGCCCCGCGGCTGATCCCCGCTGCGACGTGTTCGCGAAGCCGACGAGCGACTACGGGAGCGTCGGCGCGATGCCGATCGAATTCGACAACCGCAGCGGCGAGTATCGCTTCAACGGCACGCGGCTCCAGTGGCCGGGACTGCTCGACGCCATCGCCGCGGAGCTCGCGGCCGATCGCGGGTATTTGCTGCAGCCGCGGCTGCGGAGCTCGGCGGCGTCGGCGGTTTACGGCGCGGAGGAATTGAGCAATGTGCGCATCGTGACCGGCCGGACCGTGCGCGGCGCGCCCGAGCCGATCGCGGCGGTCGTGCGCATCCCGTCGAGCTTCACGACGCAGGGCCATGATCGCGACGTGATGCTCGCGAGCATCGACGTGCACACGGGCCGGATGGGACCGGCGATGTTTCGCGAAATCACGCTCCCGCAATTTTCGGATCATCCTGACACCGGCCACCGCATCGAGGGCGAGCCGTTTCCCAACTGGCCCGCGATGCTCGAGCTGGCGCGGCGCGCGCATGCGACGTGCCCGTGGATGCCGTTCGTGGGCTGGGATGTGGTGGACACGGACCGGGGTTTGATGCTGCTGGAGGCGAATTCCAACTGGGGCGGCGATTCGGCCCAGTTGCCCGGAGCGCCGGCCCTCGGCCGGACGCGGTTTCCGGAAATCTATCTCGAATGGTTCGAGCACCTGCGACTGGGCCGGGCGCTGCCGACGGAGATGGAGGACGCGCCCGCGGCCGGGCGTCTGGCCTGATGTCATCGCGTCTCTGGTCGCTTCCCGTTTTTCGCCTGATCGCCACCGACCGCTGCCGGGTGGCGGCGCCGTGGTTCGTCTGGACGCACGGACGCGACGGCACCTCGATGCTCCGCGCGCTCGCAATCACGGTCGAGCGGTCGCGGCTCGGGCACATCACGCTGCTGGAGCAGGTGACGGCGGCGATCGCGTATTTTCCGCTGTCGGTCGTGACGATCGTGCGGGCGTTGCGGCGGTGGGGGCGGGCGCTGCTGGCGGAGTACGGCGTGTCGCGCACCCGCCAGTGCGCGCAACTCGCCGCGTATGTCTGGCGGGTCGGCCTCTGTCCGCGAATGTATTACCAGATGCGACTGCATCGTCATTCGTGGAAAAAAACGGGGCGGCACTTCATCGATCAGCCGGAACTGCACCATTTGCAGAGGCTGCTGGCGCCGACGGAAATCGATGCGCTGGAGGACAAGCTCCTGTTTTCGGAGCGGGCGAGCCGCCACGGGCTGCCGATCGTGCCGATCCTGGCCATCTGGCGCGAGGGCAGCCGCGTGCTGATGAACGCGGGCGCGCCGGTCCGCCCGCTGCCGCCGCACGACATCTTTGTGAAGCCGGCGGTGAGCTACAGCAGCGCCGGCGTGATGGGATTCCGGTTCAACCCGGCGACCGGGCATTTTTTCGACGAGCGGCGGACGTGGACGCCGGCCGAGCTCACGGCGCATCTCGACGCGCGCTCGCGCCAGCATGCCCTGCTCGTCCAGCCGTGGTTGCGCAACGCGCGGGAGTTGCGCGGATTTTCGGACGGCGCCCTGTGCAACTTTCGCGTCGTGACCGGCCGGCATCCGGGCGGCCGCGTCCGGCCGGTGATGGCGGCGCTGCGTTTTCCCTGGCGCAGCCGGCTTTCGTGCGCGGAGCCGGGGATCACGCTTTGTGCCGGCGTTGCGCTGGAGAGCGGACTTTTGTCGGCGGCGGAAGCCAAGGAGCCGGCGATCGGCCGGCTGGTGCGTCATCCGGTGACCGGGCAGCAGATCGAGGGATTTCGCGTGCCGTCGTGGGGCGCGATCCTTGAAAGCGCGCTGGCGGCGCACGCGCACTGGGCGGAGTTTCCCTTCATCGGCTGGGACATCGCGCTCGCGGACGACGGCATCCGCCTGCTCGAGGGAAGTTCGTTGTGGGGCGGCGCGCTCGCGCAGATGTCGGGCAGCGCGCCGCTGGGGCTGACGGCGTTTCCGGAGATTTATCTGGCGAATCTCGCCGAGCGCCAGCGGCCCGTGCCATGAAACCGGGCCCGCTGCGGGGCATGCTGCATCGGGTCCGGGCGCGATGGGTGCGCTGGCGTTCCGGCACGCGGATCCGCTGCCGGGGGTCGGGGCATCGTGTCGACGCCGCGGACGCGTTGCTCAGCGGTGTCACCATCGAGATCGAGGGCACGGGCAACCGCCTCGTGATCGGCGCGCAAACGCGAATGTGGGGAGGAAGCATAAAAATCCACGGTCGCAATCTCCTTTGTGAAGTCGCCGGCTACTGCCAGCTCCGCAACACCGAGCTCACGGTCGAGGACGAAGGCAGCCGGCTGATATTGCTCGGATCGGTCTCCGGCACCGGTTGCCGCCTGCTCGCGGGGGAAGGCGGACTCGTGCACATCGGCAACGACTGCATGATGTCCGTCGATGCCGATGTCCGAAACACG
>DASZPP010000302.1:0-2121 GCA_035549975.1 Opitutus sp.
AGATGCTTGGCGTAGTTGCAGGTGAACCAGGGCGTGGTCTGAAACCGCCCGAGCGCGAGGGCGCAGCGGAGCCAGTAGTCGCGATCCTCGCCGATGCGCAGCGTCGGATCGAACCGGCCCGCGCGGTGTGCCAGCTCCGAGCGGAAAACGACGGCCGAGCTCGTGATGATGGCGCTTCGCTGGAACAGCGTGAGGACCGGGTCGCGCACCAGCGCCGGGGGAGCCGCGACGTCCTCGAGGCGGTGCTGGTGCACGAGATCAAAGGTGCGGACGCCGCTGACGACGAGATCGGCGCCGGCGGCGATCCGGGCCAGCGCGGCGGCGAGATGCCCGCATTCCCAGGTGTCGTCGGCGTCGAGAAACGCGAGCGTCGCGCCACGCGCGAGTTCGAGCAGGCGATTGCGCGCGGCGGCCACGCCGCGGTTTTCTCCGAGATTTTCGTAGACGACGCGTTGCGGGCACGAGGCGGCGAAGCGCGCGACGATGTCGCGGGTGGCATCGTGCGAGCCATCCTCGACGACGATGATCTCCCAGTCCGAATGAGTTTGCGCGCGCACGCTTTCGAGCGCGGTGGCGATAAACGGACCGGCGTGAAACGCCGCGATGAGCACGCTGGTTCTCATGCGGCAAAACTCGCTTCGCCGCGCGCGAAGCGCCACCAGGCGCAACTGCGACGCATGCCCTCGGCGAAACTGACGACGGGGCGGTAGTCGAGGTGGGCGGCGGCGCGCGCGTGGGGAAATTTCCAGGCGCATTGCTGGAGCAACGCGAGTTCCTGCGTGACGCGCGGACGCGGCGACTCGGGCAGGGCGTAGGTGTCGGGTCGCGCCGTCGTCGCGGCGGCGGCCAGCACGGCGCGGGCGCTGCGCTTCAGGCTGTGCGGCACGAAGGGCAGCAGGTGTTGCACGACGGTCGACGCGGCGGCGCGGTTCGCCCGATCCTGCCACGTGAACTTGAAGGCGGGCAGCCGTGAAATCTGGTGAATGTCGGAGCGCGGAACATCGAGGTGGAGCGCGGCGGCGTGGTAAAATTGCTCCCAGGTGACTTCTTCGGCATCGCCGACGAGATAGACACCCGCGGCATCGTCGGTCGCGTGCGCGCAGCAGGCGACCGCGTGGACGAGGTTGTCGATATAGATCGAGTTGCAGATGCCGTGGCCGTCCTGATAGAGCCACGCACGGCCCTCGATGAGCTCGGTGGCGAGATCGGCGATCCAGCGCGAGCGCGGCCCATAGACCACGGACGGACGAAGGGCGAAACCGATCAGCGAGTGGCGGCGGCATTCGGAAAAAAACTTCAGCTCCGCGCGCGCCTTCGCGCGATTGTAGTCCATCAGTTGGTTCGTGTGGAGCGGCGTGGCCTCGTCGGTGCCGGGCGGGGGATTCTCGCCGTGCACGGAAGCGCTGCTGAGATAGACGAGGCGGCGGACGCCGGCGGACGCGGCGGCGAGGCACAAGGTCACCGGCATGCGTTCGATCTGTGCGGGATCGCCGAGCGCGGCGTGGATCACCACGGAACTGCCGCTGATGGCGCGGGCCATCGCATCGGGATCGAGTGCGTCGGCCACCGCGGTTTCCATCGCGAAACGCGAGGGCAGCGCCAGGCTCGACGGCCGGCGGACGACGGCGACGACCTCGGTGTCGTCGCCGAGATGGAAATGCTCGACGAGGCGCGTGCCGACAAAGCCGCTGGCTCCGATGATGGCGATCTTCATGCGGCCGGAGAGAGTGTGGCGCTGATTTCGTGGGCGCGTCCGGCTTCGGCCGGGGTCAGCCATGGCTGGTCCACGAGAGCGCGGGTGGCGTAGCAGCGCTCGACGAGGCGCAGGGCCGCGAGGCCTTCGGCGCCCGGGACGCCCAGCGGCTCGGACCCGGCGACGGCGGCGACGACGTTGCGCAGTTGGAGGGTGAAACACTGGCCGTTCGTCTCCAGCGGCTGCGGTGCGGCGCGGAGCGGCGGTTCCGATTCCCTGGTGAAAAGCGCGCCATGGACGGCTGACGGCGCGCCGGCGAGCTGCACGGAGAGGCCGCTGGCGTGGTTCGCCCGCCAGACGACGATGCCGCGCTCGAAGACGAAGCGGTAGTGGTTGCCGGTCGCCCAGTCCCGACTCAGGTGAACGCG
>DASZPP010000303.1:0-19331 GCA_035549975.1 Opitutus sp.
CGGCTCGGGTTTCGCCGGCTCGATCGTCGCGATGGCCGCGCGTCGCCTTGGCTTCTCCGTCGCGCTCCTCGAGCGCGGACGGCATCCGCGTTTCGCGATCGGCGAATCCTCCACTCCGCTCGCGAACCTGCTGATCGAGGAAATCGCCGACGAGTTCGACCTGCCGTTCCTGCGGAGTTTTTCGAAGTGGGGTTCGTGGCAGCGCGAACACCCGGAGATCGCCTGCGGCCTGAAGCGCGGCTTCACGTTTTATCATCATGAATTGGGCCGGCCGTTTCCGCGCGACCGAGGCCCAGCGCGGCAGCGACAATTCATGGTCGGTGCCAGTCCGAATGAAACCGTTGCCGACATGCACTGGTATCGTCCGGACTTCGATCACTTTCTCGTCGGCCAGGCGCAGGCGATCGGCGTCGACTACCGCGACGAGACCGCGATCGAACGCGTGGAGGAGGAAGCCGGCGGCGTTCGCCTCGCCGTGGTTCGCGCCGGCGTCGCGCAAACCCTCACCGCGGAATTTCTAATCGACGCGAGCGGCCCGCGCGGATTTTTGCACCACGCGCTGAAGCTGGCGCAAAAAACCATCGACGGTTTTCCAGCCACGCAGGGACTCTTCACGCATTTCGAAGGCGTGGCGCCGCTGCCGGAGCACTTCCTCCCCGGCCGCCCCCCCTATCCTGCGGAACAGGCCGCGGTGCATCACATCTTCGACGGCGGCTGGGTTTGGGTGCTGAAATTCAACAACGGCATCACCAGCGCCGGCGTCGCGGCGATCGATCCGGTCGCGGAGCGGTTGCAACTGCGGGTGGGCGAAGCCGGCTGGTGCAATCTGCTCCGCGAAATCCCCGCGCTGGCCGAAATTTTTGCGGCGGCGCGACCGACGCGACCCTTCGTCTGGCAGGCGCGGATCGCGTTTCAGAGCGCGGCGGTGGCGGGACGACGCTGGGCGCTGCTGCCGTCGGCCGCGGGTGTGGTCGATCCGCTGCTTTCGACGGGTTTCCCGTTGACGCTGCTCGGCGTGCAGCGGCTGGCGCGATTGCTGAAGATCTTCGGGAAACCCGCGTTTGCGCCTGGACTCGAAAATTACGCGCAGGTCACCACCCGCGAGTTCGAGGCGACGGCGCGGCTGGTCGGCGCGCTCTACGCGCGGATGAACCGCTTCGACGAATTCAAGGATTTGAGCCTGCTCTATTTTGCGGCGGCGAGTTTCGCCGAGACGGCACGCCGGCTCGGAAAGCCGGAACTCGTGCCGAGCTTTCTCCTCTGCTCGCATCCCGAGTTCGGCCCGCGCCTGCGCGCGCTTTGCGACCTGCCGGCGGGTGCTGCCAGCCTGCCGGCGCGCGTGCGCGAGGCGATCGAGCCATTCGACCTCGCCGGACTGACGGACCGCGCGCGCGACCCGTGGTATCCGGCGGCGACCGCCGATCTGTTTCGCAACGCCGCAAAAGTCGGCGCGACCGAAGCCGACATCGCGGCCATGCTCGCGCGCTGCGGGCTGAGCGGCCAACCGACGATCCGGTAGGAACGGCTCTCCGAGCCGTCCGTGAAATTCGCAAATGAGGCAAGGGACGCCCCGGAGAGGCGTCCCTACCCCGGGCTTCGATCAGTAGTCCAAGGAGACCGACAGGTAAATCTTGTCGGTGTCGAAGAACGGCCCCGCGCCGTTGTAGTGCGCGATCTGCGCGAACAGCGTCCAGTATTTCGCGATCTTGTGCGTGACCATCGCGTCCCATTCCGAGCCGTAGTCGAGGTTGCGGAAGTCGGACCGGTAGCTGTGGTAGGCGACCTTGACCGGGAAGCCGCCCGGCAGGGCGATGCCGGCGGTGACGGAGAAATCGCGCAGGCCGTTCGCCGGCGTCGTGGTGAAGATGTCAGCCCAGCCGTTGAACGGATGCAGATTCGCCAGCGGCGTGGCGAATCCCTTTTTGCCGTGATCGCTGCCGAGGACTTCGTAGCCGACGTTGAAATCGAACGGCTTGACGGCGCCGCCGAGTTCGAGGTCGTAGTAGCTTGCCTCGTAGTTGACGGGGTTTGTCCCGGCGTCCTTCTGGTCCGCGTATTCGGCGCGATAAGTGACCTTGAAATCGGGGCTCACCGGGGCCGAGCCGGCAAAGCTCGCGCCGTAGGTGTCGGACGAGTTGGCCGGCGAGTTTTCAAAATCGAGGAGGTAGGCGTAGCCGGAGAGCTTGCCGAATGGCAGGCCCGAGTAACTGGCATTGAGGAAGTGCGAGTCGCTGGTGAAATCGGGCTGCGGCGCCTTGTTGAAGAAGGCCCGGCTCACGTGCCACACGTAGCCGTAGTAGAGGTCGATCGTCTTGTCGGGGCTGTAAGCGATCGACGCCGTGTCGAACGTCTGCATGTTCTGTCGCCACGCGCCATCGCCGACGAAACGCGTGTTCTGGAGATTGAGCTGCTGGCGGCCGGCTTTGAAGGTGAGCCACTGGTCCTCCGTGTAGGAGATCCAGGCCTGGTTGATGTCGGTGCCCGGGACGTCGCCGATAACCGTATGGCCCGCGCCGCCGGGATTGGTGCCGGCGGCGTTGTAGTCGTTGGTGTCGCCAATCGAGGCGACATTCTCGCCCTCGATCCTTGCCTGGAAGCCGTTGAACGCCGCGGTGGTGAAACCGAAACGCGTGCCCACGGTGTAGGCGTCGGAGCTTTTGAGGTTGGATTGATCGGCGTCCTCCCAGCGCAGGCGGCTGTCAAAGGAGATTTTGCCTTGGGCGAAAGCGTCGCCCAGCGAGGCGACGTCGGCAGCGAATGACGTGGTGACGAATGAGCCGGCCAGCAGGGCGGACGATAACGCCAGGACGTGGGATGATTTCATGGTCAGGGTTGGTGTGAGGCTGGGGACAAACAAACGTGAAACTGGAATCCGGCTGGGGTCGCCGGTCCGCCGATCACTCCAGGTGAAAACCGCAGCCGCTCGGCGCCGACTGCGCGCGGCTCACAAGGGAAAACCTTCCCGCGTGAAAATCATTTAGGGATGACCGGCCGCCGATTAGGGGTGAACCGCCCGAAACGATCGCCGTGCTCGGCGCCAGGATCACCGCCGGCCCGCGACGAAATCGCGGCCAGCGCCCGCTGCCTGCCGGGCCCACTCGCAACTTTCAAACGAGACCGGCGAAACGTCGGGGCAATTCACCCCGCATTCCGCTCAATTCACCCCTTCTTGGTTGTGGCGGCCGCTTCCCACCCTCCTTTTACCGCGCGAGTCCCCCACCCAACCAAATCAACCCCGGACGGTCGCTGTGCATTGCGGCGCCGTTCCAAAATCCAGTAACTCCCAGCCCCCGATGAACGCTGCAGTCCACGCCTACGATTCCGGCTCGACGGAAAACATGTCGCTTTCCGAAAAACTCAATGGCCCCTGGCACGAAAAGGCCCTCTGGGTCTACACCGCCATCGTCCTCGCCCACTGGTCCGAGCACTTCGTCCAATGCTACCAGATTTACGTCCTCGGCTGGCCGATCAAGAAGTCCCTCGGTCTCCTCGGGCTCTTCTTTCCTTCGCTGATTTCATCCGAGGGCCTGCATTATGGCTACGCTCTCGTCATGCTCGTCTGCTTCTGGGTGTTGCGGAAGGGTTTTGTCGGCCGTTCACACACCTGGTGGATGGCGGCCTTCTGGATTCAGTTCTGGCATCACATCGAGCATGCGCTCTTGATCGGGCAGGCCACCTTTCATCACAATTTCTTCGGTTCGCCCGTGCCGATGAGCATCGCCCAGCTGGTCATCCCGCGCGTCGAGCTCCACCTCTTCTACAATTCGATTGTCACGATCCCGATGGCGGTCGCAATGTTCTACCACATGTTCCCGTCGTCCAGCGAGGAAGCCCACATGCAATGCACGTGTTCGCGCAACTACCAGGCGGAACCCAACGCCGAACCCGCACTCCCCTAACTCCCACGCTCGCGCCTTCTCTCTCCCCGCCATGCAAGCAATCCGCGCCGCCTTCACCGTTTTCTTCCTCGCCATCCTTGCGTTTGCCCTTCTCGGCTGGCACTGGACGGCCTCGCTGCCCCCCGACAAGATGGCCGGCGCCCACTGCGTTTTGGGGCTCGCCGCCGCCGCGGCGCTCACCGCCGTGGTCTTGGTCTGGAAAGCCAAGGCCGCCGGGACCCACTGAACACAACCCCCTTTTCAGGGCTGGCAGCCACGCCCCGCGCAGCGACCGTCACCCGAATGAAGAATGGCTTCACATTCGAACTCCGCCGTTTCGCGCTTCGCCCCTGAGCGAAGCCGCGGCCGGCTTGCCATCGCCGTGCTCGCCGGCGCAAGCCTGGCGTTTGCCGCTTGCCGCCCGAAGCCGAGGCAGACGGATCCGAATGCACACGTCTCGATCCAGTTCGACCCCGGTCCGCCGGTGGTCGGACAATCGACGTTGAACGTCACCCTGACTGACGCCGCCGGCCAGCCCCTGCGCATCGGTAATCTCGCGGTCGAGGGCGACATGAACCATGCCGGCATGAAGCCGGTCTTCGCCCGGTTGCAGGAGATGGCGCCTGGCCGCTATACCGGTCGCCTCCACTTCACGATGGGCGGCGACTGGTTCCTGCTCTTCACCGGCGACCGGGCGGACGGCGGCCATTTCGAAAAGCGCGTCGCCGTCCCCGGGGTGAGGACGCAGTGATCGCCCGCGATCCGGCAAGGGTTGCGCGGGACGCGGGGCCGGACGAGCCCGTGGGCGAAGCGGATGATCGTTTCGACCTGCTGCGCCTGCCCGTCATCGGCAGTTTCCTCCGCTGGCGCGGATCCCGCTGGGTCCTGCAGACGCCCGTGCTCCTCGTATCGATCGTGATGATCGCACACGCGTTTTTCGGGCCCGACCTCGCGCCCAAGAACCTCGCCACGCTCCTCACGTGGGTGCACTTCCGCGGGCTGCTCGTCCTCGTCATTCTTTTCGGCGGAAATTTCTTCTGCATGGCCTGCCCCTTCATGCTGCCGCGCGAGCTCGCCCGGCGGTTTGCCCTGCCGCGCTGGAACTGGCCGCACTGGCTGCGCAACAAGGGTCCGGCCATCGTCCTCTTCGTTGGCGTACTCTTCGTCTACGAGCTGTTCAACCTCTGGGCCGACCCGTGGGCCACCGGCCTCATGATCGTCGGTTATTTTATCGCCGCCTTCGCTGTCGACTTCCTCTTCAAGCGCGCCTCGTTCTGCAAATACGTCTGCCCCGTCGGTCAGTTCAACTTCCTCGCCTCGACGCTCTCACCGCTCGAGGTCGCCGTGCGCGATCCCAACGCGTGCACCACCTGTCGCACCAAGGACTGCATCGCCGGCCGCCGGTCGCCGGAAACCGGCGCTTCCGGCCGCGGCCCGATCGTCCAGCGCGGCTGCGAGCTCGATCTCTTCCAGCAGCGCAAGGTCGGCAATCTCGACTGCACATTCTGCATGGACTGCATCCGCGCCTGCCCGCACGACAACGTCGGTATTCTCGCGCGCCTGCCCGGCGAGGAACTCGCGGCCACCGGCGCGCGCTCGAGCATCGGCGATCCCGCCCGCCGCGGCGACTGGACGCTCCTCATCGTCGTCTTCGTGTTCGGCGCCGTGCTCAACGCCTTCGCGATGATCAGCCCCGTCTACACGCTCGAACAGCTCATCGCGCGCACGCTCCGGCTGACCGCCGCGTGGCCGGTCCTCGCCGCCCTCTTCACGCTCGCGCTTGTCGTCGAGCCGGCAGTGCTGCTCGGCGGCGCCGCCTGGCTCAGTCGCAAGGCCGCCGGCGGCGCCGTCGGCCTCGCGCAGACCATCAACCGCTTCACCCGCGCGCTCGTGCCGCTCGGCTTCGGCGTATGGCTCGCGCACTACGGTTTCCATTTTTTCACCGGCGCGCTCACCGTCATTCCGGTTTCGCAATACGCCGTCAGTCACGCGACGGGTCAGGCCTGGCTCGGCGCCCCGCAATGGCAGCTCGGCGGCCTGCCCGTCGCCATCGTTTATCCGCTGGAGCTCGGCTTCCTCAGCCTCGGCCTCGTCGCCTCGCTGCTCGTCGCCTGGCGGATCGCCGGCGACTTCGCGCCGAACAATCGCGCCCGCGCGTTCGCGCCGTGGGCTTTGGTGACCGTCCTGCTGTTCGCCAGCGCATGCTGGACGATGAGCCAGCCGATGGACATGAGAGGCACCTTCGTCTCGTGACGCGCGCCCTGAAACCATGAAGCGCTCCATCTCGGTCAAACTCCTTCTTGCAACCGCCGGCGCCCTCGCGTTCCCGGCCGGCGCGCTGGCCCACCTCGGCCCGCCCTACCCGATCATGAACGACCAGCCGATTCCCGGCTATCTCGTCTCGGTCATGGCGAATCCCGACGTCTGGCGCGCCTCCGCCTATGTGACGTTCAACACCCGCTCGCCCGCCGGCCCCGCCGTCACCGGCGTCGACATGTGGATCCAGCCGGTCAGCCGGCGCGTAAAACCGGTCACCTATCACATGGACCGCGAGTCGAACGACCCCGTCCAATACTTCGCCCGCCCCGATTTCTACCAGGCCGAAAACTGGACCGTGGGCGTCGACATCAAGCTGGCCGATGGCACGGCCGAACACCTCGTCACGCAGACCCTCGCCACGCCGCCGGGCATCGGACCGTGGGGCCTGCTTTTCTTTGTGTTTCCGTTTCTCCTTTTCGGCGGCTTGTGGGGAATGGTAATCCTTCGCCGTTCGCGGAAACGGCGCGCGCGATCGCGCCGGACTCCCACCGTCGTGAAAGTGAATCCCCAGGCAGCCTCCGCTCCCGAAACGCCTCCCCGAAAACAACCATGACCGCCCGCCGCCTCGTTCTGCCGATCGCATTGTGCGTAATTGGGACAGCGGCGTGGTTGTTTCTCCGGTCCGACCGCGTCCGTGTCGCAAAGGCCGCGCAACCTCCACCCGCCGCCGCCGGGCCCGCACCGCGGCAGCCGCCGCCGGCCGATGCCGTCGGCCCGTTCTACGTCGGAATCTCCTCACTCGACGTCGAGGAAAACGAGCGCGCCGGCCGGCTGTTCGAAAGTCTCTCCCACGAGCTCCCGACCGAGCCCGCCGTCTGGGCCGACCTCGGCCTCGCCCGCCTCCGCCTCGGCGATTTGCCCGGCGCCGAGTCGGCGCTCGCGCAAGCCGCGAAGCTCGCCCCCGGCAACGGCCGCGTCGCGGTCCTGCAGGCGACCGTGGATGAATTTCAAGGCCAATACGCCAACGCGATCCAGCGGCTCCAGTCCCTGCCCGATCCAGGCGCCGCCGAGCTCTACCGCCTCGCCAGCTTGCTCGGCCGCACCGGAGCGCAGGCCGATCCGCCGGCGCAGCTCCGCGTTCTCGACCGCCTGCGCGAACGCGTGCCCGACAATCTCGTGGTCGCGTTCGACCGCGCCCGCCTCCTCGCTCGCATGGAAAACCGCGCGCTGCTCGATGCATCGCTCAAGGCTTTCGACGCGCAACGCGCGGCCTGGGGCGCGGCCGCCGCGAGCCAGCTCGATTCCATCAACGCCGCTGTCGCCGCCGGCAATTTTCGGACCGCCGCCACCGATCTCGCCTTCCTCCAGAACCTCGTGACCGCCACGCCGGACTACCAAACCGCACTCGCCGCGGTCGGCGCGGCGGGCGGCTCGATCGGCCGGCCCATCCGCGAATTCCTCACCTATCGCACGCCCGAGACCGTCGTCGCACCCGCCGATGAGTCGCTGGCGTTCGAAGAAAAACCCGATGCCGCCCTCTCCGCGCCACCCGACCTCTACCAGGCGGCGGCATTGAGCGCCGCCCGTGGCGAAACGTTGCTTTCGCTCGCCGGCGGCAGACTCCGCCTCGCCGACAGCGCGGAATTTTCCGTGGCCGCCGAGCCGGCGCCTCCGGCCGGCCCGGATTCGATTTGCACCGCGGACTTTCGCGGCGAAGGGCTGCTCGATGTGGCGCTGGTCGGCGGCTCCGGCTTGAAAATCTGGACGCAGGATCGCGCCGGTCATTTCACCGCATTCACGCCGAATGCCGATGTTCGCTCCGCTTTCGCGCAGCCGGCCCACGGCGTGTGGCCGATCGATTTCGACGCCGACGGCGATCTCGATTTGCTGGTCGCGCGCGACGGCGCCGCGCCGCAGCTTTTCCGCAACAACGGCGACGGCACCTTCACCGCACTCGCCACCTTCGCCTCGTTTCCGGAAATTCGCGAAGCCTGCTGGGGCGATTTCGATGACGACGGCAATGGCGACCTCGCGTTTCTCGATAACGCCGGCCGCGTTGAGTTGTCGTGGAATCATCGCGCGGGCGCATTCACCGCACCGGAGGTCCTTTCCCCGGCGCCCGCGGCCGCGCTCGCCTGCGGCGATGTCACCGGGCGCGGCGATCTGGGGCTGGTCGTTCTCGAAAACAGCGGAGTCGTCCGCGGGTTCGATTTCGATCGACTGAAGAAAAGCTGGTCGAATCGCGAACTCGCTCGCTGGTCCGGTGCGCCCGATCTCGCCGCCGCCGGCCACCGGCGGGTTCATCTCGCCATCGCCGACCTCGACAACAACGGCGCCGCCGATCTCGTCGCCTCCGCCGGCTCTACGACGGCGATCTGGCTGAACCAGGGCCGCGGCCAATTCGTGAAGCTGACCCGCGCGCCGTCGCTGTTCGTCACCTCCATCGCCGACCTCGATGGCGACGGCTTGCTGGATCTTGTCGGCATTTCCGACCACGGCGCCGCCGTGGCACACACGCATGGAAGCAAGGGTTATCACTGGCAATCAATCCAGGCGCGCGCCCGAGCCGCGGCCGATGGCCGGATCAACAGCTTCGGCATCGGTGGCCGCGTCGAGATTCGCGCCGGTCCGCTGCTCGCGATGGCGCCGATCACCGCGCCCTCGACGCATTTCGGCCTCGGCGAAAATCCGCAGGTCGGCGTCGCGCGCATCGTCTGGCCGAACGGCGTCGCGCAGGTGGAATTCAGCCTGCAACCCGATCAACAGGTCACCGCCACGCAGCGGTTGAAAGGCTCGTGCCCGTGGGTGTTCGCGCGCAACGACCATGGATTCCAGTTCGTGAAGGATTTCATCTGGCGCTCACCGCTCGGCATGCGGATCAATTCGCAGGACACCGCCGGCGTCGATCAGACCGAGGACTGGATTCTGGTCCCCGGTCGTTCGCTCGCAGTCGATCACGGCGCCTACGAGCTGCGCATCACGGCTGAACTGTGGGAAACGCATTTCTTCGATCACGTCGCGCTCAAGGTCGTCGATCACCCCGCTTCGGTCGCGACCTTCGTGGACGAGCGCTTCGTGCCTGCGCATCCGCCGAAACTCGCCGTGATCGCCACCACGCCGCCGCAGCCGTTCGCCGCCGCCCAGGACCAATCCGGCCGCGACGTCCGGCCAGCGCTCGCCGCGAGCGACGGCGATTGCGTCGCGGACTTTCCGCTCGGCCGTTACCAGGGCATCGCGGCGGATCATTGGATCGAGTTTCAACTGCCCGCCGCTGCCCCCGCGGACGCGCCGCTGGTCGTGATCGGCGAAGGCTGGATTTATCCGACCGACAGCTCGCTCAATGTCGCGATCTCGCAGGGTGACGCGCCGAAGCCGCACGGCCTCACGCTCGAGGACTTCGATCCCTCGCGCGGCTGGCGTGCCGCGAGCGATGATCTCGGTTTTCCCGCCGGAAAGAACAAAACCGTCGTCATCCCGATTCCACGCGAATCGCTCGCGGCCGGCCGCCGTCGTTTCCGGTTGCGCACGAATCTGGAAATTTATTGGGACCGGCTGGGCTGGGCCGTCGCCACCCCCGATGCCCGGGTCAAGATCATGCCGGCCGAAACCCTCGCCGCCGACCTGCGAGCGCGGGGATTTTCGCAGCTTTCGCCGCCGGAGCGTCGGAAGCCCGATATGCCGGACCACTACGCCCGGCTCACCGGGACCGGTCCGCGCTGGCAGGATCTCGAAGGTTTCTACACGCGCTACGGCGACATCAGCGAACTGCTCCGGCAGACGGACGATCGCTACGTCATCATGAACGCCGGCGACGAGATCGTGCTGCGCTTCGCCGCGCCACCGTCGCCGCCCGCCGGCTGGACGCGTGATTTCGTTCTCGTCGGCGACGGCTGGGTGAAGGATGGCGATTTCAACACGGCGAATTCCCGCACGGTCCAACCGCTGCCATTCCACGGTATGCACGGGTAC
Source organism: Opitutus sp. (assembly GCA_035549975.1). Taxonomy (GTDB): domain Bacteria; phylum Verrucomicrobiota; class Verrucomicrobiia; order Opitutales; family Opitutaceae; genus Opitutus. Next base: position 10,107 of record DASZPP010000303.1, read on the forward strand.
CGCAGCGCGCCCGAAGCGCTCGCCGACGATCCGGTTTACCAGAAGCACCGCGACGACTGGCGGCGTTTTCACACCCGCTACGTCACAGCCGCCGAGTTCGAGCGCGGCCTGATGCACGTCGCACCGGCCCGGGTAGCGCAGGCGTCTCGCCTGCATCCATCGCATGAGCAGGCGGGGACGCCCGCGCTACTGCCCGGCGCAAAAATCGCCGGGCGGTCGCAAGCCAGCGCGCCAAATCGGAAAGCCCTGGCGCAGGCAGACGCGGGAATCGATTCCCCATGAGCCCTCGCGCGAAACAAATCCTGGTCACGGCGTGCTTCGCCGGGCTGCTGTTCGGCCCCGTCGCCTGGCGGCGGATCGCTCACGCGGGGGAAACAATCACGCTGCAACAGCAGCAGGCCGTCGATCGCTACGGCCTGGCGCTTACGGAGGTTTCGAAAGCGGCGGGCATCGATTTCGTCCATTCGCGCCCGGCGATCGACCCGAAGCTCGCGAACATCGGCCCGCAGATCGCCTCGATGGGCGCGTCCGTCTCGGTCGTCGATTTCGATCGCGACGGATGGAATGACTTCTACGTCACCGATAGCGCGCCCGGCAGCCACAACCGCCTTTACCGCAACCTGGGGAACGGGCAGTTCGAAGACGTCGCCGAATCACTCGGCGTCGCCGATCTCAACCAGCCCGGCACCGGCGCGTGCATGGGCAGCGTATGGGCCGACTATGACAACGACGGCTTCGAGGACCTGTTCGTCTACAAGTGGGGCCGGCCCGAGTTGTTTCACAATGACCACGGTCACGGTTTCACGCGCGTCACCGATCGCGCCGGCCTGCCCGCCTGGGTGAACGCCGGCACGGCGACGTGGCTCGACTACGATGGCGACGGACTCGTCGACCTTTTCATCGGCGGCTACTGGCCCGACAACGTCCGCGTGGAGTCGACTGCGACCACGCGCATCATGCCGGACAGCTTCGAGTATGCGAACAACGGCGGCCGGAAGTGGCTGCTCCGCAATCTCGGCGACGGCCGATTCCAGGATGTCACGGAGCAAGTCGGAATCAACAGCACCCGCTGGACGCTCGCCGTCATCGCGTCCGACTTCAACAACGACGGCCATCCCGATCTTTTTCTCGCCAACGACTACGGCGTGTCCGAGCTCTACCTCAACGAAGCCGGGCCGGGCGGCCGCCGTTTTCGCGAAATCGGCAGCGCCTCCGGCATCGGCCGCGCGCCGAAGAGCGGCATGAACGCCGCCGTCGGCGACGTGCTGAATTCCGGCGCGCTCGCGGTCTACGTCTCGAACATCTCCGAGGAAGGCGTGCTCGTGCAGGGCAACAATCTCTGGATGCCATCCGCCCCCGGCGCGACGCAGTTCACCAACATGGCCTCCGTGATGGGCGTCGAGCTTGGCGGCTGGAGTTTTGGCGCGCAATTCGGCGACCTGAACAACGACGGCTTCGTCGACCTCTATCTCGTCAACGGCTACGTCTCCGGCCACCCGCGCACAACCTACTGGTATGATTTCTCCGAGATCACGGGCGGCAACGCCGGGATCATTTCCGACGCGAAGAACTGGCCGGCGATGAAGGGCCGCAGCCTCGGCGGATTTCAGCGCAAGCGGCTTTGGCTGAATTCCGGCGACGGGAGGTTTGAAGAAGTTGCGCAGGCCGTCGGCGCCACCGACACGTTCGATGGCCGCGCGGTGGCGCTCGCCGATTTCGAGAACCGCGGCGCACTCGACGTCATCGTCGCGAACCAGGGCGGCCCGCTGCAGCTTTACCGGAATCACGTCAAGCCCGGCCGGCATTGGATCGACTTCGATCTCACGGGTGGACCGGGCGACAACCGCAGTGCGCTCGGCGCGCGTGTCCGCCTTCGCTGGAACGGCCAGCAGCAGGTGCAGGAAGTCGTCGCCGCGAGCGGCTATTCCGCGCAGAACCAGCACCGGTTGCACTTCGGCCTCGGCGACGCCGCCAAGGTGGACAGCGTCTCGATTCGCTGGCCGTCCGGGCGGGAACAAGTCATTGCGTCGCCCGCGATCGACACGCTTCATCATCTCCGCGAAACGCCATGAGCACCGCCCTCGAAACCGCGCCCGCGTCGCCGCTCCCGCCCGGCACCCGCCCGCCCTCGCGCCGGCGGCGGTTCTTCGACGTCAACAACCGTTTCCTCCCGCCGATCCTCATCACCTGCATTCTGCTCTCCGGCCAGCTCGCCTACGGCATGCTCGAGAGCTGGAGCCGGACGCTTCTCGCGATCTTCACCTGCATCGCGACGGAGCTGATCCTTTCCCGCGCGACGCTCGGCAAATGGCCGCATCTCGCGAGCGCCTACATCTCGGGCATCAGCGTCGGCATCCTCGTTCGCTCGCCGTTTTTCTGGCCCTTCGCCCTGTGCGGCGCGCTCACGATCATGTCCAAATACGTGCTGCGCTGGCGCGGGCAGCACCTGTGGAATCCGTCCAACTTCGGCCTCAGCGTCGTCTTCTTCCTCTACCCCGCCGCCGCTGCGTCGCTGAGCATCCAGTGGGGCAACAATCTCTGGCCGATGATCGTCGTCTGGATTCTCGGCGCCCTGATCATCGGGCGGCTGAAACGATTCCACATCTGCCTGACCTACGTCGCCTCGTTCCTGCTGCTCTCGTGGGTGCGCAGCCTGATCACGGGCAATCCCTGGTCGTCGAGCGTCGCGCCGCTCACCGGGCCGATGTATCAACTGTTCATTTTCTTCATGATCACGGATCCGCGCACGACCGTGAACAGCCGCTGGGGCCAGTGCGTCGTCGCTGCGCTGGTCGCCGTCGCGGAGATGCTCTTCCGGCTGAACCAGGAGGTTCACGCACCCTACTATGCGCTTTTCCTCGTGGGGCCCGCGGCGAAGACGATCGAACTCGCCTTTGGCCGGACGCTAAAAAAAGAAGCCTGCTGAGCGCTGCCGCCGGGACGCGGTCGAGCCGCTTCACCAGTGGGCATTTGCCGCTAAAAAAGTTCGCCTTGGTTTCCCGCCGGCTCCGCGGCCGTCTCCGCGCCGCCCGCCGGCGGATATCTGCGGCGGGCCTCTGCGCCACTCGAACGCATCTCGAATCCGTCCAGCAGCCGAAACAGCTCCTCTGGCTGCGGGGTCCGCCATTCCGGCTTCACCGGCCGCAACGCCAGGTTCAGCGTCGTCAACTTCAGGTTCAACCGGAGTCGCTCCGCGCTCGCCGCGACGACCTCGCGAAACCGCTCCGGTTTCAGCTCCGCCGCCTTTTCGATCACGCACTCGACGCTGCCGCCGCATTCCGCCAGCCACTTCGCCGCGGTCTTCGGCCCGACGCCATCGAGGCCCGGAATGTTGTCGGACGTGTCCCCGACCAGCGCGAGGTAGTGCGCGATCTGCGCCGGCGGTACGCCGAACTTCTCGTGCACGCCGGCGGCATCGAGCAGCCGCCAGCCGAGCTTCGGATTCGCCGACGGCGGCGGCAGCATGATCCTGATCCGGTCGTCCACGATCTGCGCGAAATCCTTGTCGCTGCTTACGATCATGACGTCGTGTCCCGCCCGTGCCAGGGTTACCGCCTCGGACGCCAGCAAGTCGTCGCTCTCGACGCCCTGCACTTCGATTCCCGCCAGCCCCATCGCGCGCGTGAGCGACTTGATCGGTTCGATCTGCTGCCGCAATGCCTCCGGCATCGGCTTGCGCTGGGCCTTGTAGTCCGCGTGCAACGCCACGCGCTCCTCCGACTCGCCGAGGTCGAAGAACACGAGCATCGAATCCGGTTTCTCCTGGTCCATCAGCTTCCACAGCGACTTCACCCAGCCGTGCAACGCGCCCGTGGGAAATCCATCCGCGCGCGTCAGCTCGGGCAGCGCATGGAAACACCGATACGCGAGATTGAATCCATCGATCAGCAGCCACTTCGCCATGCCGCGAACAGACTCCTTCGCCATCCTTTGGTCAAGTTGCTCGTCGGCGTCGGGCCTCGACTGGCGGCCCATTCCGGCACGGCCAACCCGGTCCGCCGCCACGCCTCAGCCGTCCGCCGGCTTCTCCGGCGTCGACAGGATCATCTGATAAAACTCCAGGTCGAGCCACCGGCCAAACTTGAACCCCGCCTGCTTGATGCTCGCGCAATGCGCAAACCCGAGGCTGCAATGCAGCCGCACGCTGGCCTCGTTCGTCGAGTCGATCCCGCCGATCATCATGTGATAGTCCTGCTTCATCGCCGCCGCGATCAGCGCCCCGAGCAATTCCCGCCCGATGCCGCGCCCACGCCGCTCCGCGCGCACATACACCGAGTGTTCGATCGAGTATTTGTAGGCCGGCCACGCCCGAAAGGTTCCGTAGCTCGCGAATCCCGCCAGCCCGCCGTCGTCCTCGAACGCGCCCAGCACCGGAAAATTTCCTTTTTGCTTCGCGGCAAACCACGCCTCCATCGCTGCCATGGTCCTCGGCTTGTAGTCGTAGAGCGCCGTCGAGTTCACGATCGCGTCGTTCAGGATCGCGAGAACTTCCGCGCCGTGGGCGAACGTGCATTCCTCGATCTTCATTCGCCGATAGCGGCAGAAGTCCTCGCCGGCGTCGACAACTACTGCTCGCCGTTCGGCGCTCGCGCGCCGCCGATCCCGTCATCGCCTGCCGCTCCCATCAGCCCCCGTCGCCTGTGCCGCGCGGCTCCGCTCCCGCCGGCGTGACGATCGTCGGGTTCTGGAACAACGAATTCGGCGCCAGGCCCGGCAGGCTTTGTTTCTTCGGCGAGCCGCCCGGGCTCACGAGATTCGCCGTCACGAAGATCAGCAGGTTTCGCTTTTGCGCGCTCTCGCCTTTCGAGCGAAAGGCCCGGCCGAGCAGCGGAATGTCGCCGAGCAGCGGCACCTTGTCGTTCACGTTCTTGACTTCCTCGCGCGTCAGGCCGCCCATCACCAGCGTCGCGCCGTCCCAGATCGTGACCTTCGTCGAGATGTCGCGCACCGAGAAGATCGGCTGAAAGAATCCCGAGGGCACGTTCACCGTCGTGCTCCCTGAAATCGCCACGCTCGGGCCGCCGTATTCGATGAACCCGTCGAACTCCGTGACCCGCGGATTCAGGTCCAGGCTGATGCTGTAGTCGTCCTCCTCGACCGTGGGGGTGACTTTGAGCTCCACGCCGACGTTGCGCTTGGTGAATTCCTGCGGCGTGCCCGCCGTGATCGCCACGCCCGCCGACCCGCCGCCGCTCGCGTTACCGGTGCCGACCTGGCTCTGCGTTTGCCCGAAGCTCTGCGGATAACGCATCTCCTGCGCCACCGTGATCGTCGCCGGGTTGCCCGACAGCACCGTCACCCTCGGCGCGCTCAACAGATCCGTTCCCTGCTTTTGCGACAGCGCCCGCACCACCGCATTCACGTCGAACTCCCCGATCACGCCCGAGATCGTCGCCAGTGGGCCCGCCGCCGCCGCGAGGTCCGCCGAGCCCGGCAGCTTCGGCGCGTTGTTGACGATCGGAATGTTGATCCCGGCGCTGCCTTGCTGCGTGACGCTCTCGCCGACATCGAGCACGCCGTTGGCATTCGCGTCATTGAAGATCGTCGGCACCTCCGGCCGCACGATGCTGCCCTGCTGGGAATTGGTCGCGTTGCTGAACGCGTCCGCGAGCGACCGGCCGTTCGTCGAGTAAACCGCCTGCGCGCCCGCGTTCCGCTGTGTGAGCTTTGTCGCGATGTTCCAGTTTACGCCGAGTTCCTCGAGCGCGCCCTGCTGCACCTCCATGAATTTCGCCTCGATCTCCACCTGCCGCACTTCGTTGTAGCGATTCAGGATATTCCGGATGCGCTCCAGGTTTCGCGCCGTTTGCGTCACGATCAACGCCGATCCGTCATACGCCAGGCTCGAGCCTTTCGTCTCGTCGAAATTCACCCCGGCCTGCTGCAAGAACGCCCGCACCGCCGGGCCTTCGCCCCCGACCGCCGCTTCGTTGCTGGCCCCGGCGGATGAAAGCGGATCGGTCTTCGCCGGCGCTGCCGCCCCCGGAATCGCGCCCGCGCCGGTCATCATCCGCAGCACCGTCGCCCGCGTCACGGGAAAAAACGCCGTCTCGAGCGCCGACGTCTCGCCGCCCGGGCGCACCACGACGGCGTCCGCCTGGATCTCGTATTGGTAGCCGATCGCCTCCGTGATGAAATCGAGCACGCGTTTCAATGAAGCATTGCGCAACGTGATCGTGACCGTCGGCACCTTGTTCGACGGGTCGATCAGCACCACGTTCACGCCTTTCGGCGCGGCCGCCGCCGGGTCGAACTGTTCCGACATGTCGCTCAACGCGCGCACCACTTCGTGCACGTCGAGTCGCGTGAAACTCACGTTCGGCAGCACGATGTCGTTCAATTTCCGCGCGAGCGGCGCGGCCGCGGCCGATGCTGATTCGACGTCGCGCGTGCGCTCCTGGAAGACGCCGGGCCGCTGCCAGCCTCGGGCCACTTCATCGAGCATGCCGGCGCGCGTTTGCTCGCGGGGTCGACCATCCGCGGTCGCGCGGTCGCGCGCGATGCGCTGCAGAAAGCCGTGCGCCTCCGCGTTCGCCGGATCGCGCTCCTGAACCGCGCGAAACGTCGCCTCCGCTCCGATCGGATCGCCCGCGAGATACTGGCTGCGTCCCTTCAGCGCGAGTTGTGTCACTTCGCCGGCCGTCGCTGCGGAGGCCGCAGCACGGCGCCCTTCACGTTCCTGCGCCTCCCGATCGCGCCTGGCCACCGTTTCTGCATCAGCCGTTCTCCGGGCTTCGATTCCCGCCTGTCGGGCCCGCGCCTCTACCTTCGCTGCCGCCACCGCTGCGACTTTCTGCTGCTCACCGGCATACTTGGTCCGGGCTTCGTTCAAATTTTTCACTGTCTTCTGCGTGAGGGGATTCAACGGCAGCTCGCGGATTGTCGCTTCCAGTTCGGCGATCGCTTCGTCGTAGCGGCCCGCGCCCGCCAGCTTTCGGGCGTGGCGCTCGCGGCCCGGCGCCTCGGCCAGAAGCGCCTTGATCCGTTTTGCCTCGTCCGCCGCCGCCATCTCGGCCTCCGCTGCGATCGCGTCATCGGTCGTCGCTGCGGGTGAAATCGCCGGGCGTGTTCCCGGGACGGGGAGTTTCACGTCCTCCCGCTCGGGCCTTGCCGCCGGCTGCGTGTCAGTCGCGTGTTCTGCGCGCATCGCGTCGAGCTGGCGGCTGAGGCGCTGCACATTGGGATCGTTTGGTGCGATCGCGCGCAACCGCTCCGCCATTTTACGCGCCTGCTCGATCTCGCCCGCGTCGCGCGCACGCAGCGCCTCGGCCATCAGCCGGATTTTCGTTTCCGTCGAATCTTCGCCATCGAGCGATGGCATCACCGGCGCGAAGGCCACCAGCGCAGCGGTCGCAAACAGAAGTCCAGGTCGCGGGAAAAATCTCATGGCTGGGTCACGAGGCCGGCGGTTCGTGCGCGTCCGCAGCGGCGCGCGGCGTCAGGGTCCGTCGTTCAAGTTGGAGCTGGCCGGAGGACTCCTTCGTAATGTCCACCGCAGGTGGAACGAGATGGATTTTCTCGATCGTGTAGCGGCTTTCGCCGAGTTCGAAACTCTCCCCTTCCCTCGCCTCGCGCGGCGTCGACCGCCCGCCGCTGACCGCCAGCATCGCCACCGCTGCCGCCGCATAGCTCCGGCCGCCGTCGGTCAGCGAAAACGACTCGCCCGTTCGCTCGTCCCGCACCCGCGCCGTCGCCACCCGCCGGGTTGTCGACATGCTTTCGCGCAGCGCCACTTCCGTGTCGCGCACGCCGAAGCTCTCGATGACGAGCCCCAACGCAGGCAGCCGTCGTCCTTCGGTCGCCAGAAACGTCTCGGTCGTGGCCATGTTTTCGAACAGCCCGCGATAATTTCCCTCTCCGCCGACAAACCCCACGAGTTGCAGCCGGAAAAGCGGCTGGCTGACGGCCAGCAACTCGAGCCCGAACGGTGCCGTCCGCACGGGCGCCGGCGCGATCTCGGGCGCGGCGATGCTGAATGCTTTCGTTCGCGCGTCGTAATAAATCTCCGGCGGCGTGAACATGTCATAGAGCCAGCCATCCGCTGGTGACGTCGGCGCCGGCCAGAGCTCCGCCTGCGTTTCCGGCACGTCCCGGCCGGCCGGCGCATAGCTCGCCTCCGCGAAACGCAGCGGCGCCACCGCCATCGCCTGCGCATCGTTGCCCGCGAGCCGGGCGCACCACGACCAGGCCCCCGCGGCCGCGAGGACCGCGGCCATCGCAGCGATGACGTCGATGCGCAGGGCTTTCATTAGGTTTCCTGCTGCGGAAGCAGCTCGATGAACTCAAGGGTCACGGCAAACCGCGACGCCGTCCTCGCCACCAGCGGCGGCACGTCAGCCTTCGCCCGGCCGTGGCGCAGGCCCGCATCCCCGTCCGGCTCCGGCGTCACCTCCACGGCGCGCACCACGAGCGGAAGCTCAAACCCCGCCAGCTTGTTCAAAAAAGCCCGCAGCGTCGCCGTCTGTCCCGTGAAGGTTAGACGGAATGCCGTGGTGTGCACAAAACCCGGCACGCGGGCCGACACGCGAGGATCGATTTCAAAAAAATCTCCTTCCGTCGGCCGCTCGATCGCCCGTCCCAAACCCGCCGGGCCACTCGACGGCAACTCGCGCATCACGGCCACGAGCCGCTCAGGCCGCGCGTCGAACAGCGCGCCCAGCAGATGTTCCACGATCAGGCGCTCCCGAAACACCGCCGGAATCTGCGCCGGTTCCGGGCCGGCGTTGGTGAATTCGGCAAACCCAAACCGTTCGCCGGGCTTCACCGCGATCTCCGCCGTTTCGGCCTGAGCCCGCATCCGTTCGACAAACGTCGCGATGTCGAAAAACGCATCCGCTGGCGCCTTCGGCACGGCTGCCTTCGCAAGCGCATCCGCCGCCGGCCCGCTGCCAGCGAGCCCCGCTTCCATCGCCGCCAGCGCTCGCGTCGTCCGTTGCAGGTCGCCCTTGATCGCCCGGGCCACTTCTTCCGTCGGCGCCGGTTGCCCGGCGGCGCTCGCCTGCAATTCCCGCCGCTTCGCGTTGAGCTGCCGCAGCGACTTCGCGGCCGCCTGCCGCTGCGCATGGATCAGCCACCCCTCCGCCGCAATGATGGCCGCGATCGCCGCCATCGCGCCGACGAACCAGGGATGCTTCGAGTTTGCCATGGGAATTTCCGCTCAGAGCGGCCGGCGCGGATTCACGACGAGCGTAAAATCAAACCGCAGGATGCCCGCCTGCGAGTTGT
>DASZPP010000304.1:0-19154 GCA_035549975.1 Opitutus sp.
GTGACGGTTCCGTTTCTGCAGCCCGGCGACGTCTTCCGTCCGCTCGCGCTGACCGACGCCGAAAAACGCGACTTCGGCAGCAGCGACACCCGGCTCGTCGCCCGGATGCACCCCGGCGTGACCGTCGAGCAGTTCAACGCCCGCCTCCACACGATCGCCGCGCAACTCGCTCCGCTCCGCCCGAAGGAGCACGCCCAGGACGGCCTGCGCGCCCTCGGCCTCCAGGCTTCCACGCGCAATTCCGGCGCGATCGGCGCGACGACCATGATGCTCGCCCTCGCCGGCTTCGTGCTGCTCATCGCCTGCGCCAATCTCGCCAACCTCCAGCTCGCCCGCGCGATTTCCCGCGCCCACGAGCACGCGATCCGCGCCGCGCTCGGCGCCTCCCGTTCGCGCCTGCTGCGCGCCCCGCTCGCCGAGAGCATGCTGCTCGCCGTCACCGGCGGGCTCGTCGGCATCCTCGTCGCCGTCTGGACCAACGACTGGCTCTCGAGCCGGCTCTCGGCCTACGGTGTTGCGCAAACCCGGCTGACCCTCGAATGGCCGGTCCTCGTCTTTGCCCTCATCGTTTCCCTGCTCACCGGCGTGATCTTCGGCCTCGCGCCGGCGTGGCTCATGTCCCGCGTCCGCGTGAACGAAACCCTGAAGGTCGGCACCCGCGGCTCCACCGGCGACCGCGCCCAGCATCGCCTTCGCCACAGCCTGATCGTGCTGCAATTCGCCAACGCCCTCGTGCTGCTTGCCGGCGCCGGCTTCGTCATCGCCGGCGTCAACCAACTCCTCTCGATCGATCCCGGCTGGAACCAGCACGCCATCGCCGAGTGCGTCCTCACTTTGCCGCAGGCCAAGTATGCGACGCCGGAACAGACCTACTCGTTCTACACCCAGCTCGAGGAGCGCCTCTCGACTCTGCCCGGCGCCCGGAATGTCACCGTCGGCTGGACGATGCCGATCTTCGGCTATCTCACCAATCGCGCGATCGTCGTCCAGGGCCGCGAACGCCCGCAGCCGGGACACGAACCGACCGCCGCCGTCAACGGCGTCGAGCCATCCTTCTTCGACACGCTGCGGGTGAAGCTGATCTCCGGCCGGAATTTCGCGCCATCCGACACGTTCACCTCCGCCCCCGTCGTCATCGTCAACGCCTCGCTCGCCCGCACGTTGTTTCCGAAGGGCGATGCCATCGGCCAGCACATCACCGTCTCCGATCCCAATAAACCGAGCTGGGCCGAGATCGTCGGCATCATGCCCGACATCAAGATGGCGATGGCCGGCCTCGTCGGTCCGACGCCGTTCCAGGTGCTACGCCCGCTCGCGCAGGAACCGTGGAACTACGTCACGATCGCGGTGCAGTCCGACAAGCCCGAAACGATGATCGAGCCCATGCGCCAGGCCATCGCCGCCCTTGATCCCAATCTCGCCGTCATGCAGCTCGACACGATCGACCACGCGATCGCCCAGGCCACCAGCGGCCTGAGCCTGATCAAGACCGTCCTGATTTGCTTCGCGGGCCTCGGCCTCTTTCTCGCCGCGCTCGGCCTCTACGGCGTGATCGCGCGCCTCGTCGTGCAACGCACCCCGGAAATCGGCATCCGCATGGCGCTCGGCGCGCAGGGAGGCGACGTCATCTGGCTAATCCTCGGCGCCGGCCTGCGGCTCATCGGCTACGGCGCCGCCATCGGCATCGTCGCCTCGATCGGCCTCTACTTCATCCTCCGCCACGTCTCGCCGCCGGCGTCCATCAACGTCCCGGCCGTGTTCGCGATCATCACGTCGATCCTGCTCGTGGTCGGCCTCGTCGCCTGCTGGCTCCCCGCGCGCCGCGCCACGCGCGTCAATCCCCTCACCGCCCTCCGCGCGGAATAACGAAATCTCGAAATCGGCCATCGGCCCGACCGAACTGATCTGCTCTCGGCTCTCGACTCTCAGCTCTCCGCTTTTCCCCTCTCAACTCTCAACCCTCAACTCTGAACTTCCTTGTCCGACCTCCGCTACGCCTTTCGCCAGCTCCTGAAGTCTCCCGGCTTCACGTTCGTGACGGTGGTCACCCTCGCGCTCGGCATCGGCGCCAACACCGCCATCTTCAGCCTCATCGACGCCGCGTTGCTGCGGCCGCTCCGCTATCCCAATCCGCAGCAGCTCGTCCAAGTCTGGTCCGTCCCGCCCAACGCCGGCCCGTTCCCGACCGCCACCGGCCCCGAATACAAGCAGTGGCGCGACCACGCGACGCTCCTCGACAGCATCGCCATCCTCAGCGCCACCAACCTGAACCTCACCGGCAACGGTCCGGCGCAGCGCATCGGCGGGCTCGCCACCTCGTCGAGTTTCCTCCGCGTCCTCGGCCTGCAGCCGCTGCTCGGGCGCGGCTTCACGCCCGCGGAGGATCGGGCCGGGCAAGGCAGTCCCGTCGTGATCCTCGCCTACGAGTGGTGGCAGTCCCAGTTCGGCGGTGATCCTTCGCTCGTCGGCCGCACCATCGAGTTCAACAACGTCCCCTACAAGGTCGTCGGCATCCTGCCGCCGCGCGCGCTCGTGCAGGACGACGCCGCCTTCCTCGTCCCGCTCGTCCTCGAAGGCGGCCCGACCGGCCAGGAATGGCGGATGGCGCCCGACACTCCGTGGGCCACCGTCGTGGCCCGCCTGAAACCAGGCGCCACGCTCGCGCAGGCCGAAACCGAACTCCAATCCCTCAACCGCGATCTCTACGCCACCCTGCCGAGCTCCGCCCAAACACTCGGCGTCAGCGTCCGCTCGCTCCAATCCCAGCTCGCCGCCGGCTCGAAGCCCGCGTTGCTCATGCTGCTCGGCGCCGTCGGCCTCGTCCTCCTCATCGCCTGCGCCAACGTCGCCAACCTCCTCCTCGCCCGCGCCGCCACGCGGCAGAAGGAGATGGCCGTGCGTGCCGCCCTCGGCGCCGCGCAGGGCCGCATCGTTCGCCAGGTCCTGACCGAAAGCGTGCTGCTCTCCGTCGGCAGCGGCGTGCTCGGCGTCGCCGTCGCCGCGCTCGGCATCCAGGCGCTCGGCCGCCTGCTCGCCGGCCGGCTTCCGCCGATGATGCAGCCGTCGCTCGACCTCACCGTACTCGCGTTCTCGCTCGTCGTCGCCTGCGGCACCGGCCTCGTCTTCGGCATCTTCCCCGCGCTGCGCGCCCGCCGCGTCGATCTCAACCGCGACCTCCGCGACGCCGGTCGCGGCTCCACGTCCGCCCGCCGCACAAAAAGCCAGTCGCTCCTCGTCGTCTCCCAGGTCGCGCTGACGATGACGCTCCTCGCCGGCACCGGCCTGCTGCTGCGCAGTTTCGCCAAGGTTCTCGCCGCCGATCCCGGCTTCAATCCGCACCATTCCCTCGCCTTCGACCTCTCGCTCACCTTCGACAAATTCGCCCGCCCCGAGCAGCTCCTCCAATACGAGCGCGAGATCGTCCGCCAGCTCGGCGAACTGCCGGGCATTTCCTCCGTCGGCCTGTCCACGACCGTGCCGCTCAGCAACGCCGCCTGGGGCGGCCATGTCCGCCGCACCGGCCAGGCCAGTCCGCGCGACGATGTCGCCACCGACGTCGACTACGTCAGCGGCGATTACTTTCGCGCGATGGGCATCCGCCAGATCCGCGGGCGCACCTTCACCGACGCCGACGAACAGCCCAACGCCCCGCGCGTCGCCATCGTCAACGAGCGGTTCGCGACCCAGCTTTTCCCCGGGCGGGACCCGATCGGCCGGCAGGTTCACATCGACGACCTCGACTGGGAAATCGTCGGCATGGTCGGCGACGTCCGCCAGCGCCAGCTCGACGCGCCGCCCGTGCCGCGGATCTATCGCGTCCACTCGCTCTTCCTTTATAACACCTGTGTCGTCGCCCGCACGAACGTCGCTCCCTCGACGGTGATGAACGAGCTCCGCCGCGCGATGGCGAAGATCGATCCCGACCAGTCCGTCGCCAACCTGCGCACACTCGACTTCGCCGTCAGCCAGTCGCTCGCAGAACGCCGCCTCACCCTCACGCTCATCGGCCTCTTCGCCGCCGTCGCCCTCGGCCTCGCCTGCCTCGGCCTCTACGGCGTCATGGCCTACACGATCAGCCAGCGACAACGCGAACTGTGCATCCGGCTCGCGCTCGGCGCGCAACGCGGCGATGTCATCCGCCTGATCCTCGCCGACGGGCTGCGCCTCAGCGCCGCCGGTCTCGCGCTCGGCCTCCTCGGCGGCCTCGGCGCCGGCCAGCTCGTGGCCAGCCGGCTCTACGACGTGAATCCGTTCGATCCGCTCGTGTTTGGCTCCGCCGTCGCCCTCTTCACTGCCGTCTCCATCGCCTCGGTGCTCGTCCCCGCGATCCGCGCCGCCCGCGCCAACCCCCTCGCCGCCCTCCGCGCCGAATAAGGGGATTGCCGATTTCCGATTGGCGATCGCCGATCTCCTTAAACGCCCCAACCAACCCGATGCTGTTTCCCTCCAATCGGCAATCCGCATTCGCCAATCGGCCATCATGATCTCCGCCCTCCGCATCGTCCTCCGCTCACTCGCAAAATCTCCCGGCTTCACCGTCGTCGCCGTGCTGATGCTCGCGCTCGGCATCGGCCTGAGCGCGTCGTCGTTCAGCATGGCCAACACTTTTCTGCTGCGAAACGTCCCCTACCCGCAGCCCGACCGCCTCGTCCGCCTGTTCACCAAATCGCCGCAGTCTCCGCGCGGCGCGTTCAGCCCGGGCAACGCCCTCGCGCTGCGCCAGTCGCTCACCTCCTTCTCCCAGATCGCTCTCTACAGCGGCAGCCAGGCCGCGCTTGGCGAACCGGGCCAGCCCGCCGAACGCGTCCAGTCTCTCTCCGTCACCGCGAATTTCTTCGACCTGATCGGCGTTCAGCCCGTGCTCGGCCGCGGTTTTGCCCCGGGCGAGGACCAACCCGGCAAAGGCGCGGTCGCGATCCTTTCCCACCGCACGTGGATCCGCCACTACGGCGCCGATCCGACCGTCCTCGGCCGTACCGTCCGCATCAACACCGAATCGTTCACCATCATCGGCGTTCTGCCGCCGGCGTTCGACGCGCCGCTCGTCTGGGGCCCCGTCGATTTCATCACACCGGAAGTCATCTACCCCGATTTCCACACGAGTTTCAAGGATGCCTGGATTCAGGTCGTCGCGCGCCTGAAACCCCGCGTCTCGCTCCGCCGGGCCCAGAGCGAGCTCACCGTCTCCGGCGCGCGCGTCGTGCAGGACCATCCGAAGGAAAACGCCGGCCTCGGCTTCCGCGTCGTGTCGCTGCACGATTCCAACATGGACAACGTCAGCCGCGTCCTGCTCTGGCTGATGACCGCGATCTCGCTCACCATGCTGCTGATCGCCTGCGCCAACCTCGCGAGCCTCCAGGTCGCACGCGCCTTCGGCCGCAGCCGCGAATTCGCCATCCGCGCCGCGCTCGGCGCCGGCAATCGCCAGCTCATGCTGCCGCTGCTCGCCGAGAGCTTCGTGCTCGCGATCATCGGCGGCCTCGGCGGGCTTTTTGTCGCGTCGTGGTCCAACGACATCATCGGCCACTTCCTGCGGATCAACCAGGAGCAGGGTTACGCGATTTCGTTCGACGGCCGCGTGCTCGCCTTCGCCGCGTTCGCCTCGATCCTGAGCGGCCTCGCCTTCGGCCTCGCGCCCGCATGGCTCGCCTCGCGTGCGCCCGCCGCCGAAGCCCTCAAGGAGGGCTCGCGCGGCACCACCGGCAGCCGCTCGCACCAGCGGCTCAAGAACATCCTCATCGTCGCCGAGGTCGGCCTCGCACTCGCCCTCGTCGGCGTCGCCACGTCGTTCGGGATCGGCGCGCGGTCCTTCCTCCGCCGCGAGGTCGGCTGGAATCCCGACGGCCTGTTCGCCGGCTACCTTTCGCTGCCGTGGAATCGCTATCACGACGACGCCGTCAACCGCACTTTCCAAAAGGCGCTGCTCGACAAGCTCGCCGCGATTCCCGGCGTCGAGCACGCCGTGATCTGCGGCGACCTGCCGCTGTTCTACCTCGGCGGCGGCACGCTCCCGATCACCGTCGAGGGCCGGCCGCCCGTCGAGCGCGGGCAGGAGCCGCTGTCGCAGACCGTCTCCGTCAGCCCCGACTATTTCGCCGCGACTGGCATCAACCTCAAGGCCGGCGCCTTCTTTTCGCCCTCGGTCACCGAAAAGGATCCGCCCGTCGCCGTCGTCAACGAGTCGTTCGCGAAACGTTTCTGGCCCGACGGCAGCGCCCTCGGCCGCCGGATCAAAATCGGCGACAAGGAGCAATGGATCCAGATCATCGGAATCGTCGGCGACGTAAAGCTGCTCGGGCGCCTGGAGACGCCCGAGACGCCGCTGCAGCTCTATCGTCCCTACCTGCAGTCGCCCAATCTCTACATCGCGCTCGTGCTCCGCTCCGCCGTCGCGCCCGACTCGCTCACGCAGAGCGTCCGCCGGGCCGTCGCGTCCCTCGATCCCGACCTGCCCCTCGCCCAGGCCGGCGACGTCCGCACCTCGATGGATCGCAACCTCTCCAACATCAACCTCGTGATCGTCAACCTCGGCATCTCCGCCGTCATGGGCCTGATGATCGCCGGCATCGGCCTCTTCGGCGTCATCTCGCAGCTCATGCTCCAGCGCACGCGGGACATCGGCGTCCGCATGGCCCTCGGCGCGATGCCCGGCGACATCCTCCAGATGATCCTCGGCCAGGGCACACGGCTCCTCATGTTTGGCGCGTTGCTCGGCGTGCCCCTCTATTTCGCGCTCAATCTCCTCCTCCGCCGCGCCATGCCCGAGATGCCGCTGCCGGGCCTCTGGCTCCTCGCGCTCAACCTCGTCGCCCTCGCCACGACGATGCTCCTCGCCAGCTACCTGCCCGCCCGCCGGGCCACCCGCATCAACCCGATCGACGCCCTCCGCTCTGAATAGCCGTCAGCTCTCAGCCATCGGCCATCAACCACTCATCCGACCGCCGTGTTTTACGCCACTATTCCTCATCAATCGCGGAAAGCTGACTGCTGATCGCTGACCGCTCTTCCCATGCCCGACCTCCGCTACGCCTTGCGCTCGCTCGCGAAGTCTCCCGGCTTCACCGTGGTGGCGTTGCTCACGCTCGCGCTCGGCATCGGCGCAAACACCGCTCTCTTCAGCGTCCTCGAAGCCGTCCTTCTTCGTCCGCTGCCGTTTCCCCAGCCCGATCAGCTTGCGCTCGTCTGGGAAACCAACGCGCAGCAGGGAGTAAAACGCGAAGGGCCGTCCGGTCCGAACTTCTACGACTGGCGCGAACAGAGCCGGCTCTTTGCCGATCTCGCGGCCGTCGAGCTCGGCTCGGGCACCGTCACCGGCCTCGGCGAACCCAGCCAGGTTCCGGCCATGCGCGTGACGACGAATCTGTTCTCCGTGCTCGGCGTGCGGCCCGGGCTGGGCCACTTGTTCGCGCCCGAGGATGGTCGCGGCGGCCGCCAGCCGCGCGTCGTGATCACCGACGGCTTCTGGCGGCGCGCACTCGGGGGCGACCCGCACGTCGTCGGCCGCACACTCAGGGTCGACCTGATTCCCTACAAGGTCATCGGCGTGCTCGCGCCCGATTTCTCACTTCCGTTCGCCTCCGACCTCTTTGTCCCGTGGCCCGACGCCGAGCTTCGTTATCAGCGCGGCCGCTTCGCCCATGACCTCGGCGTTTTCGGCCGGATGAAATCGGGCGTCACCGCCGCCCAGGCCCAGGATGAGCTCAACGCCATCGCCGCCCGGGTGCGCGTCGCGCATCCCGAGCTCGCCGGCTGGGGCGTCACCGTCGTCCCGCTCTCCGCCGCGATCGTGGAATACATCCGCCCCGCCCTGCTGCTGCTTTTTTGCGCGGTCGTGTTCGTGTTGCTCATCGCCTGCGCCAATGTCGCCAATCTCCTCCTCGCCCGCGCCGTCGACCGCCGCCGCGAGATCGCCGTGCGCGCCGCACTCGGTGCGCCGCGCCGGCGCCTGCTCCAGTTGTTTCTCACCGAAAGCCTCGTCCTCAGCCTCGCCGGCGGCGCGCTCGGCACCGTCTTCGCCACGTGGGGCGTGTCGCTGCTCGCCACGATCGTGCCCGCCACCATCCCGATCCCGAACGCCGCCGCCGATGTCACGCTCGGCACGTTCTCGATCGACGGCCGCGTGCTCGGCTTCAGCATCCTCGTTTCCGCGCTCACCGGCATCCTGTTCGGACTCGCGCCGGCCGTGCACGCGCTCCGCGCGGACCTGATCGAAAACCTGAAACAAGCCTCGCGTTCCGCCGTCGGCGGCGGCCGCCGGCTGCGTGAGTCGCTGCTCGTCGCCGAGCTCGCCCTCGCGCTCGTGCTGCTCGTCGGCGCCGGCCTGATGCTGAAAAGTTTCTCGCGGCTGCAACACGCCGACCTCGGTTTTCGCAGCGATCATCTGCTCACGCTCGAGATGGAGCTGCCCACCGACACGAGCTATCGCACCCCGCCGGAACAAAGCGCCTTCTTCGCGACGGTCCTGGCGCGCGTCCGCGCGCTGCCCGGTGTCACCGGCGCCGCCGTCACCTCCATCCTGCCGCTGCACAGCCAGAACGACAGCGCGCCCTTCCTCGTCGAGAACGGCCCTGCGCTTCCCGCCAACGAGCGCTATCGATCCGACTTTCGCCGCGTCAGCCCCGGCTACTTTCGCACGATGGGCATCGCCCTCCACCGCGGTCGCTTGCTCGACCGCAAGGACGGCGCCACGCCCGACACGCCGCTCGTCGGCGTCGTCGACGAGACCTTCGTCCGCCGCTTCCTCGGCAGCAGCGATCCGCTCGGCCGCCGGCTGCTCATCGGGAAATCGTCGCTCGAAATCGTCGGGGTCGTCGGCGACGTGAAGCATCTCGGCGCCGGTCGCGCGGCGCGACCCACGCTCTATGTTTCGTTTCTCCAGATTCCGGCGTTCCGCATGAACCTCGTCATGCGCACCGACGGCGACCCCGCCGCGCTCGTCGCGAGCGCCAAGGCCGCCATCTGGGGCATCGACCACAATCAACCGATCTACCGCGTCGAGACGATGGACACCGTGGTCGCCGAGGCCACCAGCGCGCCTCGACTCACGCTCTCGCTGCTCGGCGCTCTCGCCGCGCTCGCACTCGGCCTCGCCGCCGTCGGCATCTACGGCGTCACCGCCTATTCGGTCAGTCGGCGCACGACCGAATTCGGCGTCCGCATGGCGCTCGGCGCCCAATCGGCCGACGTCGTCTGGCATGTGCTCCGTCGCGGCCTCGCCCTTGCCGGCGCCGGCACCGCGATCGGCGCCGCGCTGGCGCTCGCGCTCGCCCGGCTCCTCGCGCGTTTTCTCTATGGGGTGAGCCCATTCGATCCGGCCACGTTTGGCGTCGTCGCGCTCGTTCTCGTCGCGATCGCCCTCCTCGCCTGCTGGCTTCCCGCGCGTCGCGCGACCCGCATCAACCCCATCACCGCTCTCCGCGCCGAGTAAACCGCTCGTGCTCGTAATCGTGCCCTTGCCCATAATCCCGTCGCCTTGTCCCGTGCCCTTCAGGCCCGATCAGCAGCGAGAGCACGAGCACGATTTCATACCGATCTTTCCCCACCGTCCTCCAACCTCCAGCCCTTGACCTCCCACCTCCAACCTCTTTCCGCGCCGAGTAACTTTCCCGCGTTTCCCGAGTTTTCAATGAGTTCTCCCTCATCATGAAATTACTCCCCCTCCTCGCCCTCGCTTTCGTTTCCGCCGCCGCCCTGCGCGCCGACGACTATGCTTTCAAGGAGTCCTTCATCCGATCCGGCGCGTTCAAGCCCGGCGGCGAAATCTCGCTCGAAAACATCAACGGCAACATCGAGGTCCGCACCTGGGACAAAAACGAAATCCTCATCGAAGGCGAAAAGTCGGCGAAGACCGACGAAGAGCTGAAGCTCATCGAGCTCACCATCGATCTCACCGACTCCGCCGCGAACATCAAAGTCCACCTGCCGAAGCGCGACGGTTTCTGGAGCAACAATATCCGCGCCGCCGTCCGCTTCACCCTCACCATCCCGGCCACCGCGACGTTGCAGCACATCTCATCCGTCAACGGCTCCGTCGATCTCGCCGACGTTCGCGGCACCGCCAACATTTCCTCCGTCAACGGCCAGATTCGCGCACGCGACCTCGCCGCCGACGCGCGACTTCACACGGTCAACGGCTCGATCCACGCCAGTTTTTCCACCGTCACCGCCAAACAATCGGTCTCCTGCGAAACCGTGAACGGCTCCGTGCACGTCGCCGTTCCGAAGGACGCCGGCTTCGCCCTGCACGCGCACACGGTCAACGGCGGCATCCACTGCGCGTTCCCGATCACGCTTGGCGACAAAGGCCGCCACAGCCTGAGCGGCACGATCGGCGACGGCCGCGCCGACCTTTCCGCCCGCTCCGTCAACGGCAGCGTCCACATCGAATCGCTCTAGTCCTCCCGCGCCTCCTCCCTCCGCTCTCCGACCTCTGGCCCCTGCCTTCAGCCCTCAGCTCCAGACTCTCCGCTCTCAGCTTTTTCCCTTTTCTCAACTCCCAACCCTCAACGCTCCACTTCCGTGCGCGACCTCCGCTACGCCGTCCGCCAGCTCGCCAAAGCTCCGGGCTTCACCGCTGTGGCCGTCCTCACGCTCGCCCTCGGCATCGGCGCGTGCACGGCCATCTTTTCCGTCGTCAACAGCGTGCTGCTCCGCCCGCTTCCGTATCCCGAGTCGGACCGCCTGGTCGTCGTCATCGAAACGAAGCTGCCGGAAATTCCGCAATTCTCGGTCGCGCCGGGCAACTATTTCGACTGGCGCGAGCGCACGACCAGCTTCGAACAGCTCGCGGCCGTCCGCGAATTTTCCTACAGCCTCACCGGCGCGGGCGAGCCCGTTCGCCTCGAGGCCCGGCGCGTCACGCCGAATTATTTCGCAACCCTGCGCATCCGCCCGGCGATCGGCCGTGATTTCACGGCGGAGGAAGCCGCCGCCAAGAGCAACGTCGCCATCCTCAGCCACGGTTTCTGGCAGCGCCAGTTCGGCGGCCGACGCGAGGTCATCGGCGAAACCGTCCGGCTCGACGGCCAGGCCTTCACGATCATCGGCGTGCTGCCCGAACGTTTTTCGCCCGGCAGCACCACGGAGGTTTACACCCCGGTCGATTACACCGAGGACAACAAGAACCACGGCGGCCACTACATCAGCGTGGTCGGCCGCCTGAAACCCGGCGTCACGATCGAACAGGCGCGCAGCGAGCTCGCGCTCATCGCCGCGGGCCTCGCGAAACAGCACGCCGACACCAACACCGGCTGGAGCATCAAACTCGTGCCCGTGCTCGAGGCGACCGTGGGCGATGTGCGCCCGGTGCTGTTTTCGCTCCTCGGCGCCGTCGGCTTCCTCCTGCTGATCGCGTGCGCCAACGTCGCCAACCTCCTGCTCGTCCGCGCCACCGCCCGCGCCAAGGAAATCGCCCTGCGCACCGCGCTCGGCGCCAGCCGCCTCCGCATCGTCCGCCAGCTCCTCACCGAAAGCGTGCTGCTGGCGGCGTTCGGCGGCCTGCTCGGCGTCCTGGTCGCGCAATGGGGCATGAGCGTGCTTCTCGCCTTCGCGCCGGACACGCTGCCGCGCGCGCAGGAAATCGCCCTCGACGGTCGCGCCCTCGGGTTCGCCTGCGTGCTCGCCCTCGTCACCGGGATCGCGTTCGGCCTCGTGCCGGCCTTCCAGGCCTCGCGCGTCAACCTCAACGAAGCCCTGAAGGACGGCGGTCGCGGCACCAGCGAGGGCGGCCGGCGCCAGCGGCTGCGCAGCGGCCTCGTCGTCGCCGAGGTCGCCATCGCGCTGATCCTGCTGGTCGGCGCCGGCCTGCTCTTCCGCAGCTTCGCGCGTTTGCAGGAAGTCGATCCGGGTTTCCGTCCGGACCACGCGCTCGCGATCGATCTCACCCTGCCCCTGAAAAAATACGGGACCGGCCCGCAACAGGCCGCGTTCGTCGCCGAGGCGACCGCCCGGCTCGCCGCCATTCCCGGCGTCCAGTTCGCCGGCGCCGCGCAGATCGTGCCGTTCACGGGCAACGACTACAACCTCATCTACAAGATTCCCGGCCGCCCGCCGCTGCCGCCCGGCCAGATCCAGGGCACGCTCTACTACGCGGCCACTCCCGACTACTTCAGGGCCATGGGCATTCCGCTGCTCCGCGGACGCCTCTTCACCGCCGCCGACGCCGCCGGCGCTCCGCGCGTCGCGATCATCAACGAGGCCCTCGCGAAGCTTCAGTTCCCGAACCAGGACCCGATCGGCCAGCGGATCAACATCACCAACGCCGACAGCGAAATCATCGGCGTCGTCGGCGACGTGAAACATTACCGGCTCGACGGCGACACGCGCGTCCAGGCCTACGAACCCTTCGCCCAGGTCCCGTTCAACTTCCTGACGGTCGTCGTGCGCACCGAGACGGCGAAGCCCGGCTCCCCCGCCGCCGGCGTCTCGCCGGCCGCGCTGCCCGCCGCGATCCGCGCCGCGATCTACGGTGTGGACAAGGACCAGCCCATCGCCGGAATCCGGCCGCTCACCAGCCTGGTGGCCAATTCCGTCGCGCGCCCGCGCTTCGCGATGTTCCTCTTCGGCGTCTTCTCCGCGGTCGCCCTGCTCCTCGCCGCGATCGGCATCTATGGCGTGATGGCCTATTCGGTCACGCAGCGGACGAACGAGATCGGCATCCGCATGGCCCTCGGCGCGCAGCCACGCGACGTGCTTCGCCTGATCTTCGTCCAAGGCGGCCGCCTCGTCGCGCTCGGCCTGGCGGGCGGCGTCGCCGGTGCGCTGCTCCTCACGCGCTTTCTTTCGTCCATGCTCTTCGGCGTGAGCGCGCACGACCCGCTCACCTTCGTCACGATCGCCGGCCTCCTCGCCGCCATCGCTGCGCTCGCCTGCCTGCTCCCCGCCCGCCGCGCGACGCGCGTCGATCCCGTCGTCGCCCTCCGCAGCGAGTGATTTGTTCTCAGCGCCAGACCCTCGGCCCTCGGCTTTCCGTTCTCTCAACCCTCAACCCCGACTCTCAACTCCGTGCGCGACCTCCGCTACGCCTTCCGGCAGCTCGTCAAAGCTCCCGGCTTCACATCCGTCGCCGTCCTGACGCTCGCGATCGGCATCGGCGGCTGCACGGCGATTTTCAGCGTGCTCTCCGGCCTGCTGCTCAACCCGCTGCCCTATCCCGACTCGTCGCGCCTGATGGAGATTGACGAGTCGCCGCAGCCCGGCTCTTACAACGCCTCCTGCGGCGGCACCTTTCTCGAATGGCAGGAGAACAACGAGCACTTCGACCTGATCGCCGCCTACCACGCCGTCACCCACAATCTCAGCGGCCGCGGCGAGCCGACGCAGGTCCCGGGCTGGGAGGTCACGCCGCAATTCCTCCAGCTCTTCGGCCTGCGTCCTGCGCTCGGCCGCGATTTCCGGCCGGAGGACGATTCCGCCGGGGGCAATCACAACGTTGTCATCGTCAGCGACCATTTCTGGAAAACCAAGCTCGGCGCGGCGCCCGACGCCGTCGGCCAGTTCATCCAGTTCGACGGCACCGGTTTTGAAGTCATCGGCGTTCTCGGGCCGAAGGCGTTGATGAGCCCCGAGGTGGATTTTCTCGCGCCCACCGGAATCCTCTCCGCCCAAAACAAGCAGGACCGCAATTACACCTACGTCACGACCACGATCGGCCGGCTCAAGACCGGCTCGACCGCCGCCGCGGCTGCCGCGCAGCTCAGTGCCGTCAAGCAGCGCAACAACGCCCTCTACCCCGAGCGCAAAAAGGACTGGGCCGTCGCCGTCGGTCCGCTGCAGGAACGGATGTTCGGCGGGGTGCGCGCGCCGCTCGGCCTTCTCATGTCCGCGGTCGCCGTCGTGCTGCTGATCGCGTGTGTCAACATCGCGAACCTCCTCCTCGCGCGCAACACTGCCCGGCAGGCCGAGCTCGCCATTCGCTCGGCGCTCGGCGCCTCGAAGGGCCGCCTCTTCCGGCAGCTCCTGGTCGAAAGCCTGCTTTTGTCCGTCCTCGGCGGCGGCGCGGGGCTCCTCGTCAGCCTCTTCGCCATCGATCCGCTGACCCGATTCACGAGGGCAAGCGACCTTCAGCGGATCGACTTTGGCCTCAACAGCGGCGTGCTCGCCTTCGCCCTCGGCGCATCGCTTCTCACCGGTTTTCTGTTCGGCGTCCTGCCGGCATGGCGCGCCACCCGGCCCGACGTCATCGAATATCTGAAGGACGGTTCCCGCGGCGGCACCTCGGCTTCGCGGCGCAAACTGCAGTCGATCCTCATCGTCGCCGAAACCGGCCTCACCGTCGTGCTGCTCGTCGTCGCCGGCCTGCTGCTACGCAGTTTCGCCAAGGTCGCGGATCAATCCGTCGGCTTCGACCGGCATGGCCTGCTCGCGTTTCGCATCGCCCAGCTCGGCGACACCGCGCAGACCGTGCAAAAACGCGTCCAGTTCTCGGACCGGATTCTCGCCGGGCTCGAACGCATCCCCGGCGTCTCCGCCGCCGGCGTCATCTCCGCACTCCCGCTGAACGGCCACAACTACTACGGCGATAGCGTGCGCCGCACCGACCAGCCGCAGACCGACGCCAACCTTACCGCCGGATTCGACGGCGTCTCGCCCGGCTTCTTCCGCGCGCTCGGCATTCCCATCCTGCGCGGGCGCAATCTCACCGACGCCGACAACCGCGCCGATGCGCCCAAGGTCATGCTCATCAACCAGGCCATGGTCGCGCGTTTCTTTCCGAACGGCGAAAACCCGCTCGGCGGCCATATCCGTTTCAAGAACGACGACTGGGAAATCGTCGGCGTCGTCGGCGACGTGCGCACCTACGATCCCGCGACCCCGCCGCAGCGGCAGATCTATTTTCCGCAGATTTTCTTTCCGTGGGCCACGCACTACGTCGTGCGCACGAGCCTGCCGCCCGACTCGCTCGCCGCCCAAATCCGCCAGGCCGTCCACGACGTGAATCCGAACCAGCCGATCTCGGACCTCCGCACCGTGGACGAACTGTTCCACGAACAAATGAACGGCCGCCGCATCATCCTCACGCTGCTCGCGATCTTCGCCGGCGTCGCGCTGCTGCTCGCGTGCATCGGCCTCTACGGCGTCATGGCCTATTCCGTCGCGCAACGCACGCGCGAGCTCGGCATCCGCATGGCCCTCGGCGCCGACCGCCGCGGCGTGCTGCGCCTCGTGCTCGGCCAGGGCTTGAAACTGCTCGTGCTCGGCATCGGCGTCGGCGCGATCGGCGCGGCCTTCGCCGCGCCCGTCCTCGGTTCGCAGCTCTACGAAGTCAGCCGGTTCGACCCCTCCGTTTTCATCGGCGTCTCCCTCACGCTCATCGCCGTCGGCACGCTCGCCTGCTGGCTGCCCGCGCGCCGCGCCACCCGCGTCGATCCCGTCGTCGCGCTGCGCGCCGAGTAGCCACGCCCCCGCTGTCCCGACCGCTCCGCCGAAATCCCATGTTCACCAAATCCATCGCCCCCGTTTTCCGCGTCCGGGATCTGGACTCCGCGCTGGATCACTACGTCAACGTGCTGGGTTTTTCCGCCGACTTCCGCTACGGCAACTATGCAGGCGTCAAGCTCGGCACCATCCTGCTGCACCTGACCGGCGGACCTCACACCGCACCCGTCGGCGTCGCCACCGCCTATATCTACTGCGAGCACGTCGACCAATACCACGCCGCGCTCGCCTCCCGCGGCGCCGCGATCGAGTCCGCGCCCAGGGACTGGCCCTACGGCATGCGCGAATTCTTCGTCGCCGATCCCGACGGCAACCGCCTCGGCTTCGGCTGCCAACTCGAGTCCGCCTGACCATTCGCTACCGGAGATATCGCCCGTTCCCTCAACCCTCAACTCTCAACTGCCTTGAACGACCTCCGCCACGCCCTCCGCTCCCTGCTCCGCTCGCCCGGCTTCACCGCCGTCGCCGTCCTCACCCTCGCCCTCGGCATCGGTGTGAACACCGCGATGTTCTCGATGCTCAACGCCTTTCTCCTCCGCCCGCTCAACTACCCCCACGCCGGCCAACTCTTCCGCCTCGACCGCTCCACGACCGGCCAGTCGTTTCAGGACCCGACGCCGGCGAACTTCAGGGACATTTCCGCCGTCAGCGCAGGCTTCGCCGAGCTCGCTGCCGTGCAGTATTGGGGATTCACCCTGACCGAAGCCAGCCAACCCGCCGATGCGCCCTTCGCCGCACGCGTCTCGGCGAACTACTTCGATGTCCTCGGCGTCAAGCCCCAGCTCGGCCGCACTTTCCGCCCGGCCGAGGATGCGCCCGGCAAGTGCAACGTCCTCGTGATCAGCCACCGCTACTGGCAAATCCGCTTTGGCGGCTCGCCCGACATCATCGGCCGCGTCGTTCGCCTCGACGGCACGCCCTCGGAGATCATCGGCGTGCTGCCCGCCAACGACGACGCCGGCCGCATCACCGGCCCGATCATGGTTTATCGCCCGCTGGCCATGACGGATGCCGAGCGCCGCAATCGCCTCGAGGGCAACGTCACGATCATCGGCCGCTATCGCGAAGGCGTCACGCCCGGCCAGGCGGCCGCGCAATTCGACGCCATCGCCCGCCACCTCGCCACCGATCACCCGGCGGAAGACGCCGGCCTCGCCCTCCGCGCCCGGTCGCTGCAATCCACCACGCTCACCGGCGTGATCCGCACCACCACGTTTCTCCTCCTCGGCCTTTCCGGTTTCGTGCTGTTGATCGCGTGCGCCAACCTCGCCAACCTCCTGCTCGCCCGCGCCCTCTCTCGCGCGCGCGAATCATCCATCCGCGCCGCCCTCGGCGCGACGCGCGGCCAGTTGGTCAAGCCGCTCGCCACCGAATGCGCATTGCTCGCCGTCCTCGGCGGGCTGGCCGCCACGCTGGTCGCGATGTGGACGAGCGACTGGCTGGCCGGGCAATTCAGCTCCCCGATCGAGCCCCTCGCCTTCTCCCTCGATGGCCGCGTATTCGGTTTTTCCATCGCGCTCTCGCTCCTCACGGCCGTGCTGTTCGGGGTCGCGCCGGTGTGGTGGTCGTCCCGCGCAAAAATCGGCGACTCCCTCAAGAGCGGGGCGCGCGGCAGCACCGGCAGCCGCGGCCAGCATCGCTACCGCGAGGTGCTCATCGCGGCGCAATTCGCCCTCGCCCTGGTGTTGCTCGCGGGGGCGGGCTTCTTCATTCGCGGCGTCCGGCATCTCACCCGCACCGAAGCCGGCTGGAAGCCCTCCGGCCTGATCACCGGAACCCTGAACCTCGCTTCCGCGCGCTACAACTCAGCCGGGCCAATCCTCGCGTTTCACCAGCAGCTCCGCGAACGGCTCATGGCTTTGCCCGGCATCGCGAATGTCTCCGTCAGCTTCCAGGATCCGCTCTACGATTCACCTTCGCAACGCAGCTACTTCGTCGTCGGCCGGGAACTGCCGAAGCCGGGTCACGAAGCCGTCGCGTTCACCAACGGCGTTTCCGCAAGCTACTTCGCGACCATCGGCACGCGCCTGCTGCGCGGCCGCATCTTTGACCGCACCGATACCCCGACGTCGCCGCCCGTCGTCGTGATCAACGACACGATGGCGCGCGCGCTTTTCCCCGGCGAGAATCCCGTCGGCCGGCAGCTCGGCGTCCTCGGCGCGCAACCGGCGGCCACCGCCGAAATCGTCGGCGTCGTCGAGGACGTCCGGCCGCCAAACGTCCGCCCGTCGCCGATCCTCTTCCAGGTCTACAAGCCGTTTTCGCAGGAAACGTGGCAATACGTGAGCATCGCCGTGCGCGCCAGCGATCCCGCCAGGGTGCCGTCACTGCTGGATCCAATCCGGCGGACCGTGACCGCGCTCGATCCCGAGCGGCCGGTGATCAACCTCCTGCCTGCGCCCGCGCGGATCGAGCTCAACATGGCATTCCTCCAAACCATCGATCAGCTCCTCATCCTTTTCGCCGGGCTCGGCGTGCTCCTGGCCGCGCTCGGCATCTACGGCGTGACGGCTCGGCTCGTCGCGCAACGCACGGGCGAGATCGGCATCCGCATGGCGCTCGGCGCGCAGGTGCACCACATCGCGAGCCTCGTCCTCGGCAGCGGCTTGCGGCTGACGCTCGCCGGCTCGCTGGTGGGTCTGATCGGTGCGGCGTTTCTCTCGCGCTATCTTGCTTCCGAAATGCCGGGCTTCGGTCGTCTGGGCCTCATGCCGGTTTCCATCGCCGCCGCCACGCTGGTCGTCGTCGCGCTCATCGCCTGCCTCCTTCCCGCGCGTCGCGCCACGAAGGTCAACCCCATCGAGGCCCTCCGCGCGGAATAGGGAAATCGTGAAATCGGCGACCGGTCATCGGTCATCTGAAAATTTCCGAACCGCGCTCCACCCATTTCACGATTCTCGATTTCAAAATTTTCAGTTTCTCCGACCCCAGCCTCCGGCCCTGTCTTTAGCTCTCAGCTCTCGGCTTTTCTTCCTCATGCCCGACCTCCGCCACGCCTTCCGCCAGCTGCTCAAATCCCCCGGTTTCACCGCCGTCGCGCTCGTCACGCTCGCCCTCGGCATCGGCGCGACGACGGTCACGTTCTCGCTCGTCAACGCGGTCCTGCTCCGCCCGTTTCCCGTCGCCCACCCCGGGCAGCTCCTTGCGCTCAACGAGTCCAACCCGAAGCGCGACTCCGGCAGCGATCTCTCGATCTCTTACACCAACTTCTGCGACTGGCGCCGCGACAACCGCACGCTCGCCCGCGTCGCCGTCTACGAGGACTCCTCCTACACGATCGCCGACGCCGCCAGCGCCGAGGAATTCGACGGCGCCCTGGTCAGCGCGGAATTCTTCGAGACGCTCGGCGTGTCGCCCGCGCTCGGCCGCGGCTTCACCCGCGCCGAGGAATCGCCCACCGGCGTCCACGTCGTCGTGCTCAGCCATGACTTCTGGAAAAACCGTTTCCATTCCGACCCGGCCGCCCTCGGCCAGTCCCTCCGCCTCAACGGCATTCCGCGCACGATCATCGGCGTGATGCCCGCCGGTTTCCGCTTCCCCGACAACGCCGCCCTCTGGGTTCCGATCCGCGAACAGGCCACCGCCGATAATCGCGGCTCGCACGACTACGACGGCGTGGCCCGCCTCGCGCCCGGCGCCACCGCCGCCCAGGCCCGTGCCGACCTCAACGCCATCGCCGTCCGCCTCGCGCGCGAGCACCCGGCCACCAACGCCGATGT
>DASZPP010000305.1:0-11409 GCA_035549975.1 Opitutus sp.
AGATCAAGGATCGCGTGCAGGGCACGCTGAGTCGCGAGTTCGTGTTCCGGAAGAACTTCATCACGACCGTCTCGCTTTATTACGAAGGCCGCTCCGGTCAGGGGTATAGCTGGGTTTACTCCGGCGACCTGAACAACGATGGTGTATCCGGAAATGACTTGATCGCCGTTCCGAGCGGGGCAGATGACGCGCGTTTCGATTTCAGCGGCATGACCGCTGCGCAACGCGACGCTTATATCGCCTTCATTCAGTCGAGCGGCCTCGCCAAGTACGCCGGCGGCTACGCCCCGCGAAACGCTTCGCTGACGCCGTGGCAGAACCGCCTCGATCTCAACCTCCGCCAGGAAATCCCGGTCGCCTCGCTCTTCGGAACCCACGTGCGGCTCGAGGCGTTCCTCGATTTCCTGAACTTTGGTTCGTGGCTGGACAAGCATCTGTTCAACTACGTTGAAGAACTGAATACGGGCACGACGTTTGGCGGGCTGACCCGGGTGCTCGGCAACGCGAGCTACACCGCCGCGGGGTTGATCAAGCCGACGGCGACATTCGCATCGGACGGCAGCATCAGCTTGCCGGCGAGTTCGCTCATTGTGGTCAACAACACGGATACGCGCTGGAGAATTCAGGGCGGCGTGAGCTTGAAGTTCTAGTCGGTCAACTGTGGTTCGAAGGCGAGCGGCTGCCCGGGGGCAGCCGCTTTTTTTGTGCACCGAAAGGCGGAGATTTGTGCTTTGGCGCTGTATTTGAGGACGGAAGACGGCGTGGCGGGTTGGGCGGTGGCGAACGTCGGCGCTCACGTTCAAAAGCGGGATAGCGGACCTGCCTCGGTGACGGGGCCGCAATGGGCGAGCGGAGATCGGCTTTTTTCACGGAAAATTTCGCCACAAACTTATTGACGAAGGAGGGGCGCGCCACAATAGGTCGTGGTTGTCGCGGTTATGGACCACATCCTGTAGTGGTCAGCAACCGGTCAATAAGTTCTAACAAGTTTAGTTCGCCCAACCCTTCATTGCGTCAAAAACCGGTCGTCCGCGTCTCTTTCCCTTTCGTTTTCGGCCGATTTTCGCCCTTCCCATGCACAAGACTTTTCAAGTTGGCGCAAAGACATTCGTCCTCGATCAGGCCAAGGCAGAAGCCGCCTTTGCCGCCAAGCGAGTGATCAACGGTCGCGAGACCATGACCTTCAATCTGCTCCCGCTGAAATACCAGTGGGCGTATGACCTTTATCGCAAGATGAAGGCGAACCACTGGGAGCCGGAGGACATCCCGATGGGCAAGGATATCGAGCAGTGGCGAAATGAACGCGCCCTGTCCGAGGTCGAGCGCTGGATCATCCGGATGGGGATCGGTTATTTTTCGGCCGCTGAAGGCATCGTCGGGGACAACATCCAGCATGTGGTTCGTGAGCTCGTCACCGCGCCGGAACTCAAGCTCGTCCTCGGGCGCCATGCGCACGAGGAAAACATCCACGCGGATTCGCTGCTCTACATGATCGCCTCGCTTGGCATCAACCCGCACGAATGCGAGGCGATGTTCGAGGACGTACCGACAATCGTGCGCAAGAACGAATTCGTCACCCGCGTGTCCCACGCGCTTCGACGCGATCTGGACCTCACGGAGCCGGAAAACAAGAAGCTCCTGGCCAGAAACATCTTCGTGTTCGGCCAGTGCATGGAAGGCACGCAGTTCTACGGCTTGTTCGGCATGATCCTGTCGCTTTACCGGCAGAACAAGTTCCCGGGCATCGGCCAGATGTTCCGTTACACGCTGCGCGACGAGTCGAACCACATCGAAGTTTTCCGCAACCTGTTCATGGATCTGGTCGAGGAAAACCGCGAGATCTGGACGCCCGAATTCAAGGAGGAATTGCGCGGCCTGATGCAGGAGGCGGTTGCACTCGAGAAGGACTTTATCCGCGATTGCCTTCCGGTTAACGCCGTGGGCCTCGCGGCGGATGAGTTTCTGGCTTACATCGATTATATCGCGGACCGTCGCCTCGAAGGCTGCGGCCTGGCTCCGTTGTCCAGCGGGGTAAAAAACCCGCTGCCTTGGCTCGCTGAAATGATGGACATCAAGAAGGAGCAAAACTTCTTCGAGGGTCGCGTCACCGAATACCAGAAGGCTTCCTCCCTGCACGTCGTGCACGACGACGAGCTTTGATCCGCTTGTGATTTTCCCGGTGGGCGATTGGGCCCGCCTTTTGTTCGATTCGGCGGTCGGGAAAATTGGCCCGACGCTCGATCGGTTAGGTCGCAGTTTCGCCTCCATTCCGCCGCAGCGCTGACTGCGCTGCCTTTCGCATTTTCCCGCTTCGTCTCTCCGCCACCACAACTCGTTTCGCCCCATCATGAGCAACCCAACTCTCGCCCACGACCTTGCCCTGAAACGCACCGTCCACACCCCGCTCGAACAGAAACCGCATTTCGCCTGGCGCGACGTCGTTTCCTCCAGTGACAACTCCCTTCCGCCGGTGATCCTGCTCTGTCCCCACGGCGAGGAACGCTTCGATCTTACGGAAGTCGCCGACACGCTGGGCAAGGCCCTCACCAACGTCTGCCTCGCCCGCGGCGAAAAGGACATTTTCACCGATTCAAACCGTGCCTGGGTCGCCGACATCTGCCGCGAACTCGTCGCGAACCTTTCCGAACTCGCTCGCACCACTTCTCCGCTCCGCCTCTCGCTCGATGCGCTTTACGAGCTCATTGAAAAGACCCTCGTCGACAACAACGCCTATTTCGTCGCCAAGAGCCTGCTGCTGAATCGCGCGCGGAAGATCTCCGTGACCCGCGAAACCGCCGCGCAATCGACCGTCCGCGTCATCCGCCGCAACAACCAGGTCGTTCCGTGGAACGACCAGAAGGTCGAGATCGCCGTTCGGAAAACCTTCCTCTCGCTCCAGCGCGACTCCGCGCCTGCGGTGGCGATCACGCGCGCCGTTTCCGCCCGCATCCAATCCTCGAAGCAGTCCTTTGTTCACATCGAGGAAATCCAGGACATGGTGCAGGAGGAGCTGATGAAGGCCGGCCATTTCAAGGTCGCCGAAGCCTACATCCTTTTCCGCGCGCAGCGCGCCGCCGTGCGCGATCTCACGAAATCCACGGATTCCGAATTCGCCGCCACGACGACGGCTGCGCCGCTGCCGGACGCCCCCGCGCAATCGGCGATGATTGTCGTGAAGCGCGGTGGTGAAAACACCTTCTGGGATGGGGCCGACCTCCGGAAGCGCATCGAGTTTGCCCGCATCGGCCTCGACCTCTGCCTGATCAACGACGAAATCGAGGCCGAGCTGCGGCGGTCGATCTACGACCAGATTTCCGAAAAGGACCTCGATGCGACGATCATCCTCAATTCGAAAACCCTCATCGAGCGGGACGCCGATTTCGCAAAATTCGCCGGCCGCATCCAGTTGACGTATCTTTACGAGGAGGTTCTCGGCTGGAACATCCTCGACGACGGCATCGGTGCCCTGAAGACGGCCCACCAGCGCGCCTTCCGCAAATACCTCGAACATGGCGTCGCCATCAAACGCCTCAATCCGCGCCTGCTCGACTACGACCTCAACAAGCTCGGCGCCGCGCTGGATCCGTCCTCCGACCTCGAGTTCGATTTTCTGGGCATCCAGACGCTCTACGACCGCTACCTGATCATCGACAAAACGAAGCGCCCCGCCGCCCGGCGCATCGAGACGCCGCAGTTTTTCTGGATGCGCGTCGCCATGGGCCTGTT
This sequence comes from Opitutus sp., assembly GCA_035549975.1. Taxonomy (GTDB): domain Bacteria; phylum Verrucomicrobiota; class Verrucomicrobiia; order Opitutales; family Opitutaceae; genus Opitutus. The sequence goes on from DASZPP010000305.1 coordinate 3,727, forward strand.
CCTGGACGACGAACCCGACCGCGAGTCGAAGGCGATCGCGCTCTACGAGCTCTACAAGTCCCGCCGTTTCTGCTCGTCCACGCCGACGCTCTTCAATTCCGGCACGCTCCATTCGCAGCTCAGCTCGTGCTACCTCTACTACGTGGACGACACGATCGAGAGCATCATGCTCCGCGGCATCGCCGACAACGCGTTCCTCGCCAAGTGGGCCGGCGGCCTCGGTGGCTCGTGGACGGCGGTTCGCGGCACCGGCGCCTACATCGCCGGCACCAACGGCGAATCCCAGGGCGTCATCCCGTTCCTGAAGCTCCACAACGACCAGCTCGTCGCCGTGAACCAGGGCGGCAAGCGCAAGGGTTCGGGCTGCGCCTATCTCGAGACGTGGCATAACGACATCTTCGAGTTCCTCGAGCTGCGCAAAAACACCGGCGACGACCGCCGCCGCACGCACGACATGAACACGGCCAACTGGATTCCCGACCTGTTCATGAAGCGCCTGGAGGCGCGTGAGCATTGGACGCTGTTCCGTTCGAACCAGACGCCGGACCTTCACGAGCTCTACGGAAAAAAATTCGAGGAAGCCTATCTCCGCTACGAAAAGCTCGCCGAGCAGGGGAAGATCAACGGCCACCGCATCGAGGCGCTTGAGCTCTGGAAAAAAATGCTCTCGATGCTCTTCGAGACGGGTCACCCGTGGATTACCTTCAAGGACGCCTGCAACATCCGCTCCCCGCAGGATCACGTCGGCGTCATCCACTCGTCGAACCTCTGCACCGAGATCACGCTCAACACCTCGAATGACGAAACCGCCGTCTGCAATCTCGGCTCCGTCATCCTCGAGACCCACCTCAAGGCCGACGGCTCGCTCGACCACGACAAGCTGCGCGAGACGATCCGCATGGCGATCCGCGCCCTGGACAACGTGATCGACATCAATTTCTACCCGACGATCGCTGCGAGGACCTCGAACCTTCGCCACCGCCCCATCGGTCTCGGTGTGATGGGCCTGGCGAACGCCCTGTATCTTCGCGGCCAGGCCTTCGCCTCGCCCGAGGCCGTCGAGTTCAACGACGAGGCCATGGAGGCGATCGCGTTCTACGCCTTCGACGCTTCGTCGGACCTCGCGGCCGAGCGCGGCGCGTATTCGACCTACAAGGGCTCCAAATGGGACCGCGGGCTGCTGCCGCAGGACACGCTCGATCTCCTCGAGCAGGAGCGCGGCGTGCCCATCGAAGTCCCGCGCGGCGGCAAGCTGGACTGGACGGCCCTGCGGGTGAAGATCGCGCGCCAGGGCATGCGCAACTCGAACTGCCTTGCGATCGCGCCGACCGCGACGATCTCGAACATCACCGCGACCTCGCCCTGCATCGAGCCGACCTACAAGAACCTTTTCGTCAAATCCAACCTCTCGGGCGAATTCATCGTCCTGAATCCCTTCCTCGTGAAAGACCTGAAGGCCCGCGGACTGTGGGACCAGGACATGATCGACAACCTGAAATACTTCGACGGCGAGCTGAAGGACATCGAGCGCATCCCCGCCGACCTCAAGGCCCGCTACCTGACCGCCTTCGACATTGAAACGAAGTGGATCATCGAAGCCGCCGCGCGCCGGCAAAAATGGATCGACCAGTCGCAGTCGGTGAACCTCTGGATCAAGACGCCCGACCTGAAAACGCTGAGCCACATGTATCGCGCCGCGTGGCATGCCGGCCTGAAGACAACCTATTACCTCCGCTCGCTCGGCGCCTCGAACATCGAGAAGGCGACCGTCGCCGTGAGAAAAGAGGTGAGGGGAGCGGTCGCCTCCAACGCCGAGACCGATACCGCCGTGCCGTTCGCCAACGGCACCGTCGACGCCCAGGCTGCGGCCGCCGAAACTCCCGCGCCGGCGAAGCGCGTTTACTCCGCCGAGGAGAAACTCGCCTGCTCGATCGAAGCGATGCGCAACGGCGGCGAGTGCGAAGCCTGCCAGTAAAGACACGCTGCAGCCGACGCCGCCTCCCGGCGCCGTCGGCTGCATGCATTTGTTCCGAGCCGAACCGCAGACCGCCGCATCCCGAGCGGGCGACACGACCCTTGGCCGCGCTTACGCTTCGTCGCTCCAGCTCAACGTCGCCTGCAAGTCCACCGGCCCCAGGAAGCGCGGCTTCGGCGTCACTTTTTCGATGACGACGGCCGCGATGCCGCCGACCCGGTGACACTGATGGCTGAATGCGCCATCGCCGCGATCGCCCCAGCCGAGCGCCACGTCCAGCAGATATTCCCCGGGTCCGAGCCGGCCGGGAAATTTCGCCTCGAGGACGCCCGCGCCGCCGGCGGCCAGTTCCAAGCCTTCCATTTCCTGATGCACGGTCGAAACCCCGTAGAGCGCGCGGTTGTGCCGGTCGACGATTTGGATCGCGCCGTGCAAGACCGGCACCGCGTCCCGTGCGTGCACATGTAGTCGCACCTGGAAACTTTCCCCTTCCGCGAACTGCCGCCGCAGCGCCCCTTCTTCGTCGCTGACTTCGCACGCGACGATCTCGGCTTCACGCGTGCCGATTTCGTCGCGCGATTGCCAGTTGCGATCCTGGCGCGGAGTGGCGGGAGCGGTGGTGCGCGCGGCCGGGGCGGGAGAGGCCGGCGCCCGGATCGACTGCTTGGCCTCCGCCGAATGGAGTTCGTGGTAGATGCTCGCCGCCTGTTTGCTTTCGCCGTGGAAGCGCACCTCTCCCCTGTGCAGCACGATCGCCTGCTGGCACAGCGCCTTCATCGTGACCAGATCGTGGCTCACCAGGATGAGGGACATGCCCTCGGCGAGCCGTTTGCGAAAATAGGCGGAGCACTTCGCTTGAAAAAACACGTCGCCGACTGCGAGCGCCTCGTCGACGATCAGCACATCCGGGCGCAGGATGACCTGAACGGCGAATGCCAGCCGCACCATCATGCCGCTCGAGTAGGTCTTCACCGGTTGTTCGATGAAGTCGCCGATCTCGGCGAAGTCCGCCACTTCCTGAAAATGGCGGTCCATCTCCTCCGGCGGCAGCCCGTAGATCGAGCCCTGCAGGTAGACGTTTTCCCGGCCGGTGAACTCCGGATTGAAGCCGGACCCGAGTTCCAGCAGCGCGCCGAATCGCCCGAATCGCTCCACGGCTCCGGCGGTGGGCGTGAGCGTGCCCGCGAGGATTTGCAGCAGCGTGCTCTTGCCGGAACCGTTCCGCCCGATCACGCCGAAGCTTTCCCCGCGGGACAGCGAGAAGCTCACCGGCTGTAACGCCACGAAGGGCCGCGCGATGCGCCGGCTCTTTTTCCCCAGCCACTGCCGCAGCGGCTGATACCTGGCCACGGTCCCGAGCGCATTCAAGGCAGGTGCGATCAACCGATCCGATGGGCTCTGCCAGAGCGTATAGGTTTTCGACACGTCGCTGACGCGCAGGAGGAGATCGGACATTTCTGGAGCGCGGAATTTCGCGCGAAGCCCGGCTGGCGGCAACAGGAATGATTGCGCCATCCTCGCGAACGGAACCTGCCCGGGGGCGCCGCGCCCCGCACCGTCGCGGCCCGGGTCCGTGCGGCGCCCGCGCTGAAAATTATTTCGCGCCCGCCGTGGCCGGCGCCTCAAAGCCGATTTTACCGTCCACCCAGTTGATGAAACTCGCCATGTTCGAGCGGTCCTCGTGCCCGCCGACATGCTGGCGCCAGGCGAGCTCCCCATCGAGCAAGTCGGTGAGCGGCGGCGGCATTTTCGCCGTGTGATAGTCATCCGGCACGCCGAGACCATGCGCATCGAGCAAACGGAAAACCGGCTGCGCCGCGACCGTCGCCATGAAGCTGCCGCGATGGTCGAGCCAGTGCGCATCGCCTTTCTCCGGAATGCCGTAGCTGATGAACGTCAGCCGCGGCGCGCACAGCGCGATCAACTCGTGCGATTCCACGGGCAGCGCGCTCGCGTTCATGTCGCCGTGCGCGCCCGCCGCCTCGCCATATTTCAGGAAATTTCCGGCCATCCAGTGGTATTCGCCGGAGCTGGTGAGGTTCTCCACCGACTCGCCGAAACTGCGCCGCAGCGCCGTCGCGCCGCCCTTGCCGGACGAGCCGACGAGGACGAATGCGAAGCGTCCGTCGAACGCCATCGTCACCAGCGCCGCCTTGCCGTAGCGCGACACGCCTTCGATGCCGACGTGCTTCGCGTCCACGCCGGGCACCGTTTCCAGATAGTCGAGCACGCGCGAGGCGCCCCAGCCCCACGCACGCAACGAGCCCCACTGCTCGGGCGTGCGGCGCTTGCCGTGGTTCGTCAGGCCGATGATGTCCTCGGTCAACCCCGCGCCGTTGTCGGCCTGGATGCTCGTCGTGTTGAGCGAAACGTAGCCCCAGCCGGCCGCGATGAGCTGCTCTTCCGAGCTCGGGCCCGGCGGCGTCGGAAAGCCCGGGAAATGCGGCACGGGATCGTCGGGCATCGCGCCCCAACTGAACATGATCAAAACCGGCACGGGCTTCGTGGCGTGCGCCGGCAGGACCAGCGCGCCGCGGATGTCGACGGTGATGTTTGGATCGCCCGAGTTGTCGACGTGGCCGACGATGCGCCGCGCGACGACCGGATGCTCGCCGACCTTGGTGTCGACCGATTCCTCGGCCTTCCAGTTCACCGCCGGCACGTCCGCCGGAATCCGGCCATAAACTTCGCGCTCGAAACCTTCGACGATTTCCGGCCGGCGTTTTTTCCACCATTGCTCGGGCGTGGTCACCCGGGTGCCGTCCTCGCAGGTGAGCACGTCCGGCCAGTCGGGAAATGGATTGGCCTGCGCCTCGTCGTAGTTGGCCTGGTTGGGCGTGCCCGGCTTCGTGTTGCCATTCCGGCCGGGCCGCAGCTCCGTGATGCCGAGCTGTCGCATCATGTCGGCGTGGTCCTCGTTCGTGAGCTTGTTCAACTTCGCGCGCTCCTCCGGGCTCATCAGCCACGGCAGCTTCGGCGCGGCGGCGGGTTTTGCATCGGCGGCGCGAAGGGGCGTCAGCGCCAGCGCGGTGAGGCTCGCAAGAAAAAGCAGGCGGAGGGTGGAGGACATGTTGGTGTGGGGTGAAATGTCGTGAGCCCGACGAACGCCGGCCGCAAAGGTGACGGCCTTTCGCGCCGGGCATCCACCGCCGGGCTGCGCCGTGCGACTATTCCGGAATGTCCGGCTCGACCACTTTCGCGAGCTGCGCCAGCGACTCCTGCCAGCCGAGGTAGCACATTTCCGCGGGGATGACCGCGGGCACCCCGGTTTGCTCGATGCTCACGTCGGTTCCGCCGATCACCGGTTTCAAGGCGACGGTCGTGACCATCGCGCCGGGAAGATTCGGATCGTCGAACTGGTCCGTGTAGCTCAGGCGCTGGCCGGGCACGAGTTCGATATATTTTCCGCCGAAGGAGTGACTCTTGCCGCTCGTGAAGTTCGTGAACGACATCTTGTAGGTGCCGCCGACCTTCGGGTCCATGTGATGGACCGTGCAGGTGTAGCCGTAGGGCGGAAGCCATTTGGCCATCGCGGCGGGATCGAGGAACGCGCGATAAACTTTTTCCGGCGCGGCGCGCAGCACGCGGTGGAGCTTGATGGTGTTGGTGGCGGGGGAGGCTGACATGGTCGTGGTCCTTTCTGGGATTTATGGGGTTGGTGAATCGTATTCGGGATCGGTTGGGGTTCAATCACTCAACGATTGAGTCGCGCCGGTCCGGACAATAGGGCAATGAAAATCCCGCGCGATTTGCCCGCGCGAAGGAATCGAGTTTCCGCTGCCGGCGTTTCCTGCTTGAACCGACCCGCGCGAATGGCGCGCGGCCAATTCGACGATCGAACGCTGCGCAGCAGCTCGCCGGCCTGGCGCCTGCACGTGCTCCGCTCCGTTTGCGACCAAATCGCGTGCGCTGCGTCAGACCAGCGTTCGTCGTTTTCTTTTGCCCCATGAAATCACCTCAATCGTCCCGCCCGGCTGCCCTGCTCGCCCTCGCGCTTGCTTCGTTCGTGCTTCCTGCGTTCGCCTCCGACTCCACGCTGCCGGACGGCACTGAATTCCCCATGTGGGAACAGCCGCAGCATTTCACCAAAACTTACTACGTCGACGGGCCGGCGGCGAATGCGGATGACGCGGGGCCTGGCACGCAGTCGCAGCCGTTCAAGACCATCAATCACGCCGCGCAGGTTTTGCAGCCGGGCGAGCGCGTCGTGATTGCGACGGGCGTTTATCGCGAGTTCGTGCAGCCGGCGCATGGCGGCGCCGGGCCCGGGGCGATGATCAGCTACGAGGCCGCGCCGGGCGCGAAGGTCGTCATCAAGGGTTCCGCGGTCGTCACCGATTGGAAACCGGGCGAAGGTTGGAATTACGGCATCGATCCCAAAACGAAGCAGCCGGTGAAGGCGTGGGCGCTGCACCTCGATCCGAAGCTGTTCCCGAACGGCTACAACCCGTTCGAGGTCGATAACGTCATCGGCAACCGCTACTGGATCAATTACGCGAAGGACAACATGGCGAATTATTTTCGCCGGCGCGGCCTCGTGTTTGTCGACGGCCGGCCGCTGGAGCCGGTCGAGTCGCCGATGAATCTCGCCGCGCCGTCCACGCGCTCGCTGAACTTTTGGAACGAGGTCGCCTGGACGCCGCTCTTCGAGGAATTCTCGCCGGATGCCGGCAAGGTGTGGGTGGAGATGAACGGCCTGACGCTGCACATCCGGCTCGCCCACGACGACGAGCCCGCGAAGCACACCATCGAGATCACGACGCAGGAGCAGGTCTTTTCGCCGGCGCAGCGTTACCAATCCTACATTCGCGTGAAGGGGATCACCTTCGAGCACGCCGGCAACGGCTTCCCCGTGCCGCAGCGCGGGATGGTCTCCACCAATCGCGGCAATCATTTCATCTTCGAGGACGACACGTTCGAGTGGGCCAACAGCGTCGGCCTCGATGTCGGCAACGAGGACTGGGCGGCGTCGCCGGCGCCCCAGCCGGTCGGCTTCGACGTCGTGCGCGGCTGCACCTTCCGTTACTGCGGCATCGAGGGGCTCGGCGGCACCGGCGGGCCGCAGAACATGCTCGTGGAGAAAAATCTTTTCGAATGGGTCGGCTGGCAGGACGCGGTGCGGATGTCCGAGTCGGGCGGCACGAAGATGCACGTCGCGAAGAACCTCCTGTTCCGCCACAATGTCATCCGCCACATCCGCCACGCCAACGGCATCTGGCTCGACATCGGCAACGCCAACGACCGGCTCACGGGCAACGTGTTCGCCGACATCCCCGGCGACGTGAATCCGCACGCGATCCACATCGAGGGCAGCAACGCGCTGAACGAGATCGACAACAATATCTTCTCCCGGCTCACCAGCGGCATCCTGATCCGCGACACCAACCACGTGATCATCGCCTACAACCTGTTCCTCGATTGCGCCGAGGTCGGCGTCGACACGACCTCGGGCCTCGGCAAGCCGCGTCCGATTTTCGGGCACACGAACGACGTCCACAACCTCATGGTGCACGACAACGTGTTCTCCGGCATGGGCCGCTCGGCGATCGAGTTCACCAACGCCCGCAACGAGGCCGATGGCAACGTCTACGCCAACCCCGCCGGCAACCCGCTCTTCGCGCAGCCGTTCCTGCGCGTCAAATTCCCCGAGCCGCCCGAGTGGCACAACTTGGAATCGTGGCGCGAGGAATACGGCTGGGACACCCACG
>DASZPP010000306.1:0-16900 GCA_035549975.1 Opitutus sp.
CGCCCGCAGCCTTTGGCCCGTCACCAGATAAATGTCCGCCAGCTCCTTCCGTGCGGCGTAGTCCTCGGGCGCCGCCGCGAGTCCCCGGCCCAGCAAAAACAAGCCCTCGCCAAAACGCCCGGCGGCGAGCGCATCGCGCGCCTGCGCGATCCACATGCGGCCGCGCAGGTCGCGCATGTGCTCCTGCCGCGCCGGCCACGTCAGCACATCGGAAAAACGCACCAGGTTGCGCGGCTGCCGGCGAAACCAGAAACCGAGCACGGCGGCCCCGCCGACATACCCGCCCAGCGCCAGACCGAGCGTCCAGCGCAGCAGCCCGCGCACGCTGATCGCCAGGCCGGTGCCGGGAAATCCGGGACGGTGCGCGTAGAAACCGACCAGCCCGAGCCGCCAGCGGGCCTGGATGACTTCGCTCGAACCCCACAGGAACTTGATTCGCCGGATGAACATGCTCTCGCGGTTGCGGCGCGAGGGTGGTCCGGAGCGCGAGGGACGCAAGCCCTCGGGCTGGCCGCGCCACCGTCGCGAAAGCGGGAGAACGCCTGCGGGATGGGGCAGCTCGTCGTGACGCGCGAGATCGCCGGCTTTCACAACCGCTGTTCCCGATCGGACGCAGGCCTCGACGCCGGAAGCAAGGGCGCAACCGATTTTCCCCTCCGGTTGGCGGCCCGCCCCACGGCTGCCGGGGCCGGGCGGCGATTCGCCGATACCCGGGCTTTCCGCGCGGCGATGGCCCCCGCGCGCGCAAAATCTCGCTAATGGAGTTATGAACGAAACTCACTTGCCATTCGGCTCCCAGCGGTCGCGATGAAAAGCGCCGGCCGTTCCGCCCCACCCGCTCCAGCTCTCCCATGAAATCCGCTCCAACCAAACTCGCCTTCGGCCTTCTTCTCGCGGCGTCCGCGCTGCTCCGGCCTGACGTCCACGCGCAGCAACCGATCCAGCTCGTCAACGACGACGCTCCCACCGTCCCGGACTCCGGCGTCTACGTGCTCTTCGCGGGCAATCCCGCCGACGTGCAGGCCGGGGGCGCGGAACTCTCCTGCGTGCGCAATCTCGCGCTGCCGACGTTCAACGTCACCACCGTCAGCAACTCCGGCGGCAACACCGTCGTGCAATGCGCGCTGCTCACGAACCCGGCGGCCTTCACTCCGCCGACCGCACCGTTTCCGATCAAATTCGTGACCGGCCAGGACGCCGGCACGATCGCAACCGTCACCGCCTACGACGCAACCACCGGCAACCTGACGATGGCAGCGCTGGCAAACCTCCCCGCGCCCAACGACCAGTTCATCGTCGGCGCCACCTCGGTGCCCCTCAGCTCGCTGCCGAAAAGCGGCACGCTGGTGTCGACGCTCTCCGGCCGGACCCAGAACATCTACAGCGTCACGGCGCAGACGCTCGACTCGGCCGTCGTCTACATTTCCACGCAACCGCTCACCTATCTCGACGCCGCGCCGGCGATCGCCATGAGCGCCGTGACCTACCAGACGGTCGAGATCACGACCGGCGCCAGCGGCGGCGCCACGACCTCGGACGTCACGGCGATCGATTACTTCGGACTGCCTGTGCAGATCGAGTCGGTCAACCAGACCGGCGGCGCGACCGCCGATCGGCGGACGTTCTATTTCAAGAAAAACACGATCGTCCAGGGCCTCAAAAATATCGGCGCCACGCTGAACCCCGCCGGCGGCCTTTACCTCGGGCCCGGCCAGGTCGCCGCGGCAAACAAAGGCAGTCCAAGCCCGTTCCCGAGTTTCCACGCCTACCTGAAAAATCTCGCGGCGAACAAAACGAAACTCTCCATCGCCGGCACGCAGAACTTCGGCGCGCCCAATCCCGCCATGGTTTACGGCATCAGCCTCGGCGGCGGCTACCAGTCGACCTACGGCTACGACACCGTGATCGCCGAGTTGCCGCCGAAGGGCTCGGGTAATTTCCAGGCCACGATGACTCCGCAACCGGGCAAAAATTCCTTCACCGGCGCGCCGTCGTTTTATCCGCCGGCGGCGAACATCGAGAGCATGACGATCAACCTCGCCGCCCCGGGGGCGAACGGCGGTGGTTACGACCAGGTGATCTATGGCGCGACGCTCAACGCGCAGTCGTTCGCAATCAATCTCAGCTCCGGCTCGCTGCTGCCCGCGCTGCCCGCGACGGACTTTTCGGTCGGCGCCGGCACCAGCACCACGTCGTTTCTCACCGCGCAGCTCGCCGCGCTCAATTTCGTCGCGCCCTTCACCGTCACATTCACGAGCGGCGCGGACCAGGGTTCGGTGGCGACCGCGGTCGCGATCGACTCCGCGGGCAACGTCACCCTCACGCCCGCGCTCCCAAACATCCCCCAGCCGGGCGACACCTACACCGTCGCCGTCGCGAACCGCGATCTCTTCACGCAGCTCTACACCAACAGCACGTTCAGTTGGGCGGTCGCGAACGTGCTCGCCGGCCTCGATTTCGGTTTCGCCGGCAGCCCGGTTTCCGGCAGTCACAGCGCGACGTGGTATGCGGCGTTCCCGCAGCAATTCCCGTTTGGGGTCGCGCGCGGCACGCCCGACGACGGCTTCTACAACCCGTGGTCCGCGTTTCTCTACAACGCGTCCGACGATTATTCCTTCGCCTTCAGCGACCGCGTCGCACCGAGCCCGCTCATGAGCACGATGCCGGCGACGCAGAACCTGCGCATCACGCTGCTGCCCGAAACCCAGATCGACGCCCCGCTCGTCACCACCACGAGCACCACCCGCAGCGAGATCGACCTGAGCTGGCCCGCCACCAGCGGCGTCACCTACAACGTCGCGACGCTCCCGGCGATCTCGTCGCAGCAGATCGCCGTCACGACGAGCGGCGGCTCCGGCACGGCAAAGCTGACCAGGCTTAACGCCGCCACGCCCTACGAAATCTCCGTGCAGGGCACGATCGCCGCCACCAGCACGCTCGGCGCGCAATCCTCCCGCGTGCTTCCCGTCGTCGCGATCACCGCCGGTCCGGCGGCGGTCGTCAGCGGCGCTGTTCCGTTCGCCTTCTCGTTCACCTGGGCCGGCGCCACGCCCTGGCCCTCCGGCTATACCGCCACGCTCAACGGCACGACCTGCCCGCTCACCGCCCAGGGCGCGCCGACCGGCAATGTGAACGTCACCGGCGGCTCCGGCACCAATCTCTACGTGATCAGCATCCAGGACGCAGCGGGCAAGACCGTCTGCTCCGCCGTCGTGCAGGTGGAGATCAGCGCGACCGGCAGCGCGCCGGCGAGCTTTTCGCTCCCGACGACGCCCGTCATCTACGGCTCGACCGGCGCGCTGACGCCGGTGCCCGCGCAATCGAGCTATGCGATCACCTACAACGCCGCGCCCACGCCCCCGAGCAGCCCGCTCGTGATCGGGATCAACTTCAGTCCCACGGTTCGAAAATCGTTCGCCGCGGTAAATTTGCCGAAAAAGCAAAAGTAGCTTTCGAACCGGTCGCGCACGAAGCGCGCCCCGACCGGGCCACGAGTCCGACGCGGGAGCGTGGCTCGTCCACGCCCGGCAACGTCGCGAGCCCTCACTTCGCCCGCTGCGCGTAAACCGCTTCGCCGAGTTGATGGTCCTTCAGCGCCAACCGTGATGTCCGAAACCGTGACGCTCCTTGTCTGGATCGCGGGGGCGTCGTCGGTGGTCGCGTTGAAAACGATCTTCTCCGCGTCGGTCTCGACCCGCTCGGCAATCCGATTCTCATCCGCAACGCCGGCCGAGCGCTCCCGTCGACGGCGATCGAAGGTCGAAAAGGTCATTCCCGTTGGCGGCATGCAACCCTGGCCGCGGCCGAGCCGTCGCCTTCCCTGCGACGAGGCGCCGAGCTGCCGCCAACTGCCGAGGTCTATCGCACCGCCGCGTGCGCGCCCGCCATCGCGAGCGCGTCCTTCTCGATCGTGAATTTCACCTCGGCACCTTCGGCGATCTCGCCCGCGATCAGCGCGCGCGCGAGCTTCGTCTCGATGTTCCGCTGGAGAAAACGCTTCAACGGCCGCGCGCCGAAGACCGGATCGTAGCCTTTTTCGGCGACCCACTCCTTCGCCTTCGGGTCCAGCGTCACCGTCACGCGGCGATCCGCGAGGCGCTGGTTCAGATCCGTCAGCAGCAAGTCCACGATCTCCTCGATTTCCTCGAGCGAGAGCGGCTTGAACAGGATCGTCTCGTCGATCCGGTTCAAAAATTCCGGCCGGAAGCTGCGCCGCAGCTCCGCCATCACGCTTTCGCGCACGCTGTCGGGAATCGTCGCGCCCGTCACGCCCTCGAGCAGGAAGCGCGAGCCGATGTTCGAGGTCATGATGATGACGGTGTTCTTGAAATCCACCGTGCGCCCCTGCGCGTCCGTGATGCGACCGTCGTCGAGCACTTGCAGCAGGACGTTGAACACGTCCGCATGCGCCTTCTCGATCTCGTCGAACAACACCACCGCATACGGCTTCCGCCGGATCGCCTCGGTGAGCTGCCCGCCTTCGTCGTAACCCACGTAGCCCGGCGGCGCGCCGATCATCCGCGCGACGCTGTGCTTCTCCATGTATTCCGACATGTCGATCCGCACCATCGCCGCCTCGGTATCGAACAGCGTTTCGGCCAGCGTCTTCGCGAGCTCGGTCTTCCCGACGCCCGTCGGCCCGAGAAACAGGAAACTACCCACCGGCCGCCGCGGATCCTTGATGCCGCTGCGCGCGCGCAGGATCGCCTCGGTCACGAGCGTGACCGCCTCGTCCTGGCCGACCACGCGCTCGTGCAAGACTTCTTCGAGCCGGAGCAGCTTTTCCTTCTCGCCCTCGACGAGCCGCGTCACCGGCACGCCGCTCCATTTCGAAACCACGTCGGCGATCTCCTCCTCGGAAACCTCCTCCTTGAACATCGTCGTCTGCTGGGCGCCTTTTTTCTCGAGGCGTTTGAGCTCCGCTTCCATCTGCGGGATCTTGCCGTGCCGCAGCTCGGCGACCTTGTTCAGGTCGTAGGCCCGCTCGGCCTTCTGCATCTCGAGCTTCGCCGCCTCGATTTCCTCGCGCAGCTTCCGGGTGCGCTGCACCGCGGCCTTCTCCTTTTCCCAGGTGAGCTTGAGCGCATTCGCCTGCTCGCGCGCCTCGGCGAGCTCCTTGCGCAACGACTCCAGCCGCCGCCTGCTCGCCGCGTCCTTTTCCTTCGCGAGCGCGGTCTCCTCGATTTCGAGGCGCAACACGCGCCGGGTGAGCTCGTCGAGCTCCTGCGGCATCGAGTCCATTTCCGTGCGGATCATCGCGCACGCCTCGTCGACGAGGTCGATCGCCTTGTCCGGCAGGAAGCGGTCGCTGATATAGCGGTTGGAGAGCGTCACCGCGCTCACCAGCGCGTTGTCCTGGATGTGCACGCCGTGGTGCAGCTCGAACCGCTCGCGCAATCCGCGCAAAATCGAGATCGCGTCCTCGACGCTCGGCTGATCGACGATCACCGGCTGGAAGCGCCGCTCCAGCGCCGCATCCTTCTCGATGTGCTTGCGATACTCGTCGAGCGTCGTCGCGCCGATGCAGTGCAGCTCGCCGCGCGCGAGCATCGGCTTGAGCAGGTTGCCCGCGTCCATCGCGCCGTCGACCTTGCCCGCACCGACGATCAGGTGCAGCTCGTCGATGAAGAGAATGATGCGGCCTTCGCTCTGCTTGATCTCCGCGAGCACGGCCTTCAGCCGCTCCTCGAACTCGCCGCGATACTTCGCGCCCGCGACGAGCGCGCCCATGTCGAGCGCGAAAATGATCCTGTCCTTCAATCCTTCCGGCACGTCGCCGCGCAGGATCCGTTGCGCGAGCCCTTCGACGATCGCCGTCTTGCCCACGCCCGGCTCGCCGATGAGCACGGGGTTGTTCTTTGTCTTGCGTGAAAGGATCCGCACCGTCCGCCGGATCTCGTCGTCGCGGCCGATCACCGGATCCATCTTCCCCTTCCGCGCCTGCGCCACGAGGTCGATGCCGTATTTCTCGAGCGCCTGGTAGGTCGTCTCGGGGTTGTCCGTCGTCACGCGTTGCGAGCCGCGCACGTCCTTCAGCGCGGCCAGCACCTTCGCGCGATCGAGCCCCAAGCTCTTGAAGAGTTTCTTCAGCGCCTCCGGCTTGCCGACCTCGAGCAGGCCGAGGAACAGGTGCTCGACCGAAACATACTCGTCCTTGAGCTTGTTCGCCTCGTCCTCCGCACGAGTCAGCGCATCGTTCACCGCCTGCGTCACGTAAATCTTCGAGGTATCGACGCTGCCCGTGACTTTCGGCAGCCGCTCGAGCTCGCGCTCGACCGCGAGCTGCACGGCGCTCGGCGTGACCGAAAGTTTTTCCAGCAGCCCCGGCACGATCCCGCCGTCCTGCCCGAGCAGCGCGGACAACACGTGCCACGTGTCCACCTCGTTGTGGTTGAGCCGCCGGGCAATGGCCTGCGCGTCCGTGACGGCCTGACGCGACATCTGGGTGAGTTTCGCAAAATCCATGATCCAACCTGTCCGCAAAAACCGCGCCAGCAAGCCGCGCCCCGCTCCCCTCGGCGTCGCGCTGCCGCCGCTCCGTCATCGGGCCAATCTGCTCCGGCTGGCGTCCCACGCCGCGCCAACGTGACCGCCGCTCCGGTGTAGGGCGGGGTCAGCGACCCCTGCCCTACAAGCTCTCGGCCCGTTCGGTTCGCGATCGTACCCGAGCCTCCTCGGCCGATTCGGCGACCGCCTCCTCGAGATATTCGGCGTCGGAGTTGACGCGCCATGGATCGTGCCGGCCGCCATCCAGCCGGCGGGCGGCCATCATGCCCGTGAGCATCGAGTGATCCTGATTGTTGTATTTATGCATGCCATTGCGGCCGACCGGCTGCAGGTTCGGGATGCGCACCAGCGCCGAACGAATCTCGTCGACCGCGGTGCGGTAGTGCTCGTCGTAGACCGGATAGGTTTTCTCCACGCGAACGACTGCTCCGTCGATCAGGCTGTCCGTTTGCGCAAGCCCCAGCCGTTCCATTTCAGTCGCAGCCAGCCGAATCAGCGCATCGTCGTCCATCGACCAGAGCGCATCTCCCTTCGCGCAGAAATACTCGAAGCCGAGGCAGGTCGTGCCCGGCGCCTCATTCAGTGCCGCGCTCCAGTTGTTGAAGTTCTGGATGCGCCCAACCCGCACGTTCGGATCGTGCACGTAAAGCCAGTTGTCCGCGAACAGCCGTTCGCCGCGCACGACCAGCGCCACGAGCGCAAAATCGCGATAGTGCAACCGCTCCGCCGCTCGTCGCGCCGACTCCGGCATCGCGTCGCCGAGCGCGCGCACCGTGTCCGACAACGGCGATGACGCGATCACCTCGTCGCACGCGATCTCATGCACGCCGCCGTCGGCCGTCCGGAAGGTCACCGCGCGTACGCGTCCGTCGCTCACCGCCAGGGTCTCGACTTCCGCCCCGAGCCGGACTTCCCCGCCCCCGGCGACCACCTCGTCGCGCACGCGCTCCCACATCATGCCCGGCCCGAGCCGCGGGTATTCGAATGTGTCGATGAGCGTTTTCACCTCGCCGCCGCGCTTCCATCCGAATGCCGACAAAACTGCCACGACCAGCGAAAGGTTTTTGATCCGCTGCGCCGCCCAATCGGCGGAAATCTTTTCACACGGAATCCCCCACACCTTTTCCGTGTAGGATTTGAAAAAGATGCGGTACAGCCGCGCGCCGAAACGATTCCGCACCCAATCCGCGAACGACCGCTCCGGCCGCACCGGCGTCAACTTCGCCCACAGATAGCTCGCGACGCAGCCCGCGCTCTCCAGCAGCCCCAGTCCCCGCAGCGCGTTGCCTGCGCGGAGCGGATAGTCGAAGAACCGCCCGCGATACAGGATGCGCGACATCCGCCGCACCGCGATGAATTCGGCGCCGAGCCGCTCCCGCCACCACGCGACGATCGCCGGATTCTTGCTGAAAAACCGGTGCCCGCCCAAGTCGAACCGCCACTGCTTGTAGCGCACCGTTCGCGCAATGCCGCCGACGTACTCCGGGTCGCGCTCCAGCACCGTCACGCGATGCCCCGCCCGCACGAGCTCATGCGCCGCCGACAATCCCGCCGGCCCGGCGCCAATCACCACCACGTGCCGGCGCGACACGGTGGTTTTGGAAACAGGCGCCTGCGTACTCATGGGTCGAGTCGGCGACTTTTGCCGCCGCGCTTCCGAGTGCACGCCCAAAAAGTCCGTTCGCTTGCATCTCCTTGCAGGAGGCGCGTGCACCGCTTAGCGCTTGCGGCGATGAAGCCGGATCGAGCCGCGGAGAACCCATCTGTCCTGAGCCGGAGTTGGGCTCTCGCCGCGCTCGCCGCCTGGTGCGCCGGCTCCGCGGTCGTCATGTTCTGGGGCGCGATCCTCTCCTCCCGCGGCGCGCTGGCGTCGCCGCTCGGCTGGGTCATCGGCCTGATGGTCGCCGCCGCCGCGGCCTATGGTTGCAGCCGTCCGTTTCGCCCGCGCCGACCGCACGATGCCTTCGCCCCTGCGCGGGCGATCATCCGCTCGCAGCCCGCGCTCCTCGTCCTTGGCGCCGGCGTAGCCGCGGTCGTCGTCGCGGGCGCACTCACGGCCTTCTGCGCCGCGCCCAGCAACTGGGACGCGATGGCCTATCAACTCGCACGCGTCGGCCACTACCTGCAACAAGGCTCCCTCGCCGACTACGATGCTAATTTCTTCAGCCAGGAGCAACACGCCCGCGGCACGAGCATCATCGCGTGCGCACTCCTGACCATCTGCGGCAGATCGGACCGGCTCGTCGGCCTCCCGCAGTTGCTCGCGTATGGCCTGTGTCTGGTCGCGATCCACACTCTGGCCCGGCAGATCGGCCGCAGTCGCGTCGCGGCACTCGCGGCCGCCGCGAGCTTTGGTGTGCTCACGATCGTCGCAATGGAAGCGCCCACCGCGCAAAACGACCTCGTGCTCGCCAGCTTCATCGGCGCCGGGTTGGTCGGCACGCTCGCCTATCTCGCCGGGGGCGCGCGCTCATCTCTGCTGCTCGGTGCGGGCGGCTTTGCCCTCGCCACCGCGGTCAAGGCCAGCGCGCTGACCTGCGTGCCGGCCGCGCTCGTCGTCATCGCCGGCGCCGGAATCTGCTCGCCGGTCCCGCGTCCCGCCGTCCTCCGTCGCGCCGGCGCGCTCACCGCGGCAACCGCCGCCGCGATTCTCATCCTCGCGTGGCCGGCCGGTTATTGGAAAAATTTGCAACGTTTCGGAAATCCCATCGGCGGCCCGCAGATGTTCGAACACCACACTGACACCGGTCCCGCCGAACATAGCCGGACGCGGATGGGCATCTTGAACCTCGTCCGCTTCAGCGCCGACTTGTGCACGCTCGACGGCCTGCCCGAGTCCTGGCTGGGCGCACCCGGGGCAGCCGTGAAACGCCACGTCGGCGCAGCTCTCCAGTCGCTCGGGTTCGATGCAGCATCATCCGTGAGCACCAACGCCGCGTTCTCCTGGTCCCGTCCGCGTTTTGCCGACGAAAACCTTTCTTTTTTCGGCTGGAACGGCGTCGCATGGCTCGTGCCGGGCTGCCTCGGTGCGTTGTGGTTCTGGCGTCGGCGACCGCTGGCGGCCGCGCTGGCGCTCGGCGCCATCGTATTCCTCATCGGCCAGTCTTTCGCCGGACGTTATGATCCGTGGCGCGGTCGACATTTTATCTACGGCGCTATGTTCGCCGCGCCGGCCGCGGCATGGCTCTTCGAAACGCCACGCCGCACCCTCCGGCTCGCATCCTGGGCCGCGGCGGCGATCGGCGCCGCCGCCATTGTGCCGGCCCTGTTGTGGCGTTCGCCCAATCCGCTCGTGTCGCGGGCGCACGCGCGGAACCTTTTCGAATTGGACCGCCTCCAGCAAATGGCTGGCCAGCATCCTTCGTATCCCGCGCTCGCCGCGTTCGACCGCCTCGTTCCGGAGGACGCCACCGTCATCGTGGCTCTTCCCGGGGACGAATACGAATATCCCCTCTTCGGCCGAGATCTTCGCCGGCGTCTGATTCCCTACGCGCATGCGCAGAGACATCCCGAGCTGGCCGCCGGCGCGGAGTATCTGCTCTACGACCGCTGGCTGCCGCTGGCTCGGCAGCCGAGCGACATTTTTCTTGGTTACCACTGGAACCTCCGGCGTCTCACTCCATCGGCAGCCCACTGACCCTGCGGCGGCCGTCGGCCATCCGCGCCACGCGAATGCGGTGCGCGTCACCGTGACCGGCCGAGAATCACATAGCCGCCGTTGCCATGGAGCTCGCGCCAGTGGCTCCGGTCGAAGTTCACGGGCGGCGTTCCCCGATAGAGCAGGATGTAGTCGATCGTTTCCAGCCACGGTCCGGCCACGCCCTGCCGCTGCCAGGCGGCGACCCGGCGCCAGCGCTCGTGCACGTCCGGCGTGTTTTCCAGGTGCCCGTAGTACGGCCGCAATCCGGTATAGGTGGCGCTGAGGTAGCTCAGCCTCGGGTCGGCGCACAGCAGCACGCCCCGGAGCTGCGCGTGATCGATCCACGCCAGCATCTCGCGCTGGTTCGCCGTGAGCAGGACCCGGCCCGCCTCGCCGTTCCGAAGGTCCGATGCGAGGAACAGCGCGTTGTCCGAAACCAGGAGCAACGCTCCCGCCCCGATCGCCGCCGCCGCCCACCCGCGCCGCGGGATCGCGATCGCGCCGTCGATCCAGCGCCGGACTTCCGGCAGCCCGATCAGCCAAAGCGGCAGCCAGTTGTAACCGCGCGCGAAGTGCACGGGCTGCCGTGCGGCGATGAACCAGTCATGCTTCATCAGCAGCAGCGCCACCACGAACGCCACCAGCAGGAAGCCCTCGCGTTCGCCCGAGCGCCCGCGCAGCCGCACCAGCCGGGCCACCGCCGGCACCGCCACCAGCCCGCTGGCAAAAACGAGCGAGACCGTCGAAAAGTCCCACACCGCCGACCACCCGGACACCAGCGCGCGATGGCTCGGGAACCGGTTCAGGAACCAAAAATAATATCCCCCGAACAGTGCGAGCATCGCCGCCACGATTGCGGCACGCCCCAGGCTCGCCGGCGTTCGCTCCCGGACTGCACATACTCCGCACCACGCCAGCAGAATCAGCAGTTGCTCGACGCCAGAAAAAGGATGCGTCAGCGCCAGCGCTCCCGCCGCGCCGAGCGCCACGCCCCAGCGCCGCCGCAGCACGCCGAGCCAGGTCGCCGCCGACAGCGCATGATAAACCGCCTCCGTCGGCAGCACGAAATTGCGGCCCCAGTTCAAAAACCACCAGCCGTGACCCGGATCGAAGCGGAACAGATCCCAGGCCGCCGGCCGCCCGCTCACGAGGTTCGCGCCCATTGCGGCGACGCAGAGCAGTCCCCCGCCCCACGTCGTCAGGAGAAACAGGGTCCGCCGCCACCGCGCCTCCGGCAGCATCGTCTCCACCAGTTGCAGCGTGAGCTCGCCGCCCACGAACGTCGCCAGCAACCCGACCACCACAAAGACCACCCCGGGATCCATCCCGAGGACTTTCACCGCAAAGCCGAACAGCCACGTGAGCCACTGGAAATAAATCGCCGGCGCCGCGGGGCTCGGATCGTAGGGATTCGGCCCGGCGAACCCGTTGCCCCGTTCGAAGACTGCGCGCCCGTTCGCGACGTAATACGGCGAGTCGTATTGGAGGAAGCCCGTCGCCTCCGGCCCGTCGCTCAGGTGCTGCAACAGGATCAACTGAAACGGCAGCACCGCCAGCGCGATGAGCGCCCAGCGGCGAAGCTTCATCCAGCCGCCGGCCGCTGGTGGTGCGCCGGCGGTTGTCATCGACTCGTGCGAAACACGCAAACCGCCCTGCCGCGTCCGCGCGTGGCCGCCACCGTCAGCGCAGCCGCGCGAACGACGCCTGCAGCACCGCGAGGTCCGGCGCGTTCTTCGTCCGCTCCTTCGCCTTCGCGATCAGGCCGGCCTCGAGCTGGTTTTTCGTCGGCCGCTTGGCCTCGTAGAACACGCCGAACGAGCCCGGCCACGCCTGCAGGGCCAAGTTCAACGCCGCCGCCTCGTCGCCGGTGTCGTGCCGCGCCTCGTCCTCGGGCGTGCCGTCGTGCTTCTTTTCCTCGATCAATGGAAACGCGCCGCCCTTGCGCGGATTGCCCGCATCGAAGGCGCCCGGATAAAACTCGACGCACTCGGAAAGGATTTCGACGACCGAAAAGCCCTCGTGCTGCGCCGCGCGCAGCATCATTTCGGTCATGTGGTTCACCTGCGCTGCATGGCTGCGCGCCACGAAGGTCGCGCCGCTGTTGAGCAGCATGCGCATCGGGTTGATCGGCTGGTCGACCGCGCCCGTGGGATCGGTCTTCGACTTGAACCCGACCGGCGACGTCGGCGAGGTCTGCTTCTTCGTCAGGCCGTAGACGAAATTGTCCATGATCACGTAGGTCAGGTTCACGTTCTTGCGCGCGGTGTGGACGAGATGATTGCCGCCGATCGAAAAGCCGTCGCCGTCGCCGCCGAACGCGAACACATGCAGGTCGCCGCCGCCGCCGAGGCTGATGCCCGCCGAAAACGGCAGGGCGCGGCCGTGGATGAAGTGGCCGCCGTGCGTGTTGACGAAATAGGGAAACCGCGACGAGCAGCCGATGCCGGCCATCGTGACGATCTTCTCGTGCGGATAATTCAGTTTCTCCAGCACGCGGTAGTAGCTCGCGAGCACGGCGAAATCGCCGCAGCCGGGGCACCACGTCGGGTGATCGGCGGTGAGGTCCTTTTTCTTGAGCTGGCCGTTGGCGGCCGGGGCTGCAACTGGGGCGGTGGGGACGGAAGCAACGGAGGACATGAGAGGTGAAATGAAATTCGGAGTGACGGTGCGACCGACGGCGTTCAGCGGGCGCGCGCGAGCGCGCTGGTGCTGGTCGCGCCGAGCTTGGAATCGATGAGCTGGCTCTCGAGGTGCTTCGAGATGCCGGCGACGATCTCGCTCACCTTGAAGGTCAGGCCATCGGTCTTCGTGACGCTGACGATCGCGGGATTCGCATGACGGGCGCGCAGCATCATCGCGAGCTGGCCGTAACCGTACAGCCCCTCGTCGTTCAGCTCGGCGACAACGATCTTGTGGAACTTGGCAAAGGTTTCCTCGAGCTTCGGCGGCAACGGATGCAGGTGGCGCAGGTGCAGGTGCGCGCCCTTGACGCCGGCGGCGCGAACGCGGTTCAACGCCTCGCGGCCGGGGCCCCAGCTCGAGCCCCACGTGACCAGGAGAAATTCACCGTTCGGGTCGCCGGCGAGCTCTGGCTTCGGCAGCGTCTCGCCGAGCGCCTTGAGCTTCTCCCGCCGCCGGGCCGTCATCTTCTGGTGCATGGCCGGGCTGCCGTTCGGATGGCCGTGCTCGTCGTGCTCGAGACCGGAGACGGTCGGATATTTGTTGCTCTCGAGGCGCGTGCCCGGCGGCGCGTGGCGGGTGAGCTGGTCCAGCGCGTAGGGTTTGAAATCGGCTTCGCGCGGCGACAGGTCGGGCTGGGGATCGACCATCAGCGCCGCGAGATCGGGCTCGTCGAACGCCTCGATGCGCGTCGCCAGTCCCTGATCGGTGAGAATGATCACCGGTGTCGAATACTTGCGCGCGATCCGCGCCGCCTCGATGGCGATGTAGAAGCAGTCTTCGACGTTCTTCGGCGCGAGCACCACGCGCGGCGCGTCGCCATGGCTGCCGTAGATCGCCTGCATGAGATCGCTCTGCTCGACATTCGTCGGCAGGCCGGTGGACGGGCCGCCGCGCTGCACGTTGATCACGACCAGCGGAATCTCCGCCATGACCGCCCAGCCGAGCGCTTCCATCTTCAACGACAGGCCCGGCCCCGAGCTGCCCGTGACCGCCAGCCGTCCGCTGAAGGAAAACCCGAGCGCGGTCGAGATCGAGGCGATCTCGTCCTCGCATTGCACGAAAATGCCGCCGTATTTCGGCAGTTCCGTGCGCAACATTTCCATGATCGTCGACCAGGGCGTGATCGGATAGCCGGCGCCGTAACGCACTCCGCCCGCGATCAGCCCGTAGGCGATCGCCATGTTGCCATCCATCGTGATTTGCGGACGGCCCGATTTCGCGGCCCGCTGCACGGCGTCGAACCGGAAAAAAATGTCGCGCAGATTGTTCTGCGGCCACGCATAGCCGGCGTCGAAGGCGAGCATGGCGTTGCGCACCACGTCGTCCGCTTTCCCGCCGAACCGCTCGGTCACGAGCGCCGTCAGCTTCTGCACCGACAGGTCGAACAACCGCGCGAGCAGGCCGAGCACGAAAATGTTTTTGCCCTTGTCCTTCCCCGCGCCGCCGACCGCCTCGATCGTCGCCGACGTGATCGGGACGCCGACATAGCTGAAGCTCGCGTCCGTCGTGTTTGGTTTCACGTGGTCGGAATCGTAGAGCAGCACGCCGCCCGGCCGGAGCGAGCCGATGTGCGCCTCGTAGCTGTGCTGGTAGAACGCCACGAGCATGTCCGCGCGGTCGCCCGACGACAGGATGTCGCCCGTGCCCATCCGCACCTGAAAAATCGACGGCCCGCCCGAAATCGTTGCGGGGATCGTCATGTAGGTCATCACGTCCTGGTCGCTGCGTCCCGCGAGGCGCGCGAGGAAGCCGCCGATGGTCTGGATGCCGTCCTGGGAATTGCCGGCTAGTCGAATGACGACGTCGTTGAGGGTGACTGGCACGGCGGCCGGGGCCGCGCCGTCGCCAGATAATCCGTCACTGGTGGGGCCGATCATTTGAAAGATGTGAAAGGTCGAAGGAAACCGCAGGGGCTACCCGGACGCAAGCATGCTCGCGGGACTATCAGCAGCGGTTCTCGTCCGAATCCCGCACGATGCAATTTCTCATGGCGTCCTGGCATGCCGCACACACCGCCGGGCCTAATCGGATGCTGTGGTTGCATTTGAATCCGTCTTCCCGAGTCCGCACCGATCTTCATCCCGTGCGAAACCGCAGCCATCGCGCAACGCACGAAAACCCGCTGCGCCCCACTGACTTTGGGCGGGATTTCTCAACTTCCAAGCGTCTTGCACAGGTCCATGTCTCGCTGGTTCCAGGAAGCTAATACGGCTCCTTTGGCCTCGCACTTGAGGCTTGGCCGCGTGGGCATGGCCTGAGCGCCTCGGAAATCGCACGAAAGCAGGCGTGGCGCCGCTCCTTGCCTTTGCATCTCCTCCCCAAAATCACTCAACCGCACGGTGAAGCGTCCAACATCGCACATCGGCGCGCGGAAAAAAGGGCCCTGCCTGCATCTCCCGGCCCTTCCGGCTCCAACCCCCGAATTGGGTGCAGGGGTTGGATTTGAACCAACGACCTTCAGGTTATGAGGGTGGTTCGCAACTGACATCTCGTCAACGAACTAACCTAAAAACCGGCTGTCACTTAGTCCTGAACTTAGTCCGCATCGAACCTCTTGATGCAGCGTGTTTGCCTGGGTTGCAGTGGGTTACAAATGAGCCTGAAGGAGGAATGTTTATGGCCTTGGAGTTACATCCCCAGCAAAGCAAGTGGTGGTATGGCCGCGTGGTGGTCAATGGTCGCAAGTTGAACAAAAATCTCGGGGTCGAATGGCGCGGCACGCCACCGCCCACCCTGTCGCAGCGGGGCGATGACGCGTTTGAGCGGTCGCGGGCGAAAGCCCTGGCGGCGTTGGAGCGGCTGCAGCTCGATCTCAAGCGGCGCAGCACGGCGGAAGAGTTGGTGCAGACGATTCACGAGATTCGCACCGGCGCGCGCGTCGGTTCGATTCCGCTGGCCGAAGCTGGTGCGCGCTGGATCGCGCTTCCGCGCCGTCGGCCGCTCAGCCCCCGCTACCTCAAGCAGGCCGAAAGCCGGATCGCGCGCTTCGCGACGTTTGTGAGCCAAGCCAATCCCGGAGTGCGCGACATGGCGCAAGTCCAGTCCCTGATCGCGCGCGCCTTCATGCGGGCGGAGGAAAACCGCGGCGTGTCCGCCAAAACCTACAACAGCACGCTCATCCTCCTGCGCTCGGTGTTTCACGCGTTGCGCAAGGACGCCGGTATTCCCGAAAATCCGTTCGAGGGGATTCCGACGCGCGACGGTCAAACGGTTTTCCGCAAACCCTTCAATGCCGAGGAACTTCGCGCCATCGTCGAAGCCGCCAAAGCCGACCCGTTCATTTATCCCCTCGTCGTGACCGGCATGTGCACGGCGATGCGGCGGGGCGACTGCTGTATGTTGCTCCGCGATTCGGTCGATCTGGCCGGCGGTTTCGTCACCGTCAAAACGTCAAAAACGGGCGAGACCGTGCAGATTCCGATCTTTCCCCTCTTCCGGGAGGTGCTGGTCAAGGCCATGGCCGAGCCCTCGCCACGCCCGAAACCGCCGCACTACGTGTTTCCGGCGTTGGAAGCGCACTACAAGATCAACCCGGATCACCTCACCGATCGCGTGCGCCGGGTCATGAAGGCGGCCGGCTTTTTCGACCCCGAGGACGCGGCGGACGAAACCGAGCTGCAGAAGTTGCGCGGCGCGGTGAGCGCCGAACGCCCGGAGGGCCTGCGGCGGGCGTCGCTGCGCGATTTCCACTCGTTCCGCGTCACCTGGGTAACGTTGGCGCTCACCGCGGGCGTGCCGCTGGAAATCGTGCGCAAGGTCACCGGCCATCGCACGGCGGAAATCGTGATGAAGCATTATTTCCAGCCGGGTCGGGACGAATTCCGGCGCACGCTGGCGGGCAAGCTGCCCGCGCTCCTCGGTGGTCCGGCGGAAGACAAGCCGCTGGACCTCGACGAGCTGCGCGAAAAGCTCCAAGCGATGAAGCCGCAGACGTGGAAAAAAATCCGCGCCGAATTGTTCGCGCGCTTGCCGGCGCCGCCCCAATCCGCGCCCGTGGAGGCCAAGGTCGCCACCGTGCGCCGGCTCGCGTCACCGGCCCCGGCGGCTTGAGCGGCCCGGGGCGGTTGACTT
>DASZPP010000307.1:0-2984 GCA_035549975.1 Opitutus sp.
CTCGTCGCCGCTACCCGCGGCCTCGGCTTCATGATCCAGACCGCGTCGAACTTCCTCGTCACCGACGTCGTCATCGTCGGGATCATCACCATCGCCGCCATCGCCTTCGCCATGGAATTCGTCATGCGCCTGCTCGAGCGCCGGCTGACGCCATGGAAAGGCAAGCTCTGACGTTTCGCGTCCAAAGGGAGAAATTGCGATGACGCTTCGCAACACGCCGTTCGCCGTCACCTCGCTCACGCCCGCCATCGGCGCCGTGATCGAGGGCATCGACCTGTCCGACCCGCTGCCGGGCGAGACGGTCGCTGCGCTCCGCGACACCTTGAACGATCGCCTCGTGCTGTTCTTCGCCGATCAGCACCTGACGCCCGAGGCGCATCGCACCTTCGCCGCCCATTTCGGCAAGCTGCACATCCACCCGATCTATCCCAACGTCCCCGAGGTGCCGGAGATTCTCATCCTCGACACCAGCGCCAACAACCAGCCCGACAACGACAACTGGCACACCGACGTCACCTTCATCGAGACGCCTCCCTTGGGCGCTGCGCTGTACGCGAAAAAGATTCCGCCGGCCGGCGGCGACACGCTCTGGCTCTCCACCATCGCCGCCTATGACGCGCTCTCGCCTCGCTTCAAGAAGCTGCTCGACGGCCTGACCGCGGTGCACGAGTTCGAGAAGTCCTTCCCGCGCGACCGCTTCGCCACGCCGGAAGCGGCGCGGAAATGGGAGGAGGCGAGGGCGAAGAACCCGCCCGTCGTCCACCCGGTCGTGCGCACCCATCCCGAGACCGGCCGCAAGGCGCTCTTCGTCAACTACGGCTTCACCACCCGCATCAATGAATTGAGCAAGGCCGAGAGCGACGCCGTGCTGGCCTATCTCTTCCAGCACGTCACCAAGCCCGAGTTCCAGGTCCGCCACCGCTGGCGCGACAACGACCTCGCGCTCTGGGACAACCGCGTCACCCAGCACTACGCCACCGTCGACTACCTCCCCGAGCGCCGCATCATGCACCGCGCCACCATCCTCGGCGAACGCCCGGTGTAATCCGTAACCCGACCCACCACACCCGCCTTACCTCCCCCTTGAGGGGAGGTCGGAATTGCCCCTTCGGCAATTCCGGGAGGGGGAGCGCCGGTTCACTGCCGCGCCGCCTCCAGGATTGCGGCGCAAATGCCATCAATGTCGTCCATGACGTCGCTGTTCCACACGCGCAGCACGCGATAGCCCTGCGCCGCGAGCCACTCGTCCCGCACACGATCACGCCGCGCAGCATCATCCACACCATGCTGCCCGCCGTCGAGTTCCACGACCAGCCGCTGCTGCGGGCAGAAGAAATCAACAATGTACGGCCCGATCGGCACCTGTCGGCGGAAGCGCAAGCCCTCGATGCCGGGTTTGCGTAGATAGAGCCATAAGCGCGCTTCTGCGGGCGGCATCGCCTGCCGCATGGCCTTGGCGAAACCACGATTGTTCGGCGGCACAGTTCGGTGCGGCACTACCCCCTCCCGAAGTTCGACGAGCACGCTCGCCGAACGTCGACCTCCCCTCAAGGGGGAGGTTAAGTCGCGTTCTTTCCCGCTGATCTACAAATTCCCGCACCGCCCAACCTCCCCCTTGAGGGGAGGTCGAAATCGCGCAGCGATTTCGGGAGGGGGTGCTTCGCCGCCGAAGAAAACCACGCAGCGGGAAGCTTTACAGCCCCGCCACGATCCTCGCCGGCAGCTCCGGCCCCTCGTAGACCATGCCCGTGTAGAGCTGGATCAGGTCGGCGCCCGCGATCAGCTTCTGCCGCGCCGCGCTGACCGAATCGATGCCGCCGGTACCGATGAGCGCGAGCCGCGTTCCGGCAAGCGCCCGCGTCCGCGCCAGCATCTTGGTCGAGGGCGCGAACAGCGGCCGCCCCGACAGCCCACCGGCCTCGGCCGCCACGCGGGCATCACTGACGCCAACCCGGGAAAGCGTCGTGTTGGAGACGATCATCCCGTCCATGCCGGCGGCGATCACCGTCTCCACCACCGCGGCCAGCGCATCGTCATCCAGGTCCGGCGCGATCTTGACCACGATCGGCACGCGCCGCGCTGCCCGCTCGCGCGCCTCGCCGACCGCCGCGAGCAACCGCGTCAGGCCCTTGCGCTCCTGCAGGCCGCGGAGCCCCGGCGTGTTCGGCGAGGAAATGTTGATCGCGAGGTAGCTCGCCACGTCGCTGAATCGCGTCACGCCCAGCGCGTAGTCGGCAACGCGATCGGCGCTCTCCTTGTTGGCGCCGAGGTTGACGCCGACGATGCCGCGCGGCGCTCGCCTCGCCAGCCGCGCGTGCACCGCGTCGTGCCCCTCGCTGTTGAAGCCGAGCCGGTTGACGATGGCGTGGTCGCCGACCGAGCGGAAGACGCGCGGCTTCGGATTCCCCGGCTGCGGCTTCGGCGTCACGCTGCCGACCTCGACGAAGCCGAAGCCGAGCGCGAGCGCCGCGTCGACCACCTCGGCGTTCTTGTCGTAGCCGGCGGCAAGCCCGAGCGGGTTTGGAAAGTCGAGCCCCATCACCGTGCGCTTTGCGTTCGGCGGGCTCGCCGGTGCGCGTGGCGCCAGCCCCGCCTGCAGCGCCGCGATCGAGGCGCGGTGCGCCGTCTCGGGGTCGAGCGCGAACAGGAACGGCCGCGCCAGCGCGTAGATCACGGCGCCGAACCCGGGGCCAGATCCGGAAAGACGTGCCGTCCGTCCTTGCCGAGCGGCAGCGGCTTCACCCACAGCGCCTTCTTCGGGTCGAGGGGACCGTAGAGATGCGGAAAGAGATCACCGCCCCGCGACGGCTCGTAGCGCACGTCGCCGAACGAGTTTTCGTCGAACGCCACGATCACAAGGTCGTGTGCGCCGGCGAAGTGCAGGGCGGCTGTCCGGGCTGCCTGTCCGGCGAGCGAGAAGTGGATGAAGCCGTCCTGGATGTCGACAGGCGAGCCGTCGAACCAGCCGGCGGAACCCGCGTCGC
>DASZPP010000308.1:0-13688 GCA_035549975.1 Opitutus sp.
CTCTCCAAGATGCGCAAGGCCATGGCCAAGCACGAAGCGATCCGCTCCTCCGAGGAAATCGAGGAGGAAGACCGCGTTCGCCAGCGCATGGACGTGATCCGCGAGTTTATCGAGGCCAAGTCAAAGCGTTCGCCGCGCCCGGGCCGGAACTGAGCCGGGCGCATTTCGGCGCGAGAGGGAAACCAACTCGAGGCGGGCATCAGCCCGCCTCTTTTTTTTGCGGGGTGTCGTCGTTCGCCATGTCCCCGCGGCGGCTCCCGGGCCGGAACATTGGCCGCCACGCCGCCACTATGTCGCGTCACCCCACCCCATGGCCAAAATATTCCTCGCGATCTTCCTTCTCGTATTTGGCCTGAATCTGGTCGTCGGCGTCACCATCCCCAATTGGGTCATCGGTGTCCTCGCATTGATCGCCGGCGCTCTCATTCTCGCCAACGTTTTCGGCCTTCGCCGCGGCGGCTCGTAGTGCGCCCGTTGTTGCGAAGCGGCGAAACTGCCGGGAAGGCGCGCGCACGACACGCTCCGCGCCGAGGGCGAGTCACGCCGACGATGCCGCGTGCAGATATCACAGCTCGAAGATTTTGCCGCGGTGCACTCGCGCGCTCGAGCGTGACCGGCGCTGCGATTGTGTGCGTCGTCCTCGTCCGCCAGCGAAAAAATTTCCCCGAAGAATTTTTCGGAATCCGGTTTGCTCCCGGAAAAAATGGCCGATTAGACGGCGCACATGGATGCGCCTGAAGGGGAGTCGCCTGAAACAACCGGTTTGCAGTCGCATGAAAACGATTCGATTTTCGACCGGCTCTTCAACTTCTCGCTCGACCTGATTTGCGTGGCCGGGTTCGACGGTTACTTCAAGCGCGTCAACCCTTCGTGGTCCCGCGTCCTCGGCTGGTCCGAGGCCGAACTGCTCACCCGCCCGATCGAGTCGTTCATGCATCCGGACGACCGCGAACGCACGATCCGCGCGCGCGACGAGCTCAAGCGCGGCATTCCGCTCGTCGGTCTCGAAAATCGTTACTTGTGCAAGGACGGCTCGCATCGCTGGCTGTCCTGGCAATCCGTGACCGAACCCGGCGCCCCGGTCGTCTTCGCCATCGCCCGCGATGTCACCGAGCGCCGGCACCTCGACCACGAGCGCCTCGTCATGGGCAAGCTCGAGTCGACCGGCATCCTCGCCGGCGGCATCGCGCATGATTTCAACAACCTGCTCGCCAGCCTGCTCCTCAGCACGGACATGGTTCGCGCCTGCGGCCCGGTCAACGCCGAACAGGCCCAGCAACTCGCGCAGATGCGCCAGACGATCGAGAGCGCGCGGATCCTCGTCAAACAGTTGATCACATTCGCCGAGGGCGACCTTTCGACGCGGCACGTGACCAATCTCGCCGGCCTCCTCGCCCAGTCCATCGAGGTCGCGCTCGGCGGCTCCGAACTTCATCGCGAGTGCCGCATTCCGCCCGAACTCTGGCAATGTGATGCCGATGAAACGCAGCTCGCCCAGGTGTTTCGCGGCCTGATCATGAATGCCCGCGAGGCCACCGTTCCTCGCGGTCATCTGCGCATCAGCGCGGAAAACGTCGCCCTCGCCGCCAGGAATCCCGCCGGTCTGCCCCCGGGAGACTTCGTGCGCATCGTCATCGCCGACGACGGCGTGGGGATTCCAGCGGACGTCGTGCCGCGAATTTTCGATCCCTATTTTTCAACCAAGCCGCGCGGCATCCAAAAAGGCATGGGCCTCGGGCTCACGCTGTGCCGCATGATTCTTCAGCGTCACGGCGGCGCGATCGGGATTGAATCGTTTCCCGGTCGGGGCACGTCGGTCATCTGCCATCTGCCGGCCGTCCGAAATGTCGTCGATCCATCCGCGCCGATCGTGGCCGATCACAAGCCGGGCCTCTCGCGCATCCTCGTGATGGACGACGAGGACGTGTTTCGCGAAGTGCTCGGTCGCACGCTGCGGCAGTTCGGTTACGAAGTGGAGCTGGCCCGCGATGGTGAAGCGGCTGTGGCGCTCTACGAACGCGCGGCGACCGAGGGCCGTCCGTTCGGAATCGTCCTGCTCGACCTGGCCGTGCGCGGCGGCATGGGCGGCAGCAAAACCCTGCAGGCGCTCCGCGCGCGCGATCCCGCCGTCGCGGCGATCCTGATGACCGGCTACAGCAACGAGGAAACGTTTCGCGACCACGCCCGCCATGGTTTCACGCGCGCCCTTGCCAAGCCGTTTCCCGCCGAAACCCTCCGGAGCATGCTGACGGAAATCCTCGGCCCGTTGCCGCGAAGGAGGTAGCGGCGGCCGTGCCGTGGTTGCCCGCTACCCGGGCGGCCTCCGCTTCGCCAGCTCCCGCTCCTGCTCCGCGCGATTCACCAGCGCATACGCCATCAGTCCGACCACGACGAGGTTGGCTGCGAGCACGACCAGCTTGAGCCAGGAAAACCGGTGCCAGAGGTGGTAATATTCCAGCGGGATGTAGAGCCCGCCGGATGCCAGCGCGAGCCACTCCGCCCACGAACGCCCCCGCCACAGTCCATACGCCTCGAACCCGCGCAGCACCGCATACGCCGCCGCGGCCGCCGCGAGCATCCAGAGTTGCGCATCCGTCACCCGCTCGGCCGCGTCGAGGAAAATGCGCGGATATTTGCTCGCCGGATTGAGGTGGCTGAACGCCACGAAGCGCTCCGCGATCGCCTGCACGTCGCGGTGCACGAGCCCGAGCACCCCGCATCCCGCCAGCAGCACGATCGCGCCCTTGGCCGCCTCGAACATCGCGACCGCGCGAATTCCATCGACGAGGGGTTTCTTCAGCATCTTCGCTTCCAACCTGCGCAGCTTTACCGTCCCCGCAATCATTTCGCTGCGCGCCGCCCACCCGATTTTCGGCTTCGTCGATTGCCGTCCGCCTGATAGTTGGTCCCCTTCCGCCATGAACTGGAGCCGTTTCAAAACCCATTTCTATCACAACGCCGATCTCGGCATTTCGCTCGACATCAGCCGCATTCCGTTTCCCGACGACTTTTTCGAAACGATGGAGCCGCGCCTCCAGACCGCGTTCTCCGCGATGAGCGCCCTCGAGAGCGGCGCGATCGCGAACCCCGACGAAAACCGCATGGTCGGCCACTACTGGCTGCGCGCCCCCGAGCTCGCGCCCACGCCGGAAATCACCGGCGAAATCACGAACACGCTCGCCGCGATCAAGGACTTCTCCGCCAA
Organism: Opitutus sp.; assembly: GCA_035549975.1. Taxonomy (GTDB): domain Bacteria; phylum Verrucomicrobiota; class Verrucomicrobiia; order Opitutales; family Opitutaceae; genus Opitutus. The sequence continues at coordinate 3,206 of DASZPP010000308.1, forward strand.
GGTCCATTCAGGCGCGATCGCCGGTCCGAAGGGAAATTTCAAACACCTGCTCGTCGTCGGCATCGGCGGCTCCGCGCTCGGCCCGCAGCTCGTGCATCACGCGCTCGGCCGGCCGCGCAAGGACAGGCTCGCGGTCCATTTCTTCGACAACACCGATCCCGACGGCATCGACTACGTCCTCGCCCAGCTCCGCAACCAGCTTCCGAAGACACTCGTCGTTGTCATCTCCAAGTCCGGCGGCACCGTCGAAACGCGCAACGGCCAGCTCGAGGCCATCGCCGCCTTTCGCGCCGCCGGCCTCGATCCGGCGAAGCATTTCGTCGCCGTCACCGGCGCCGGTTCGAAACTCGACCAGACCGCGCAGTCCGAGGGCTGGCTCGCGCGCTTCGCGATGTGGGACTGGGTCGGCGGCCGCACCAGTGAATTGAGCGCCGTCGGCCTCCTGCCGGCCGCGCTGCAAGGCATCGACATTCAGGCGATGCTCGACGGCGCCGCGGCGATGGACGCGGTCACGCGCTTTCCGACGACCGCGCAAAACCCCGCCGCGCTCCTTGCGCTCATGTGGTATTTCGCCACCGCCGGTCGCGGCGCGAAGGACATGGTCGTCCTGCCCTACAAGGATCGCCTCCTCCTCTTCTCGCGCTACCTCCAGCAGCTCGTGATGGAGTCGCTCGGCAAGGAGCTCGATCTCCAGGGCAACGTGGTGAACCAGGGCATCGCCGTTTACGGCAACAAGGGCTCGACCGACCAGCACGCCTACGTCCAGCAGCTCCGAGAGGGCGTGAACAACTTCTTCGTCACCTTCATCGAGGTGCTCAAGGATCGCGACGCGAAGACTTCGCTCGAGGTCGAGCCCGGCGTCACCGCCGGCGACTACCTGCAGGGCTTCCTTCTCGGCACGCGCAACGCGCTCACCGAAAAGGACCGCGCCTCGATCACCCTCACCATCCCGGATGTCTCGCCGCGCTCGCTCGGCATGCTGATCGCGCTCTACGAACGCGTCGTCGGCTACTACGCCACGCTCATCGGCATCAACGCCTATCACCAGCCCGGCGTCGAGGCCGGCAAGAAAGCCGCCGGCAGCGTGATCGCGCTCAAGAAACAGATCGTGACCGCCCTTCAATCCGCTCCCGGTAGCTTCGCCACCGTCGAGGAGATCGCCGCGAAGCTCGGCGCGGACGTTTCGCCGGAACCGGTTTTCAAGATTCTCGAGCACCTCGCCGCCAATCGCGGCAGCGGCGTGAAAAAGCGCGCCCGCCAGCCTTGGTATCAAAGCCGCTACGGCGCGTCTTGATCATTCGCGGTCGCAGGCGCTCGCCCTCCCCGCGCCACTTTCCGCTTCCCAATTGCATCACGAAGCGCCAGAAAACGGCGCTCCGGCGATGTCCCGCGTGCCCGTCATCTTTTGCCTGATCGCGCTGCTCGGCGCAGCGACCTCCACGATCCTTTTCTTCCGGACCAGCGGGGCGAAGCGAATTCTCCAGGCCGACTTGCACGCTGCCGGCTCGCACGCCGCCGTCCTCGAGTCGCGCCTGGCCGCCGCCACGGCAAAAAACGAGTCCCTCGAAAAGCAGATGCTCGCGCTCGACGCCGATCGCGGCGCCGCCAAGTCCCGCCTCACGGTTTCGGAGGCCCACAACGTTCTTCTTGCCCGCGACCTCGCCCAGGCCAACGCCGCGCTCGCCGCACAAGACGAGACCGTGCTCGCCTTGAAAACCCAGATCGAGTCTCTGCGACACGATCTGGCCGACGCCCATGCCAACTCGATTCCCGCCGACGCCGCCCGGTCCTACAAAGCGACCATCGCCGACCTCGAGCGCCAGCTCGCCGACGCCCGCCACGGCGCGGCCGTCACCGCGGTCGCCGGCGCCTCCACGGCGGCTTTTTCGATTCGCAGCTCCGCTGTCGAGCCAGCGCCGCAGCCGGTCGTCGCGCCTCCCGCCCGCTCCGTCCTCAGCGTCGGCCCGTCCAACGCATTCGTCGTCCTCGACTACGGTGCGCACCACGGCGCCGAAATCGGCCAGTCGCTCGCGATTCAGCGTAGCGGCTCGACCGTTGCCACCGTCTCGATCAGCGATGTCCGCCCGAATTTCTGCATCGCCCAGGTCAGTCCCGATTCATTGCACGGAGCCTTGCAGAAGGGCGATTCCGCCGTATTAACCAACTGACCGTCGTGCCGGCTCCCCGCCTGCCTTCTTCCATGATCTCGTTCAAAAAACTTGTTTCCGTCCTTCTTCTGCTCGCATTCGCCGCGCTCTTTTCGGGCTGCATGTCCGCGCCGAAGGACTCGTCGATTCCGTGGAGTCGCCCCGCCGATTGGGAGGGCCAGATTCCCGGCATGACCGGAACGGGCGTCACCCGCTGACGCTGTGCGGCGCCGGCCGACGCCGGCCCATCGCACCGGCCGCACGGCATGGACAACTCGTCGCTCACGCCGCAACCCGGTCATCTCTACGTCGTGGCGACGCCGATCGGCAATCTCGCCGATCTCACCGAACGCGCCCGCGCCATCCTCGGCGCCGTCGACCTCGTCGCCTGTGAGGACACGCGCACGACCGGTGCGCTGCTCAACCGCCTCGGCTTGCACCGCGAGCTCGTGGCCTATCACGAGCACAATGAAAGCGAGGCCGCCGAACGGCTCGCCGACCAGCTCGCCGCTGGCAAATCCGTCGCCGTCGTCTCCGACGCCGGCACTCCGTCGCTCAGCGATCCGGGCTTTCGCCTCGTCCGCGCCTGCCGCCGGCGAAATCTTCCCGTTGTCCCCGTGCCGGGCCCGAGCGCGCTCACGGCGGTCCTCAGTGCGAGCGGCCTGCCGACCAACGGTTTTTTGTTCGTCGGTTTTCTTCCGCCCAAATCCGCGGCACGCATCGCCTTTTTCGACCGGCATCGCGATTTCCCTTACACCCTCGCGCTCTACGAGAGCTGCCACCGCATCGACAAGGCCGTCGCCGGGATCGTCGCCACGCTCGGGCCCGCCCGCGTGATCTGTGTCGCCAAGGAGGTCACCAAGATCCACGAAACTTTCCTCGTCGGCGGCGCCGCCGAGATCGAGGCGCGCCTGGCGAAGACCAGCCTCAAGGGCGAATTCGTTCTGCTGATCGCACCGCCGGATTTCGTCCTATGAGCGAAACCGGCGGCGCATCCCGGCCCGCGTCGGCGGACAACATTCCGGACGGCAGGTCCCGGCGCATTCCGGCCCTCGATGGCCTTCGCGGCATCGCCATCCTGCTCGTGCTTACCGTACACTATTTCGTCGTCGTGCCCGGCCCGGCGAACTCCGCCATTTATCCGCGGCTCCAGCAGGCGTGCAGCCTCGGTTATTCCGGCGTCGATCTGTTTTTCGTGCTCTCGGGTTTTCTGATCGGGGGAATCCTGCTGGACCACCGTTCGTCGCCGCGACTGCTGCCGTCGTTCTATGCCCGCCGTTTTTTTCGGATCGTGCCGGCGTATGTGCTGCTCCTCGCCAGCTTCTACGTCTGCCGGACGATTCCAGGGCTCAACGCGACCAACTACGGCACCTATTTTTCCGGCGTCGTTCCGACCTGGAGTTTTTGGGCGTTCGTTCAGAATGTCATGATGGCTTCGAAGCACGACATCGGCCCCTACTGGCTGGGCGCCACCTGGTCGCTGGCGGTCGAGGAACAATTCTACCTGCTCACGCCTTTCCTCGTGCAGCGATTTTCGCCGCGCTTGATCGGCTGGATCTGCGTCGTCGTCATCGGCGCTTCTCCCTGGCTGCGCCTGCAGGCCCTGGATGGCGCCGGGAATCCCATGGCCGCGGTCTTCCTGCTCCCCACGCGCGCCGACGGCCTGCTCTTCGGCGTGCTGTGCGCCATGCTCATCCGCAATCCCGCGGTCGTGGCAATCATCCGCCGGCACGACTGGTTGCTGCGGGCGACGATCATCCTGCTCGGCGTCGGCTTTGCCGTGGGCTCCTGGCAAAACTATCCGGCTGATTCCCGCCCGATGATCCTGTTCGGTTACAGCCTGCTCAACGTGCTGTTTTCGGCGGTCCTGTTGCACGTGGTCCTTTTTCCGTCCGCGCCATTGGCACGCCTGCTCACCGCCCGTCCGCTCGTGACCATCGGACTCACCTCCTATTTCATCTATCTCTTCCACACCCCGATCTGGTATTTGCTGCATTGGTTCCTTCTCCATCGTCCGCCGCTGCACTACGACTGGCATGCCGGCGCGGTCACGCTCCTCGCGCTGCTCCTCACCTTTGTCGCCGCCCGGTTGTCGATGCGGTGGTTCGAAGGACCGCTGCTCCGCTTCGGCCGGAGGGTTTCCTACGAATGAAAATGCGCCCCTCTGCCGCGCCAGTTGCGGTCGTTGATATCGGCAGCAACTCGATCAAGACGCTCGTTGCCGAACGGTCCTCCGACGGTCTCCTCCGAACCCTCGGCGAAAAAACCATCGATGCCCGCATCAGTGCCGGGATCAGCCGCGAGCATCCGCTGCTCGCGGACGACAGCATGGATCGCGGCCTCGCCGCCGTCCAAAAGCTCCTGGCCTTCGCCGCGCCGTTTTCCCCAGCGCGCACCGTGCTCGTTGCCACCAGCGCCGTGCGCGACGCGCGCAATGGCGCCGAGTTTCGCAAACGCGTTCATTCCGCGACCGGCCACCGGATCCGACTGCTCACCGGTGACGAAGAAGCGGCCTTGATCGGTCGCGGATTGACCTGCGACCCCGCGCTGCGCGACGCGGGCGATTTCTACGTCTTCGACCTCGGCGGCGGCAGCCTCGAATGCCTCGTTTTCCGCGAGCGCCGCGTCGAGCAGGCCGTCAGCCTCCAGCTCGGCTGTGTGCGTCTAGCCGAAAAATTCGTCTCCGACCATGCCGCGCCGCTCCCGCCGACGGAGATCGACGTGATTTCGCATCACACCCGGTCCGCCCTCGCGGCGTCGAAATTTTCGTTCTCGCTGCCCGGGGCCGCGACCGCCGTCGGCACCGGCGGCACGATCACGACGGTCCGCGCCATTCTGGCCAAGCGTGCCGGCTGCGAAATTTCGGAAATCGATGCGCGCCTCCCGACCGCGGAGCTTCGCCGCCTGCGCGACGAACTCGCGGCATTGCCCCTCGATCGGCGCCGGCGGGTTCCGGGCCTTCCGGAAAAGCGCGCCGACGTTTTTCCGACGGCGCTCACGACCCTGCTCGCCCTCGCTGAAGCCGGCGGCTTCGGCAGCTACCGCCATTCATTCTACAACCTCCGCTACGGCGTCGCCGATGAGGCGCTGGCCCGTTAGCATCGGCCTCAGGCGTGCGGCGACTTTGCCACGCGGCGAAGTTCCTTCACCATGCCGCGAAAATCCTCCGGCAGCGGCGCGCGCAAATCCAGCACCTTGCCCGTGGCCGGGTGCGCCAACCCCAGATGCTCGGCGTGCAGCATCACGCGCTGCGGCTGTTGCGGCAGCCGCGGATCGGGTTTCCAGCCGTAAACCTGATCGCCCAGCAGGGGGTGGCCGAGCGATTTCAGGTGCACGCGAATCTGGTGGGTCCGGCCCGTGTGAATCTCGCACCGCATCAGCGCCGCGATGTCGCCAAAGGCCTCGATTCGCTCCCAATCCGTCCGCGCCGTCTTGCCGCCCTCGCCGACCGTCATGCGATGCCGGTGCACCGGATGCCGCGCGATCGCCCGGTCGATCGTGCCGCTCAAAAGTTCCGGCACCCCCGCGACCAGCGCGAGGTATTCCTTCTTCAACGCCCGCGTGGCGAACTGGTCCGCGAGCGCACGATGCGCCTTGTCGGTCTTGGCGACCACGATCACGCCGGTGGTTTCCTTGTCGAGCCGGTGCACGATGCCCGGCCGTTCCACGCCGCCAATCCCGCTCAGGCTGCCCCGGCAGTGCGCGAGCAGCGCGTGGACGAGCGTGTCGTCGCCCGTCGCCGCACCGGGATGCACGATCATGCCCGACGCCTTGTTGACCGCGAGCAGGTGCTTGTCCTCGTAGATGACATCCAGCGGGATCTTCACCGCCTTCACCTCCGACGGCTTCGTTTCCGGAAACGAGAACGTCAGTTCGTCGCCCGCGTTCACCGCCGCGTCACGTCCGACCGCGCCGCCGGCTCGCTCGACCAGTCCCGCATCGAACGCCCGCTGAAACGCCACCCGGCTGTGCTCGGCAAACGCCGCCGCGAGCACCTTGTCGGCGCGCGCGTTCCGGACCCCGGCCGGCACGGTGTAGGTCGTTCGCTCGGTCATGAACACTTGCTTGCGCACGATTCGCGACCGACGCGATCCGAAAGGGCACGACCCACGCGCAGCGCCCGCCGCGGGCCCACTCAGTTGTGCACCGGCAAAAACGAATACTCGCGGCCGTAGTCCAGCATTTGCCCGAGAAAGTCGGTCGGGTATTCGATTTTCACGTCGGCGATCCCGCCGCCTTTCATCACCGGGACGAGCCGCGGCTGGATGAAGCCCATGTAGGGAGCGATGTTCAAGTGCTCGTAGCGCCGGTGCACTTCCGCCCGCAGCGGCTCGTCCACCTTGACACCGTAGTTTTCGACAAGGTCGCGGCCGGCGGCGAAGTCGCCCTCGGATTTGATGCGCTGGATCTCGCGCAACAACTCGCCGAACAGCACGCGCAGCTTCTGATAATCGTTGATCCGGAAATAAGTCTTCCCGCCGCGCGTGATCCGCTCGACGACCTTGTCGGGCCGGCCTTTTTCAAACACCCACGCCGCGATCAACTGCCGGTTGCGCATGTGCGCCTCCTCGATCCGCTGGCCGGGCTTGATCCGGTAGAGCTGCGTCATGAGCCCGTTCATGATGTAATAATCATACCCGGCCTTGCCGACCTCCAGCGAGGGCATGACGCCGATCTCCACGAGCTTCGGGTCGAGCACGTAATAGAGCGCCACCAGGTCCGCGCGCGCCTCCTCCAGCGTGCTCGCGTAGTTCTTCAACGTCTGGTCCGGCGTGCCGACCCCGGGATTGATCTGGCCGGACGCGTGCCCGATGACTTCGTGCATGTCGGTGTGCAAATCCGACGCGAGCGCCACCCATTTTTTCAGCCGGGCCACGACCGTGGGATTTTCGCCGAATTCCTCGTTCGCCGGGCTCTTCGAGAGCACGTCGTTGTAGGCGGCGATGATGTTGCCGAGCGAGACCGACTTGGAGCCGTAACGCTCGCGAATCCACTCGGCGTTCGGCAGGTTGATCCCGATCGGCGTCGCCGGCGCAGCGTCGCCCACTTCGCCGATCACCGTGATGACCTTCGCCGAAACCCCGGCGACGTGCGCCTTCTTGTCCTCGGGCAGGATCGGCGAATGATCCTCGAACCACTGCGCCTGGCCCGAGATGGCCGCGATCCGCTTCGTCGCGTCGTCGTCGCGCATCGACACGATCGACTCGTAGGATCCGCGGCGGCTCACCGGGTCGACATAGGTTTCGATGAATCCGTTGACGAAATCGATCTCGGGCGTCGTATCCTTGACCCAGAGGATGCACTGCTGGTCGAACTCGCTGAGATCGCCCGTGCGATAGTAGCGGATGAGGTGCTCGATGCTTTCGCGCTGCATGTCGCTTTCCGCGACGCCCTGCGCCTTCTCCAGCCAGCCGACGATCCGTTCGATCGCGGGTCCATACATTCCGCCGACTTTCCATTTTCGCTCGAAGATCCGCCCATCCTCTTTCACGAGCTGTGAATTCAGCCCGTAGCTCAACCGCGGGTTGCCCGTGTCCTTCGCCATCTTCGCGTAGAACACCTCGACGTCCGCGCCGGTCACGCCGTGATAGAAGTTGTTCGCCGACGCGGCGACATTGTCGACGCCGGCGTCGAGGTTCGTCGTCTTCGCGTCGACGTTCGGATCGAACAGGATCGGCAGCAATTTTTCCGCGAGCTCCTCGGCGGATCGCCCCCCCAGCGGCAGCGCCGCCGGATCGGAATGTTCCAGCAACGTGGCGAGGTAGGCGTGCTCGAATTCCGGGAGCATCTTCGTGCTCGCATAATGATGATGAATGCCGTTCGCGAAGAACACCCGCTTGGCATAGACCACGAACTCGTCCCAGTTCTTCCCCGTGCGCTCGCCGCGATAGGTGTTGAGCACGCCCTCGAGGGTTTTGCGGACGAGCAGGTTGTCCGGACATTTCTGGTCCCAGAAAATATCGCGACCGCCGAGCCCGGCCTGATAAAGATAATAGGCGAACTCCTTCTGGCGAAGCGTCAGGTGCTCGAAACCGGGCACTTCATATCGCAGCACCTGGATGTCGGCGAAGCGATCGGCCTTGTAGTTGAACTCGTCAGCGGCGCGCCCGGCGGACACCCCGCCAAACACCGCCGCGAGGAACAGGATCACTTTCACTGCATGGTTGCTCATAAAATCAAAAAAATTCCCGCCGGCGCCGCCATCTCCACTTGGTGGCGGGGTGCCCTCACCCGCATTCCCCCCTTGTTTCCTCTCTTCAAAAATAAACCCCGATTGCATGGCTCCTCAACGCGCCATCGCCAGCACGTGGTCGATTTCCTCGATCATTCGCGTCCGCGTCGCCGCCGGCACCGACGCGACCTCCCAGCCGTTGCGCGCGACCTGCGCGAGTTCCGCCGGGGTGAAATCCAGCGCCGTCGCGAGCGCCACATATTCGTCGTTCACCGTGTTCGCGAAGACGAGCGGGTCGTCGGTGCTCACCGTGCAACGCACGCCCGCCTGCATCAGCCGCCGGATCGGGTGCTCCCGCATCGAGGGGACGGCGCACAACCGCTCGTTACTGATCGGGCAGGTGTCGAACGTGACGCCCCGCTCGACCGCGAGTCGCACCACCGCCGGATCCTCGATCGCGCGAATGCCGTGCTGCACGCGCGTGACGCCGAGCAGCTCGATCGCCTCGCGCACGCGGTCGGCGCCGCCGAATTCGCCCGCGTGGCACTTCGTCACCTTGCCCGCCGCGCGCAATCGGGCCCAGACGCCGGCCGTTTCCGGCTCGGTGCGCACCGCTTCAAATCCATGCAAATCGACGCCGGCGAGCTCGTCCCACGTTTCGAGCTGGTCGATCGTCGGCCGCAGGTCGCCCACGAGATCCGAGCGCAGCATCCCGGCGAAGATCCGCACCTCCAAACCCGCCGGCACCGCCGCCCGGATCGCGGCGATGATTTCGCGGCCCGGCACATGGATGAACGTCGTCACCGGCAGGTGAAAACTCGTCTCCACGTAGCGCACGTTCTGCGCGACGTGCCGTGCGAAGATCGCCTTCGCCGCCTCGTGGTAGCGTTCGACGCTCGTGAACCACGGCAGCGCGTGCGCCAGCAGCACGTGGTCGAAATCCGGAAATGTCTGGAACCGATGCGCCGGTCGCCGGAATTCCGGATCCGCCGGAAACTGCTCCGGCCGCCACGTGCGCAGCATCTCGTAAGGCAGTGCGCCCTCGAGATGCAGGTGCGTTTCCGTCTTCGGCAGCGCTTGGATGAAGTCGCGCATGAGTGGAACGCTGGTCTTCGCCAAATCGACGCGAATATTCCCGCCCCTCGTCAGCGAAGATCAGCGCAGATTAGCGTCCCGATTTCCCGAGCAGATACGCCGGATTCAGTTTTTGCAGCGACGACGGCACGAACAGCCCGTCCTTGCGGATGAGCTTTCCGTCGAACCAGATTTCGCCGCCGCCATATTCCGGCCGCTGGATGCAGACCATATCCCAGTGCACCTGGGATTTGTTGCCGTTGCCGCATTCCTCGTAGGCCTGCCCCGGCGTGAAGTGAAACGACCCCGCGATCTTTTCGTCGAACAGGATGTCGCGCATCGGCTCGAGGATGTGCGGATTGAAACCGAGCGCGAACTCGCCCACGTAGCGCGCCCCGTCGTCGCTGTCCAAAATTTCGTTCAACCGCTTCGTGTTCGACGAGGTCGCCTCGACGATCCGGCCGCGCTTGAACGCGAGCCGGATGTGATCGAACGACGTGCCGAGGTAAACCGTCGGCGCGTTGTAGCTCAGCTCGCCCTCGACCGAATCGCGCACCGGGCAGGAATACACCTCGCCGTCCGGGATGTTGCGCAGCCCGCCGCACGGCACCGCGCCGATGCCCTTGATCGAAAACCGCAGGTCGGTGCCGGGGCCCTTGATGTGCACGCGGTCGGTTTGCGTCATCAACGCCTTCAGCGCCTTCATGCCCGGCGTCATGCGCGCGTAGTCGAGCGTGCAAACGCGAAAGAAGAAATCCTCGAACGCCTCCGTGCTCATCCCCGCCTGCTGCGCCATCGCCGGCGTCGGCCAGCGCAACACCACCCACTTGGTCTGGCCGACGCGATGGTCGAGCACCGGTTTCATCAGGCGGCTCACGAGCTGCACTTTCGCCGCCGGGACGTCGCTCGCCTCGAAAATATTTTCGGAACCGCGCAGCGCGATATACGCATCGACTTTCTGCATGCGGGCGAGCTCGACCTGCGCCTGCAGCGAAACCTGCGCTTCCTCCGCGTGCAGCGTCAGCTCGCGCGTGATCCGCGCCCGGTGCACCTGCACGAGCGGCTGCGCCCCCCGGGCGCGCGCCGCGCG
>DASZPP010000309.1:0-3493 GCA_035549975.1 Opitutus sp.
GACCAGGGCGAAAACAAATGGACGCTCGGCCTCACGCTCGAACTTCCGCTCTTCAACCAAAACCAGGGCCCGATCGCCGAAGCCGTCGCGCGCCGCCGCGAGGCCGCCGCCCAGTTCCTCGCCGCGCAGGCGCAGGCGATCGCCGAGATCGACGCCGCCGCGACCGCCCAGGCCGCCGCCGCCACGCAGCTCGGCTATCTTCGCCGCGCGCAGCACGAGCTCGACGCGCAGCAGGCCGGCGCCGAGTCCCGCCAGCGCGCCGGCGCCGGCGACGCCTACGAAGTCGCCTCGGCCGATATCGCCGCCGCCGCCGGCCGCACCGCGCTCCTCGACGCCGAAAGCCAGGCCGCCCTCGCTTCCGGCCAGCTCGAGGACGCACTGCAGATTCCGTTCGTCCACCTCGCCGCGCTGGAATCCGCGCCGCGCGCCGGCCGCTCCCCGTCCCCGCCATGAAAAAATTCCTCCCGAATTTCCTGATCGGCCTGCTGTTCGGCGGCCTCGTCGCGTGGTTTCTCCTCCGTCAGCATGCCGCCGCGCCCGCCGGTCACGAAGCGCCCGCCCCCGCCGCCGAATCCGAACCACCACCTGTCGGCACCGTCCATCTCGACAAGAACCAGCTCGCCGCCGCCGGCCTGCAAATCACCGCGCCTGCGTTCGAAACCGTCACGCCCGAAATCACCGCCTACGGCCGCGTGCTCGATCCCGCCCCGCTCCTCGCCGCCGCCGCCGATGTCGCCACCGCCCGCGCCGCGCTCGCCGCGTCCGACAAGGAATTTCAGCGCGCCCAATCGCTCCACGAAAACGGCGAAAACGCCTCCGCCCAATCCGTCGAGACCGCCCGCGCCGCCGCCGAGCGCGATCGCATCCAGCTCGACGCCGCCCGCGCCCGGCTTCTCACCGCGTGGGGCCCGCAACTGGTCCGGGCCATCGATGCAAACCATCTCGCCGCCGAACTCGCCCGGGGCTGGACGCTCGCCCGCATCGACATCCCCGCCGATGCCACGCTCCGCGCTCCGCCAAAATCGGCCAACCTCACGCTCCTCACCGATCGCGCGAAGCTTTTCGCCGCCGAGATCCTCGGCCCCGCGCCGATGGCCGATCCGCAATTCCAGGGCCGCGGCTATCTCGCGCTCGTCCGCGGCGAATCCCTGCCCATCGGTGCCGCGTTGCAAGCCACGCTGTCCGGCGCCGGCGACCCGTCGCGCCTCGCGGTGCTTCCCCGCAGCGCCTTCGTCCGGCACGGGGGCAGCGTCTTCGTCTTCGTGCAAACCGGCGACGGCACCTTCGCCCGCCGCCTCGTCGAGCTCGGCCCCGAGCTCGACCACGGCACGGCCGTGACCCGCGGCGTCGGCGAACGCGATCGCGTGGTCGTGGTCGGCGCGCAGCAACTTCTTTCCGCCGAGCTCGGCGCCGGCGGCGGCGACGAGGACTGACATGCTGCAGCACGTCGTCCATTTTTCGCTGCGCTTCCGCGGCGTGGTCGTCGCCCTCGCGGCGTTGCTGCTCGGCTACGGCGTCTACGTCGCCGGCCGCGCCAAGCTGGACGTGTTTCCCAACTTCGTTCCGCCGCAGGCCACGATCCAGGTCGAGGCACCCGGCCTCTCGCCCGAGCAGGTCGAGACACTCGTCACCCGCCCGGTCGAGAGCGCCATCAACGGCCTCGTCGGCCAGGAATCGCTGCGCTCCGAGTCGATCGAGGGTCTCTCCGTCATCACGATGATGTTCAAGGAGGGCACCGCGATCCTGCCCGCCCGCCAGATGCTCGCCGAGCGGCTCGGGCAGCTCGCCGGCGAACTTCCCGCCGGCGTCAAGGCGCCGACGATCTCCCCGCTCACCTCCGCGACGATGGACCTCCTCAAGATCGGCCTCGTGAGCGACCGGCTCACGCCGATGGAGCTCCGGACGTTTGCCGACTGGACCCTCGCGCCGCGCCTGCTCGCCGTGGCCGGCGTCGCGAGTTGCAAGATCTTCGGCGGCGAGGTCCGCCAGTGGCAGGTGCAGGTTCACCCCGACCTGCTGATGGCGCACGGCCTCACGCTCGCCGACGTGCTCGCCGCCGCGCGCAAATCGAGCGGCGTCCGCGGCGCCGGCTATATCGAGACGCCGACCCAGCGCATCGTCCTCCAGACCGAAGGCCCGGCCACCACCGTCGCCGCACTCGGCAACATCGTCGTCGCCGTCAGTTCCGGCGGCGCGCCGGTGCGGCTGCGCGATGTCGCCACGATCGCCCTCGCCGGCCAGCCGAAGTTCGGCGACGCGCTCGTCATGGGCCGGCCCGGCGTGCTGCTGACGATGACGAGCCAGTTCGGCGCGAACACGATGGACGTCACCGCCGGGCTCGAGGCCGCGCTCAACGAATTGAAACCCGTCTTCGCGCGCGAAGGCGTCACGCTCTACCCGCGGCTCCACCGGCCGGCGACGTTCATCGAGGCCTCGCTCACGAACATCCGTCATTCGCTCCTGCTCGGCGCCGTGCTCGTCGCGGCGATGCTGTTTCTCTTTCTCGGCAACGTCCGCACCGCGTTCATCTCGCTCACGGCGATCCCGCTCTCGCTGCTCACCGCCGTCATCCTGCTCGACCGCGCGGGCGGCTCGCTCAACACGATCACGCTCGGCGGCCTTGCGATCGCCCTCGGCGAAGTCGTCGACGATGCGATCATCGACGTGGAAAACATCCTCCGCCGGCTCCGCGAAAACGCCGCCCTCGCCGCGCCGCGGCCGGCCCTCGGCGTGATCCTCGGCGCGTCGCTCGAGGTGCGGAGCGCCGTCGTGTTCGCCACCTTCATCGTCGTGCTGGTTTTCCTGCCGGTGCTCACGCTGACCGGCCTGCAGGGCGCGTTCTTCGCCCCGCTGGCGCACGCCTACATCCTCGCGATCCTCGCCTCGCTCGCCGTCGCGCTCACGATCACGCCCGCGCTCGCCCTGCTCTTCTTCGCCCGCGGCCCCGGCCGGCCCGAGCTGCCGCGGTTTCAGCGCGCGCTCCGGCGGCGCTACGAAAAAATTCTCGGCTGGGCCGAACGCCACCGGGTCGGTGTCGTCACCGCGGTCGCGGTTTTCTGCCTCGTCGCGCTGTCGCGGCTGCCGTTCCTCGGCGGCGATTTCCTGCCCGAATTCCGCGAGGGCCATTTCGTGCTCCAGGTTTCGATGCAGCCCGGCACGTCGCTCCCCGAGATGCGGCGCGTCGGCCGGCAGATCTCCGAGGCGTTGCTGAAACTGCCGCGCATCGCCACCGTCGAGCAGCAGATCGGCCGCGCCGAGCAGGGCGAGGACACCTGGGGCCCGCAACGCTGCGAATTCCACGTCGAACTGAAACCCGATCTCCCCGGCCGCGAGCAGGCGCAGGTCGAGGATGAGATTCGCGCCGTGCTCGGAGAGACGCCCGGGATCCAGTTCGAGGTCACGACCTTTCTCGGCGACCGCATCGGCGAGAGCATCAGCGGCGAAACCGCGCCGGTTGTAATCAATGTCTTCGGCGACAACCTCGATGCGCTCG
>DASZPP010000310.1:0-2770 GCA_035549975.1 Opitutus sp.
GCCCCCGCGACTCCATTCAACAGCCGGGTCAGGCCGAAAAAAAGCGAGGGGGAGCCGCACTCCGACCGGCCCCGCGCCAGTCGCAGCCCGATGCCCTCCGCCCTCTTATTTTCACGCCTCACCGCTGCGGCTCCACATGCAGGATGATCCGGCGATACGCCGCCAGCGGCGGCTTCCCGTTGTCCCGCACTGCGAGGATCACATGCAGGTCCTTCCCCGCCGCATCGTCGGGAACCGTGACCGTCGTCTGCGCGGAATGAAGATCGTCCGGCCAGAATTCTCCATCGTAGCCACCCGCCTCCGGATAGGGAATCCATTCGTAGTTGAGCGCATTGCCGTCGGGATCCGACGAGCCCGCCGCCGAGAGCGAAACCGTCGCTCCGACGCGCGTGGTGACTTCCAATATTTTTCGCGTGGTGTCGCCGTTCAGCACCGCGATGGGATTGTGATTGGCCTCGCGATAGGGTTTCACGCACCAGTCCATCCGCGCGCGAAAATCGTTCTGCAGGTCCACGGCCCAGCGGCGCAGCGTGTTGTCGCGGCTGATGGTCCCCTGCCAGCGGTCGCGCACGTTCGGCGCGTAGTAGGTGGGAATTCCGCGGATGTATTCGTCCCACACGCCGTAACGCCCCGACCAGCTGCCCCACTCGGGATGCATCGGGTCGTTCATGCCGGTCGGGATCAGATAGAGAAACGTGAGCGAATCGCCCTCCTTCTGGGGAATGTTCGTGTTCGTCGGATAGAGCGCGCCGAGCGCGCCGTGGCCGGTCAGCACATCGCGTTTCAAATCGAATCCGCCCGCCGTCGCCGTCAGTGGTCCCACGCGGTGATACCAGTTGTCGCCCTCGACGGTTGGCCATTCCTTTTCGACCCACATCCGGAAATGCGGCAGGATGCTCGAGGTGTGATCGCGGAAGCGATCCGCCGAGCTGAGGAGAATCTTGTTCTTGAACTTCGCATAACCGTCGCGGCCCCGCTCGTCCAAAACCCGATCGAGCGCGAGCTGGAGGCTGCTCGGCGCGCTGCCCCAATCCGTGCCCCAGTTCATGAACCAGATCGGCCGCGGATCGTCGCGATCCACGGCCGCGATGATCAGCTTCACGCCTGCTTCCGAGTCGCCGTAGCCAGCGACCGTCCGCGCGAGCAGCGTCTCCACGGTTGGGTAACCGGGAGCGTTTTCGTTGAGGTGCGGCCAGACCTTGCCATATGCGCGCACCAGCCGCTGCACGATGCCGAGGCCGGTGCGCTCGGGATTGAGATTTTCCACCGGCCGGGTCACGGGACGGTTGTCGATGATGCCCTCGACATCCCATTCGTTCGCGTAAACCAGAAAGCGCACGAGCGATTGCTCGTCATCCGGATCGCCACCCGCATCCGTCTCCACGATCACGCGCAGCTTTTGTTGCGCGCAAAGCGGCGCCGCCAGCGCCAGAACGACAAGAAGCCAGGCCCGTGGTTTGATCATGATCGCAACTCCCTATTTCTTCACCGCCGCGACGATGCGCCGGAAAAACTCGCCGGGCGGATAAGGTTCTTCAGGAAGCTGGCCGAACACCGTGTCGTTCCACGCGACCACCAGGTCGAGCGACGGCATGACTGCCAGGCCGCGCTGCCCGTTCGCGTGGCCGAGCGCCGCGTAAACATCGTCCGGCACACCGGGCCAGAAACGCCGGCCGTGGCGATCGACGCCATTGATCCACCATAGCCAACTGTAGCTGCCGCGATGATCCGTCTCGTCATCCGGCTTCTCGGTGGCGCCCATCGTCCGCTGGCCCGCGATCATCTCGGCTTCCTTGGCCGTGGTGCGCGGAAAATCGGAGGGCAACGGGCTCGTCACGGCCATCTTGACGTGCTCCGCCGACAGCAACTGCCGGTCGCGCCATTTCCCGTGCCGGAGATAAAGCAGGCCGAATCGCGCATAATCCCGCGGCGAAATCGCCAGCCGGCCCGCGCGATTTTCGGTGCCGAAAGCGAGCAGCGTCGGGGCGTCCTCGCATTGGAGCGGGCCGGTCAGCAGCGGGCGCAGCACATCCGCGTCCACCGACTGGTAACTCGCGCCGTAGATTTTCGTGAACAGCACGTCCCAAAACAGCGCCATCTGAAAATCGTTGTAGTCGAAGGCCGTGCCCGGCCGCTCGCTCACGCAGTAGCACGACGTCTGATTCGCCAGCTCGCGCAGCGTGATGGCGCGGTCCTTGTAGCCGAGTGCCGCATTGATCGCGCCGAGGCGCGGCTCGTAGTTCACCGCGCGCGCATCGAGGCTGGGAACGCGTCCGGTCTCGAGCGCCTTGAACAGAAAATAACTGTAGACCGGCTTCGCCGCGGAGGCCACGTCGCCCGGCTGCGTCGGATCGCCCCACGTGTAGACGATCCGCCCGTGCCGCACCACGCATCCCCGCCCACCCGCGTAAGCCGCCGCGTCGGCGAGTCGCGCCGCCGAAAGCCCCGCCTCCTCCGGCTGCTGCGTTTCCCAGGTCTTCCCCGGCCAAGCCAGCGACGCCGGGTCGGACGTGGGCGCCGCTTCGGTCGCCGGAGCGGTCGGGGTCAGGCCGGATGTCTTCGGCGGAAGCTGCAGCCACACGTCGACGCGCGGCGTCTGCCATGTGTACGGCTTGTCCAAAATGTCCAGCCGGCCGTCGCCGTTCAGGTCGGCGACGCGCCCTTCGTGCCAGCCGATGCCAGTGGTGAACACCGTCGTCCGGAAATTGCCGCGGCCGTCGCCGAAGAAAATCCACGCGGTCGCCTTCGGATTGTCCGCGACCTTTCCAGA
>DASZPP010000311.1:0-7555 GCA_035549975.1 Opitutus sp.
TCGCCGGCCAGGTCGGCGACGAGGGCTTCCAAAACATTCTTTTCGGCCTCGTCCTCGTCGCGCTCGGCATCTGGTTCTACGGCCGCTGGCACCAGCCCGGCGCCTCCGCCGCGCGCACGAGCTTCGGCACCGCCGCGCTCATCGTCGCTGCCGGCGCCGGCCTCTGGCTCGGCTGGCCGAAAACCGCCGTCGCCCAGCCGCCCGGCACCGTCACGGCCGACGGCGTCACCTGGCAGCCGTGGAGCCCCGACGCCGTCGCGAAACTCCGCGCCGAGGGCCGCATCGTCTACGTCGACTTCACCGCCCGGTGGTGCGCGACCTGCCAGGCGAACAAGAAACTCGTCTTTCACTCCGACGACGTGCTGCGCACCTTCGCCGCAAAAAAAATCGCCACGCTTCGCGGCGACTGGACCAGCAAGGACCCGCGCATCACCGAGGAACTCGCAAAATACAACCGCAGCGCCGTCCCCTTCAACCTGATCTGGTTCCCCGGCAAGGACCAGCCGGTCATTCTCCCCGAGCTCCTCACCCCCGGCATCGTCCTCGACGCTGTAAACAAAGGCTGAGCCGCCGCTCGGCGAATGGAGACGGGTGCCCTCACCCCGCAGGGCCAGCCCCGCCCGCCAGCCGCTACGGTTTTCCCGCCGCCTGCGTCCGAATCGCATACAGCGACGACCGCGCGCCGATGAACAGCGTCCGTCCGTCCTTGCCGCCGAACGCCAGGCTGCCCGGCCGCTCCGGCACCTCCAGCGCGCCGATCTGTTTTCCGTCGCGGTCGTAAACCCACACCTGCCCGCTCGCGATGAACACGTTTCCATCCGCATCCGTCGCGACCGAGGTGCCGCCGCGCTCCGCGAAAACCGTCGTCTCGAGCACGCGGCCGTCGCGCAGCGTCGCGCGATAAGTCCTGCCGTCGTCCTCGCTCGTGACGTAACGCGTGTCGCCCGGCGCGAACGCCGCCAGCGTCGAGCTCTGCAAGTTCGGCCGCCAGGTGCCGCCACCGAGCACCGCCGTCGTCGTTCCCGGCGCGTAGTAATATCCGCGGTGCTCGTCCGTCACGACCGAGATGACCGCCGTGTTGCTGTGCGGCCGGTAGACATGGCCACGATGCTCGATCAAATCGCTCAGCACGCTTAATTGATTGTGCAGGCCGACCGGCAGGAGCAGCACGGTAGCCGGGGCCGACGCCGCCGCCTCGGCGACGATTCCGGCCGCACCGGGCTGGGCCGTGTCGAGTTGGTAAACCGCCTTCTCATTCGTGATCGCGAGGAGGTGCGACGGTGGCACGAACCCGAGCACCTGCGGCTGCCCGTCGATCTCCGCCCACAACTCCGCTTTCCGCGCCGCTTCGTTCCATCGATAGATTTTGTGCTCGGCCGCGTCGGTGAAGAACACGACGCCATCGCCCGTGACCGCCAGCCCCGAGGCGTTGCTGAATCCGGTCGCGAGTCCCTCGAGCTTCGCGCCGCGTCCGAACACCGCCGCCGGCGGTGCCACCGCCGGCGCTTGCGCCCCGGCGCGCCCGCCAAAGCCCGCAAAAAAACGCGCCCGCACGCTCGCGCCGTTGTCCTCGTTCAAGATCGCGTTGTCGAACGCGAGCCGCGTCTGGCTGAATACTTTCACGTTTTCGAAGCGGACGCCATCCGACCGGCACACGCGGATCGCGTCGGTCTTCGGCCGCACGCTGCGGGACACGCGATAGAGATAGGTGTTGGCGAAGAGAAGATCCCGCGCGTTCTCGATATCCGCGGCATACGCGTTCGCGCCCGCGGGATTTTCCTCCTCGGTCTGCAGGTCGTAAACCTCCCAATTCCGCACGTGATGAAACTCCGTCTCCGCGCGCTCATGGTGCTCCACCGACATCTGGTAAATCTTTCCCGGCGTGCTCGTGTCTTCGATCCGCAGCCCGACCGCCGCGTCGACGGCATGCGGCCAGTTGCCACGAAAAATCCCGCCGCCGCCGTTCGTGATCACAAGATCCGCGGAACGCGTTACGTGGTTTCGTCCGTCTCTGGCCCAGCGCGCGCCGCCGCCCAGCGGCATGCCCGGATGCCACCCGAGCGGAAAGATGAACGCGGGAAAACACACGTCGTCCAACAGCGAGGCCGGACCCGCCATCCAGATCACACCCGCCGCCCGGGCGTTGCCCAAGCCCGGCCAGACGCTGATCGACTCGACGATGTTGCGTCCGCCGCGAGGCGTCACGATCACGCCCATCGGCCCGCCTTCGCCCGCGAACGCCGGTGTGCCGTTCGCCAGGACGATTCGCGTCGTCCCGGGATTCAGCCCGATCAGCACGGTGTCCGGCTCCAGCTCCAGCGACGCGGTCACGCGATAAGTTCCGGTCGGGAAATACAGCACGCGATGCCGCGCGATCGCCGACCGCAACGCCGCCGTGTCGTCCGTCTCCCCGTCGCCGTTCACGCCGAGCGCGTGGACGTTCACCCATCGCTCCATCGGTGGCAGGTCCGGAATGTCGCTCGCGACAACCGTCGCCGGCTGCGTCAGCGGATGCTCCTCGTGCTGCAGCGCGATGCCGCGTTCGCGTCCGTCCTCGCCGATGTCGAGCCCGAGCGAAAAGCGATCGACGACGTAATCCTTCGCCGGCGCGAGCACCGGTCGTTCACCGCCGCAAAAACGCGGGACATCCGCGCACGCGACGTTCGTCAGCGTGACGGCCGAGTGCGGGCTGCGCGCGTTACCCGGAACGAAGGCCGCCTCCCGAATATTCTCCATTCGCAGGTCGCGTCCATAGAGTTGCTCGACCTGCCCCGGCGCGATTTCCAGCGCCACCGGCATGTCGCGGAAATTCACGCGCACGAGCGTGAATCCCGCTTCCTGCGTGTGGATCGCCGCCACGCGCTGCCCGTCGAAACTCGAATCCATCAGCAGGAACTGCCAGACCGGCGCCGTCCGTTTCGTGATGATGCCGTAGTCGCCGCCATGCACGTGAATGTCGCTCGCCTGGTTGCCGACGTCCTCGAGCGCCGCGCGCGCCGCGCCGACCCGGAAATCCATGTGCGTGAGCCGGCCGTGCTGCGCCACATGAAACCGCACCGCGACGGCCGCCGGATTCCCGTCCTCCAGCTCGAAATCGATGTTGCTCATCCCGCTGTAGAACGTGAATTCGCTCCCATCGACGAACGGCTCGCCGGGCCTTGGCCGGTTGTCGGCGAAATGAATCATGTAACGCCCGGCGCCCTCCTGGAACCCCGGCGTGTCGCGCCCGAGCACGAACACCGGCCGCGACGCTCCGTAACCGATCAACCGGATGCCCTGCCACACGAACACCGTTTTCCCGAGGCGATACCGTCCGGACGGAATGAACACGATGCCCGCATGCGTCGTCGCGGCCACGTGATCGATCGCCTGTTGCAGCGCCGGCGCATCGTCGCCCCTGCCGTCGGCATGCGCGCCGAATTCCGCGTTGGTGAAATCCACCGCGAGCGGATCCTCGGGCCGGGCCGGAAAAAACGACTCGCTTCCCGCCGCCTCGTTCCAGGCCGCCGCGAGGAGCGCCACGGCCAGGAGGCTGCGAAAGATCCCAGCCGGCGGCCGCAGGAATTTCTTCAGGGACATTACGCAGGCGCAGGACGATCTCGCCCTGACAAAGAGACGCGCAAACCGCGGAAACCCGCGCTGCGTCAGCCCGCCGCGCCGGTCGCCTCCGCGATGGCCGCGAGCCGCTGCCGAAGATGCTCCATCACTTCGCGGTGAAGGCGGCTCGCGAAACTGATCCGCGCCACCCCCGCCGCCGTGAGCTCCGCCACGGTGGGTCCGCGCGGCATCGGCAGGATGTTGACCGGCCCCGGCGCCGCCGCCACGAATTCGTTCAGCGGTCCTTTTTCCCACAACGTGATCGGATAGACGCAGTCCGCGCCGGCCTCGAAATAAAGTCGCGCCCGCTCGAGCGCCTCCGCCACGAGGCCGCCCTGCCCGCCTTTTTCATGGGTGGCGAGGAAGACGTCGATGCGCGCGTTCACCACGAGCCCGTAGCCCTGGTCCTTCGCCGCCGCGCGAACTTCGCGCAACCACGCGGCGTGCTTTTTCGGATCGCGCAGTTTCCCCGCGGCATGATCGGTGTCCTCGAGATTGCAGCCCGCCGCACCGACCCGGCTGAGCTCGGCCACCAGCCCGGCCGGCGACAGCCCGTAGCCCGCCTCGGCATCGATCGTGACCGGCACATCGACGCTCGCCGCGATACGCGCCGCCGCCGCGAGCATCTCGTCGCGCGGCGCATGCTCATGGTCCGCATGGCCCAGCGCCGCCGCCACGCCGGCGCTCGTCGTGGCCACGACCGGAAACCCGGCCGCCACGACCGCCCGGGCCGAAGCGGCATCCCAGGCGTTCGGCAGCAACAGCGGCGCGCCACGCACATGGAGCGCGCGCAACCGTTCGCATTTGTTTTCGAGGCTGTTTTTCCCGGTGCTCATCTGTGAAATTCTTTGGCCATCCAAAGGCCGACGCCAAGCCCGCGATCCGCCCTCGCCCGCCCGGACAAAGACCGGCCGGCCGCGCTCCGATTTCTTTCCTTCCAAGATTTCCGCGACGACGAGTTCATCGCCCCGCGCCCGGTTGACTCGCGGCCGGCGCGGATTATCGAGCAGCACACCGGCACAAGAACCAGCCGGCGGCCCATCCATCCGTTCCTCCCATGCCCAAAACCGTCCTCAAGCGCCGCCCGCCGAAGAAACGTCCGCGCCAGGCCGCGGCCAACACCCGCGGCGCGCTCGCGACGGAAACGGTGCTCGCCGACCTCGCAGGCGACGCGCTCGACGCGAAAGCCGCGATCGAGCGCGCGGGCGGCGTGGTCACCGGCCAGTATCGCGATCCGCTCGGCGCGCAGCCGTTGCTGGTGGCGACGCTGCCGATCGACAGGGTCGAGCCGACGCCGTTTCAGCGCGATGTCTCCGACGCACATCACAAGCGGCTCGCCGACGTCATCGACCGCACGGGCATTTTTCTCGACCCGATCATCGCCATCACCGCACCGACCGACGGGCTTTTCTGGACGCCCAACGGCGGCCACCGGCTCGCCGCGATGCGCCGCCTCGGGGCGAAGGCGATCACCGCGCTCGTCGTGCCGAAGCGCGAGGTCGCGTGGCAGATTCTCGCGCTCAACACCGAGAAGGCGCACAACCTGAAGGACAAGTCGCTCGAGGTCATCCGCATTTTCCGCAACCTCCTCGCCGAGCATCCCGCGAAGGCCGAGAAGGAATTCGGCTACTATTTCGAAGAGGCCGCCTTCATCAAGATGGGCCTCTGCTACGAACAGAACGCGCGCTTCAGCGGCGGCGTCTACAATTCCTTCGTCCGCCGGCTCGCGGAATTTTCCGCCGACCCGCTCGCGCAATCGCTGAAAAGCCACGAGCGCCATCGCGACCAGTTGATCGAGCTCGACCAGAAAGTCGCCGAGGTCGTCGCGAAGTTGAAGGCGAAGGGTTTCGTCAGCCCCTACCTGAAAACCTTCGTCGTCGCGCGCTCAAATCCGCTCCGCTTCATGAAGGAACCACCGTCGCTCGACGAGCTTCTCGCGATCATCCGCGGCAAGGTCGACCGCTTCAACGTCGATAAGATCAAGCAGGAGGACATCGTCGCCTCCGGCGGCGCGCCGGACGACGAGTAGGGGCGCGGCTCATCCGCGCCCTCGCTCCCCGTGGCACGGGCGTCCCAGCCCGTGGGCATGACTGCACGTCCATGCCACTGGAGCAACACGCAGGCCGTAGCCGCAAGCGTGAGCGAGTGACCATCCCGCTCGCCCACGCTCGCAGCTACGACTCTTGCGAAAGCGCTCCGGGTATTACTCTACCGCCGGCCGCGGCGACACGCCGTTCGTGCTGATCGCGATCGCCGCCGGTTTCAGCCCGTCGGCGTGCGCGGTGAGCTTGATCACGCCGCTGCTTTTCGCCCCCTGCACGATCACCTCCGCGAGCCCGTTGAACACGCTGCGGCTCCACTGCACCGGCGCCGCCGCGCTCGTGACGCGCAGCGCCGCGCCCTTCGCCAGGCCACCGGTGTCGCCCCAGTTCGAGACGATGACGGCGATCACGTTGTCGCCCGCCTGCAGCTTCGACTTCACATCGTAGGCCACCGCCGAGCGCGCATCGCCGCCCCGGGCCGCCTGCTCGCCGTTGATGTAGACGACATTGTCACCTTCGATCCGGCCGAACCAGAGCTCCACGCCCGGCGACGCGAGTTCCTCCGGCGTCACCGAAATGTGTGCGCGATAAACCGCGCGCTCACGGTTGCCCAGCGGGCCTTTCGCCGCGGTCACGTTCGCCGCGTCCCAGCCGCTGTCGTCGAAATCCGCCTTCGTCTCCGGCAGATTCCCCTCGGTGCGCAGATCAACCCGCTTCCATTTCCATCCCTCGATCGCGCGCGTCGCCACCGGCACCGCCGCAATGAACTGATCCGGCTCGTGGCAACTCGGGTCGCCGTTGCCGACGCCGATGATCCGGCCCGGTCCGTCGAGCTCGAAACTCACGTGGTCGCCCGCGGTCGGCACGAGGCGCCCGTCCGCATCGACGACCGCCACGGTCACGACGGACGCATCCTCGCCGTCGGCGTCGATCGTCGCGCGATCCGCCATGAGTTGCACGGCCGCCGGCGCGCCCGTCGTCACGACCTGGGTTTCCGCGACGAGCTTTCCGCCCGTGTAGCCTTTCGCCGACAGCGTGCCTGGGGCATACGGCACTTTCCATTTCAGCTCGGACTGCGGCTTCATCGTCTGCCGCCCGAGGCTGCGGCCGTTCAGGAAGAGCTCGACCTCCTCGCAATTGCTGAGGGCGCGCACGTCGATGTCCTGGCCCTCGCGCCCCGCCCAGTTCCAGTGCGGCAGCAGGTGCAGCACCGGCTTGTCCGTCCACCACGACTGGTAATACCAGAAGTTGTCCTTCGGGAATCCGCACGTGTCGAGGATGCCGAAATGGGAGTTGATGCACGGCCACGCATACGGCGTCGGCTCGCCGCGATAGTCGAAACCGGTCCAGACGAATCCGCCCGACAGCCACGGCCGCGGCGCGAAGAAGCTCATCCACTGCTCCGCGGTGTTCGCCCAGTCCGGGGCGTTGTCGTCGTAGGCGCTCACGTAGCCGCGCGCCGCGTCGTTCGCGTAGATGCCGCGCGTGCTCACGGTGCTGCCCTGCTCGCTGCCGACGTTCGGCTGCTGCGGATGCGCGGCGTGATACGCGTCCATCCGCTCGACGCCGATCCGGTAACTCCAGCCGCGCACCTCGACGACGGCGTTGATCGGGTCGAACTCGTTTCCGAGCGTCGAATTGTAGGTGACCGGCCGGCTGGGATCGAGGCGCTTGACCATGGCCTGCATCGCCGCCGCCGCGCGGCCGCCGATCGCGGTGCCCTGCGCGGTGAATTCCTCGTTGCCGAGCGACCAGATCGCAACGCTCGCGTGATTGCGGTCGCGCCGGATCTGCCCGTCCCATTTCGCGAGATTCGCCGCGCTGCTGCCGAGGAGCCGGCTTTCGTCCATCACCAGCATCCCGAGCCGGTCGCATGCATCGAGCAGCTCGGGCGTCGGCGGATTGTGCGCGGTGCG
>DASZPP010000312.1:0-20268 GCA_035549975.1 Opitutus sp.
TGCCGGCGTGGCTGCCGGACCGGCGGTTTTTCGCGCTGCTGACCGGCACGGGTCACATGGCGGCGGGAATTGCGATGCTGCTCGGGGTCGCGCGGCGGCTCGCGGCGACGATGGAAGCGGCGATGCTGAGCTGTTTCGTGCTGCTGCTGCATTTGCCCGGCGTGATTGCGGCGCCGGCGGACCGGCTGCAGTGGACGATGCTGTGCATCGCGACCGCCTATGTGGGCGCGGCGTGGGCGATCGCGGGATCGCTGGCGGGTGAAAGTTGGGTGCGGCTGCCGCAGGTTTTTTCGCGCGGGACGACGGCGGCGTAGGCGGTCGCTGACGAAGTCTGGATTTGTTTTCGGCGCGGGGGTGTGTTTCGTGGCCGGAGCATGAACACCATCGGCGTCATCGGATTGGGAATCATCGGCGGAGTGTGGGCGCGGCATTATGCAGCGGCCGGAAAACTGACGGGGACGTGGAATCGCACGCCGAAGCCGGATGCGCCGAAGTGGAAGCATTCGCCGGCCGAGGTCGCGGAGGCGGCGGATGTGATCCAGATCGTCGTGGCGGACCCGCCGGCGGTGGAGAGCGTGCTCAACGCGATCCTGCCGAAGCTCGGGCCGGGGAAGGTCGTCGTGCAATCGAGCACGATCGACGCGGCGAGCAGCGCAAAGTTCGAGAAGCTGGTGACGGCGAAAGGCGCGCGGTATCTCGCGGCGCTGTTCACCGGCAGCAAGCCGGCGGCGGAGCAGAAGCAGACGGTGTTTTATCTCGGTGGCGACAAAGGGCTGATCGCGGAGCTGGAGCCGCTGCTGTCGCTGGTGTCGGTAAAGCGGTTCACGATCGGGACCAACGAGCAGGCGTGCACCTTCAAGCTGACGATGAACCTGAACATCGCGGCGCAGATGCAGGGCTTGAGCGAGGCGTTGACGCTGGCGCGGCGCGCGGGCGTGACCGACGACGTGTTTTTCGAGGCGCTGAGCCAGAACGTGAGCTATTCGGGGCTGGCGAAATTGAAGGAGCCGAAGCTGCGGACGGGGGATTTCGCGCCGCAGTTTTCGGTGAAGCACATGTTGAAGGACATGCGGCTGCTGTCGCGCGAGGCGGGCTGCGACGATTTTCTGGCGCTGGAGGCGGCGCGGGAATCGCTGCGCAAGGCCGAGGCGGCGGGGAGCGGCGACGAGGATTACTCCGTCGTGCTCAAATACGCGGGCAAGGACTGATGCCGCGGCGCGATCATTCCGTGAGCACGTGCTCGATCCGGCGGTCGGGGATGAGCCAGAGAAAGGCGACGGACGCGTAGAGCGCGATGGCGAGCCACGGCACGGCGCAGGCAATCGCGACGGCGGCGGCGTAGATGACGAGGGAAATCTTGCCCTTGAAGTCGCGGCCGATGGCGTGCGCGAGCTTCGAGTCGGCGGGATGGCATGCGAGCAGCGCGCGGACGAGCAGGTAGTAGGCGACCGCGGCGAGGATGAGGACGATGCCGTAGGCGGAGACGGTGAGCGGGGCGAAATGGTTCTCGCCCATCCAGTCGGTGACGAAGGGAAAGAGCGAGAGCCAGAACAGCAGATGCAGATTGGCCCAGAGCACGCGGCCGTTGATGTGCTGCACGGCCTGGAAGAGGTGATGGTGGTTGTTCCAGTAGAGGCCGACGTTGAGGAAGCTGAGCGCGTAGCAGAAGAAAACCGGCAGCACCGGGCGGAGGACGGACAGGTTCCCGCCGTGCGGGGCCTTCATCTCGAGCACCATGATCGTGATGATGATCGCGAGAACGCCGTCGCTGAACGCCTCGAGGCGGCCCTTGTGCATGGCGGAAGGAAGACGCGGGGAAACGCGGCGGGCAACGTGTTTTGCGCGGCGCGGGGGGTTTGACCCGGCGCGCGATTTCGACACGATCGCGGGATGAGCGATTTCATAGCGGCGGGCCAGATGACCGAGGCGAAGGAGGTGCTCGGGCGGCTGCGCGCGGCCATGCGGCAGACGATCAAGGGAAAGGACGATGTGATCGACCAGGTGCTCGTGTGCCTCGTGGCGGGCGGGCATCTGCTGATCGAGGATTTGCCGGGCGTGGGGAAGACGACGCTGGCCTACACGCTCGCGCGGTCGATGGATTGCGCGTTTTCGCGGATCCAGTTCACGAGCGATTTGCTGCCGAGCGACGTGACGGGCGTGGCCATTTACGACGAGACGGTGAAGGAGTTCGTGTTCAAGAAGGGGCCGGTGTTCGCGAACATCGTGCTGGCGGACGAGATCAACCGGGCGACGCCGAAGACGCAGTCGGCGCTCCTCGAGGTGATGGACCGCGCGCGGGTGACGATCGATGGCGAGCCGCACGCGGTGGGCGCGCCGTTCATGGTGTTCGCGACGCAGAATCCGGTCGATTACGAGGGCACGTTTCCGCTGCCGGAGAGCCAGATGGACCGGTTCCTGATGCGGCTGAGGATGGGTTATCCGCAACCGGCGGACGAGCTGGAGATTTTGCGGACGGCGCGGACGAGCTACGATGCGATCGCGCTGAATCCGGTGATCGCCCGCTCGGACGTGCTGCGACTGCAGGAGGCGGCGCGACAGGTGTTCATCGAGGACAGCGTGCTGGAATACCTGCTGAAGATCGTGGCGGCGACACGGACCGAGGCAGAGTTTCGAGCGGGAGTCAGCGTGCGCGGCGGACTGGCGCTGCGGATCGCGGCGCAGGCGCGGGCGCTCGCGGGCGGACGGGATTTCGTGCTGCCGGAGGATGTGAGCGAACTGGCCGGGCCGATTCTGGCGCACCGCCTCGGGCTGGCGCGGCAGTCGAGCGACGCGCTGGAAGAACGGCGGACGATCGGCGCGGCGCTGCGAAGGATCGTGGGGGCGATTCCGGCGCCGGTGTGAGCGCCGCCCCGAAAGCTCCAACGACCAAGAACCAAGCTCCAGCGAAACACCAAAGGCCCAGCTCCGGTGAAGTTCCAAGCTCCAGGATTTAGTCGGTGTTTGAACATTGAAAATTCGATGGAGCTTGACGCTTGGATCTTGGAATTTCAGCGCGCGACGGGATGAAGACCCCGGTCGAGCACGGGTGGGAATCGGCGAACACGCGGCGCGCGCGCCGGCGTTTCACCTGGAACGCGCTGTTGTGGGCGCTGATTTATCCGCGGCGGCGAGAACGGACGCGGCCGACGCTGCCGGGGACGCTGTTGATCGCGCTGTCGTTCGGCGTGGGGATGGCGGCCTACAATGCGGCGAACAACATCCTGTTCATCGCGCTGTCGCTGCTGCTCGCGTGCCTCGTCCTGAGCGGCGTGATGGCGTGGCAGAATTTTCGCGGGATGATGTGGCGGCTCGACGTGGCGCGGCCGTTGCGCGCCGGCCAGGAGGCGGTGGTTTCGCTGGCGGTGCGGAACGCGAAGCGCGTGGTGCCGTCGTATGGGTTGTGGTTCGAGCTGGCGGCGCGGCCGGAGGACCGGAGGCCGGCGAAAGCGGAGACGACGTTCACGGCGAGAGGAATCGACGTGCGGGAGGCGTGGAAGCGCGGCGGCGCGGCGCAGGCGCGCGAGCGGCTGTTTTTGCGGACGCGGCTCGACCCGGGCGGCGAGGAGCGGATGGAGTGGGTGTTCAAACCGGCGCGGCGGGGCGCGCTGCGGGTGGAGCTGGAGAGCATCGGTTCGCTGTTTCCGTTTGGATTCCTGAAGAAAAGCATTGGCGCGGAGGCGAAGGAGCGGGCGGTCGTGTGGCCGGCGCCGGTGGAATACCGGCGGCTGGCGGCGGCCTCGGCGCTGCGCGCGGGCGGCGGCGAGCGGATGGCGCGACCGGGCGCGGGCACGGATTTGCTGGCGCTGCGCCGGTATGCGGCGGGCGATTCGCACCGGTTGATTCACTGGAAGGCGAGCGCGCGGAGCCGGCAGCTGCTCGTGCGGCAGTTTGCGGCGGAGAGCACGGAGGGATTTGCGCTCCGCGTGGACCCGGCGGCGGCGGCGTGGGTGCGCGACGAGCAGTTCGAACTGCTCGTGAGTTTCGCGGCGACGCTGGCGGAGGATTTGTTTCGCGGCGACCGCCTGGCGAGCGTGGCGCTCGGCGCGGAGCCGGCCGCGGCGGTGCGACGGGTGAGCGATTTGGAGGCGTTTCTCGACCGGCTGGCGGTGGTCGAGCGGGAAGCGGAAGCAGGCCGGAAGCCGGAAGCCGGAAGCAAGAGGTCAGAGGACGGAGGTCGGGAAGTGGGAGAGGGCGGGAGACACGGGCGGAAGGTCATCACGTTTGCACCGGATGGGCCGCGGGGGGTGGCGGCGTGGGTCGATGGCGAGGTGATCGCGGCGGTATGAAATGAGCGACGGCACGACGACCATCCCTGCGACGGAATTGCGAGCCGGCCGCCCGCGTGCCCGCCGGCCGCAGCTCACGCTGGAGGAATTGCAGCAGGTCAAGTGGCTGCTGGGCGGCGTGCTCACGCTGCTGTCGGTGTGGACCGTGTTTTACCTCGATGTCGAGGCGTGGACCTGGACGGGGCTGACCTCGGCGGGCGTGGTGGCGGTGCTGGCGCGGCCGGCGTGGCCGGCGCGGATTCCGCGGTGGGCGCACCGGCTGGCGTTTCCGGCGATCGTGGCGTTTTTCGCGGGCGACCTGTGGCTGACGGGCGAGGTGCTGCCGGCGATGGTGAGGCTGGACATCCTGCTGTTGTTTTATCGCGGCATCACCTACCGGCAGAAACGCGATGATTTACAGGTGATCGTGCTGGGGCTGTTTCTCGTGGTGGTGGCGGGAGTGCTGACGGTGTCGCTCGCGTTCGCGGTGCAAATCCTGGCGTTCACGGGCGTGGCGCTGGCGTTTTTGCTGGCGATCACGCTGGCGGAGTCCGCCGGCAAGGGGCGGGAGGCGACGGGCGATGGAACGGCGAGCGTGCCGGCTTGGGCGCGGCATGTGGAGTGGCGGCGGCTGTTGCGGCGGGTGCGGAAGGCGACGGACTGGCGCGTCGTGACGCTGGGAGCGGCGTTTTTTGCCGGGCTGGTGGCGGTGTCGGCGCTGCTGTTCCTGGCGATTCCGCGGTTTCAACTGGACAACAGTTTTTTCCTCGAGCGCTTCATCACGAAGAAGGCGCGGACGGGTTTCACCGACACGATCCGGTTCGGCGATGTGACGGACATCCAGCAGGACAACAGCGTGGCGTTGAGCGTCGACGTGTCGGACCGGGCGCGCATCCCCGCGGTGCCGTATTGGCGGATGCTGGTGCTGGACGAGTATCGGGACGGAACCTTCAAGTTGTCGGGCGGAATCCGGCAGACGGAGTTCACGATGGAATTCACGCGTTCGACGATCGGCCGGCCGTCACGGAACCGGCGCGAACCCGCGGCGGACGAGTCCGACTCCTGGACGTTTTACCTGGAGTCGGGCGTGAGCCGGTATCTGCCGCTGCTGGGATCCTTTGACGAACTGAGGTTCCGCGAGGCGCAGCGCTTCCGGCTGGCGCCGGACCTCGGGCTGGTGGCGTTGCGCGACGACCCGGTGACGATGACGGCGTATCGGGTGGAAGGCATGAGCGTCGGGGCGGCGCGGCGCGACGAGGATTTCGCGCGGCGGTTCCGGAAGCTGGAAAAGAATCCGCGGGCGGCGGCGGCGTTGATGCTGCGACTGGATTTGAGCGACGCGGATCGGGCGGTGCTCGGCCGGGTCGTGGCGGAGATCGAGGCGGGCGGGAAGAAGCGCGACGAGGGCGTCGCGCCCCCAGGGAAAGGCGCGTCCCCAGGGAATGGAATTTCCACGGCGGAGTTCGCGCGGCGGACGGAGGCGTGGCTGGGGAAGCAGCATGCTTATTCGCTGCAGCCGGAGATTCCCGGCGGCGGTGGTGATCCGCTGGTGCGCTGGCTCGCGGGGACCGGCGCGGGGCACTGCGAGCTGTTCGCGGGATCGATGGTGCTGCTCGCGCGCGTCGCGGGAATCCCGGCGCGGGTGGTGACGGGTTTCAAGGGCGGCTCGTGGAACGGCTACTCGAACAATTTCACGCTGCGAAATTCGGATGCGCACGCGTGGTGCGAGCTGTTCGATGGCGCGAGCGGTTCGTGGCTCCGGGCGGACCCGACGCCGGGCGCGGCGGATGCGGCGGAGAACGGCGCCCAGGGTGAGGGGGCGCTGGGGCGGCGGATCGACCGGAGCTGGACGGCGCGTTTGGACAGCCTGAGGGTTTTCTGGTATCGGCGGATCGTCAACTTCGACCAGCAGTCACAGGTCGAGACGTTCAAGGTGTTGAAGGATGCGACGGCGGCGTCGGGACGGCGGGTGCGGGAGGCGTTGCAGCGGCTCGGCGGCGCGTTGAGGAAATGGGCGGCGCGGCCGTGGCGAAGCGGCTGGGCTGCGCTGCAACTCGCGGTCATCGTGGTCGCGATCGCCGGCGTGATCTGGGCGGCGATGAATCTGCGCACGGTGTCGCTCGCGCTGCGCTTCGGCTCGCGGGCGCGAAGTGGCGATGCGGTGCGGATGGAGGCCGGGCGGTGGCTGGCGCGCTTGCGCGTGCAGGCCAGAGGCGCCGGGCCAGAGGCGAAAGCGGCAATCATCGCGGAGCTGCAACGGCTGCGCTTCGGAGCGCGTGAAACGTGGAGCGAGCCATTGCCGGTGTTTCGGAGGGCGCGCGCGGCGTGGCGCGAAGGCCGCCGGGTCAGGAGGATTTGACGGGCGCGAGCAGCGGGGGCGGAGCGGGGCGGTTTTTCTTCTCGAAGTATTTTTTCAGGATGGCGGAAGCGATGGGCGCGGCGTAGCGGCCGCCTCCGACCTCCTCGCCGGGGGTGTCGCCCTCGATCATGACGGCGGCGGCGATCTCGGGGTGGTCGATCGGAGCGAAGCAGATGAACCAGGCGGCGTTCTTGTTGCCGGGAATCTGGGCGGTGCCGGTTTTGCCGGCGATGCGGACGCCGGGAACGCGGAGGCTTTCCAGGTTGGTGAGATAGTTGGCGGTGCCGTAGACGGTGCAGCCTTCCATGCCCTGGAGAATCGCCGCGCGCTGCGCGGGCGTCAGGCCGATCGGCTCGGTGTGCTGGGTCGGGGCGTTGTCGCGGTGGATGAGCGTGGGCTTGGTGTAGGTTTCGCCGCGGGCGAGGGAGGCGGCGAAGCAGGCCATGTTGATCGGGCTTTCGAGGACGTAGCCCTGGCCGATCGCCATGTTGGCGGTGTCGCCGGGAAACCACTTTGTGTCCAACGTGCGCTCCTTCCACGCCGTGTCGGGAACGACGGCGCGGCCGGGCTCGTTGGGCAGCTCGATGCCGGACCGCTGGTCGAGGTGGAAGCGATGCGCTTCCGCGGCGATGACGTCGACCGTGGTGCGGATTCCGACGGTGTAGAAGTAGATGTCGCAACTGTGCGCGATGGCCTCGGGCAGGAGGATTTCGCCGTGGTGGCCGCGGCCGTTTTCGCAGGGGAAGATGTGGCCGGCGACGCGGAGATAGCCTTCGCAGTCGACGATGGGCTGGTCGGTGGTGATCGCGCCGGCGCGAAGCCCGGCGATGGCGCTGAGGATCTTGAACGTCGAGCCGGGCGGATGGAAGGCCGCGATGGCGCGATTCATCCACGCCTGGCGCGCCTCGATGTCGGCGGCGGCGGCGTGGCTGAGATGCGGCGAAAAGTCGGAGAGGTTGTAGTCGGGTTTGCTCGCGAGCACGAGGACCTCGCCGGTGCGGACGTCGAGGGCGACGGCCGCGCCGGACTGGCCGCCGCCGACCTGCTCGATGGCGTTTTCCGCGGCGGCCTGAAGGTCGACGTCGAGGGAGGTGACGAGGTCCTTGCCCTGGACCGGGAGGCGGGTTTCGAGCGGAGGATTGACGCGGTAGCCGGCGGGATCGACGCGGAAGATCGAGCCGCCGGGTTCGCCTTCGAGATGCGCGTCGAATTCCTTTTCGAGCCCGTCGCGGCCGACGGTGCCTTTCATCTTGAAAGTCGTGAGATCCTCGCCGGGGAAATCCTCGGCCTGGATGTCGGGATCGACGCCGACGTAACCGAGCGTGTGTGCGGCGAGCGAGCCGTAGGGATAGTAGCGCGCACTCGTGGCGTAAACCTGCAGGGGCGAACGGACCGGAAGGCTCTCGATCAGCCGCGCGTAATCCTGGGGCGCGAGATCGTCGAGCAGCGTGTACGGCAGGAGGAGCTGGCGGGTGAAGTGCTTGCGGAGGTCGTTCGTGTCGACCTGCTCGTTGCGATGAAGAACGGCGTTGATCTGGTTGAGGTAGCGCTGGACGACCGTGGCGCGGGCGATCTGCTCCATCTGCGAGTAGGTCGGGAGGTCCTTGTCGCCGCTTTCGCGGTAATTTTTCCGGGTGCGCCGGAATTCGCGGTCGAACTCGCCCCGCAACTCATCCAGGTAGAGCACGACGGCGAAGCGCGGGCGGTTGCCGACGAGCAGGCGGTGATCGCGATCGTAGATGTCGCCGCGCGGGCCGGGGACGAAGATGCGCCGCTGGTTCTGGACGCGCTCGCGCTCGTGGTAGATGTCGGTCTTGATCACCTGCTGGTAGGCGAGACCGCCGACGAGCGTGAGCAGGAGCGCCGCGATGACGAAATGAAAGAAGATGATGCGCGGGTCGTAGGAACGGCGCGATTCGAC
Organism: Opitutus sp.; assembly: GCA_035549975.1. Lineage (GTDB taxonomy): Bacteria > Verrucomicrobiota > Verrucomicrobiia > Opitutales > Opitutaceae > Opitutus. Next base: position 8,546 of record DASZPP010000312.1, read on the forward strand.
GAGATTGCCGGAACGTTCGGCGAGGTTCGTGTCGGTCGTGGCCATCGGAAAACGCGGCGCAGGCGCGGGCTCAGCCGAATGCGCGGTCGTGTTCGTCCGGCGAAACGCGAGCCAGCGCAAGCGCGCGCTCCTGCAGGGCGAAGAACCACGGCGCGATGACGGTCAGGAAAACCTGCGAGCAGATCAGGTCGAACGCGATGCGCGGCCAGACGGCGGCCGGCTCGGGCAGGCGCGAGACTTCGAGAAACGAGAACACCAGGAACAAGGCCAGATTCGCGAGCAATGCGATGACGACGCGTGCGACGGTTTCGTCGCGAGGCACGCGATCGCGGACACGAAACAACGCGTAGTGTGCCGCCGAAAAAAGGAGCGCGTGCAGGCCGAACGCGACGGGCGTCGCGGCATCGCACACGAGGCCGCCGAGGAAGACGGCGGCGAGGCCGGCGCGCAACGGGAGCGCGAGCGCCGCATACGTGACGAAAAGCCCGCCGATGGACAGGTAGATATGCAGCGTCGAGAGCGCGTGGTTGAACTGCGAGACGACGAGCCAGAGCAGCACGAGGCTGAGGAAGATGACGAGCGTCCGGCGCATGGAAATGGAGCTGAGAGCAAAATCGACCAGAGCGAACTACTGGGGCGAGAGCGGCACGAGGATGGTGACCTCGGTGAGGTTGGAGAGATTCGGATCAAGCTTGACGTCGCCGGTCTTGAACAGGCCGTCGGGGCTGGGCTCGACCTTCGTGATCATGCCGATGGTGAGGCCGGCGGGAAAAACTCCGCCGAGGCCGGAGGTCACGAGTCGTTTCGGCGAGTCCGGCGAGGCGAAGACGTCGAGGGGCACGAACTCGATCGTGCCGAACGCCGGGCCGAAGGTGGGGTTGACGCCGCCTTGAAAGCTCATCGGCCGGTCATCGCCCTCGACCGAGGCCGCCAGCCGCACGGCGGGGCTGGAAATCAGGTCGACGACCGACGTGTAGGCGTGCACCTCGCTGATCCGCCCGACGACCCCGCCGGCGAAGATGACGGGCGCGCCAACCGGGATGCCGTAGTCCTGGCCCTTGCGCAGAATCATCCGCTGCCACCACGCGGAGAAGTCGCGGCGCACGACGCGCGCGGTTTCGGAGCGGAAATTGGGAAACGACGGCAGCTTGAGGAGATTTTCGAGGCGCGAGACCTCGGCGCGCAGCGTGGCGCTTTGCTGGACGGAGATGGAGTAGGAGGCGGTGAGGCGCGAAAGGTCGCGGCCGGCCTCGATGAGCTCGCTCTTGGAGTGCAGCCGCAGCGACCAGAATTCCTGGAGATCGCGCGCATGGGATTCGGCGACGGCGACGGGCGCGGTGAACTCGAAAAAGGTGGCGCGGGTGAACGTCTTGACCGCGACCGGGAGCAGGAGCCATGCGATGACGACGATCGCCAGCGTGAAAAACGGGCGGGCTTGATCGAAGCGTCGGGGAGGCACGGCGGATTTGCGAGGGACGAGTTACGATTTACGAGTCCGGGGGATTGGAATCGAGATAATCGTAATTCGTGATTCGCAAATCGTAATTCGCCTAGACGTTCTGCATCAGCCAGGTGAGGTCGTTGAGGACGGCGCCGGTGCCGTTGGCGACCGCGGAGAGCGGGTCGTCGCTGACCGTGACGGGCAGGCCGGTCTTCTCGCTGAGCAACTTGTCGATCCCGCGGATCAACGCGCCGCCGCCGGCCAGCACGAAGCCGCGGTCGACGAGATCGGCGGAAAGTTCGGGCGGGCAGCGCTCGAGCGTCACGCGGACGGCGTCGACGATCGCGGCGATGGTGTCGGAGAGGGCCTCGCGGATTTCCTGCGAGGTGACGTGGATCGTCTTCGGCAGGCCGGCGACGGAATCGCGGCCCTTCACCTCCATGTTGAGCTCCTCTTCGAGCGGGTAGGCGGAACCGATGCGCAGCTTGATCTCCTCCGCGGTGCGTTCGCCGACGAGGAGGTTGTAGGCGCGCTTCATGTAGTTGATGACGGCCATGTCGAGCTCGTCGCCGGCGACGCGGATGGATTTCGAGAAGACGATGCCGTTGAGAGAAATGACGGCGATCTCGGTGGTGCCGCCGCCGATGTCGACGATCATGTTGGCGGCGGGCTCGTCGATCGGCAGGCCGACGCCGATCGCGGCGGCCATGGGCTCGGGGATGGTGATGACCTTGCGGGCGCCGGCGTGCGTGGCGCTGTCCATGACCGCGCGTTTCTCGACAGCGGTGATGCCGGAGGGGATCGCGATGACGACGCGCGGCGGGGCGCGGAACGAGGTCGAAACTTTCCCGATGAAATAGCGGAGCATCGCCTCGGTGACGTCGAAGTCGGCGATGACGCCGTCCTTCATCGGGCGGATGGCGGTGATGTTGCCGGGCGTGCGGCCGAGCATGCGCTTGGCTTCGTCGCCGACGGCGCGGACCTTGCGTGTGACGGTGTCGAGCGCGACGACGGACGGCTCGCGCAAGACGATCCCCTTGTCCTTCACATAAACGAGCGTGTTGGCGGTGCCGAGGTCGATGCCGATGTCGTTCGAGAAGTAACCGAGGAAGTTGGCCATGATAGCGTGAGGGGGCTGGCGCGTCTCCGCCCGCTGGAAACGAATCGGCGCGTGCGAGGGGTGTCAACGCGGGAATGGGAGGCGAGATGCGCGATTTGGGGTGGAACGGGCGCGACACTCGTTCTCGTAATCGTTCCCTTTCTCGTTCTCGATTTGGTGCGCGGATCCGAGGCGAAAGAACGACAACGATTACGATTCACGAGAACGATTTGCTGGCATGCACGGCTTCTATCTTATCCAGGACCTGGCGTTGATTCTCGTCGTCGCGGGAGTGGTGGGCTGGGTTTGCCAGCGCATCGGGCTGTCGGTGGTCGTGGGGTTTCTCGTCGCGGGAATCGTGGTCGGGCCGTATTCGCCGCCGTTCGCGATGGTGGCGGACACGGGGCGGATCGAGGCGCTGGCGGAGCTCGGGCTGGTTTTCCTGATGTTTTCGATCGGGATGCGGCTGAGCGTGCGGAAAATGCGCCGGCTGGGTTTCTCGCTGCTGGTGGCGGCGTCGGCCGGGGCGGTGATCGTGTATTATCTGACGCGGCTGCTCGGGGCGGCGCTGGGCTGGAGCAACACCGAAACACTTTTTCTCGCGGGCATGTTGATGGTGTCGTCGTCGGCGATCATCGGCAAAATCCTGCAGGAGACGGGCGCGACCCACGAGCGCTCGGGCCAGCTCGCGATGGGCGTGGCGGTGCTGGAGGACGTGGTGGCGGTCGTGATGCTGACGATCCTGAACTCGCTCGTGCAGTTCGGCGGGGTGGGCGGCTCGCACGCGCAGGCGGTGGGCGGGATGGTGGCGATGCTGGCGGCCTTCGTGGTGCTGGTGGCGGTGGGCGGGTTGCTGCTCGTGCCGTGGCTGCTGCGGCGGATGAGCATCTCGGCGGACGAGGAATTGCAGACGCTGGGCATCGCCGCGCTGCTGTTCGGGCTGGCGTTCGTGGCGCAACGCGCGGGGTATTCGCTGGCGCTCGGGGCGTTTTTGCTCGGCACGATCGTGGCGGAGACGGCGCATCGCAGCCAGGTGGAGCGGACGTTCGAAGGGATGAAGGACGTTTTCAGCGCGGTCTTCTTCGTCGCGATCGGGATGCAGATCGATCCGCGGGCGCTGCTGGAAAACGCGGGGCTGATCGCCGGCGTGGCGGCGTTCACGCTGGTGGCGCGGCCGATCGCGTGCGCGACGGCGCTGACGCTGATTGGCAAGGCGCCGCGCGATGCGATCCGGACGGGGATGAGCGTGACGCCGATCGGCGAGTTTTCGTTCATCATCGCGCAGCTCGGCGTCGGCGCGGCCGTGGTGCCGCCGCGGTTTTATCCGCTGGCGGTGGGCGTGTCGTTGCTGACGACCCTCGCGGCCCCGTGGCTGATGCGCGGGTCGGCGCGGTTTGCGGAATTCGCCGTGACGCGGCAGCCGCGCTGGCTCGCGGCGTGGCTGGACTACTATCGCGGACGGCTGGAGCGAATCCTGGCGCGGCAGCAGCGCAACCGGCTGTGGCAGTTGAGCAGGCGGCGAATTTTCCAGATCGGCGTGGAGATCGTGCTCGTGAGCGGCGTGCTGGTTTTTTCCGGGGAAATATTCGACACGGTGAAGGACTGGCTCGGCCGGGACTGGCTGTTTCCGCGCGGGACGGAGGTGGTGTTTTACGCGGTGCTGTGCCTGCTGCTGCTCGCGCCGCTCGTGGCGATCTGGCGCAACCTCTCGGCGCTGGCGCTGCTGTATGCGCAGGTGGCGACGGCGGGGATGGCGCGCGCGGCGCGGCTGGCGCCGGCGATCGAGGCGGCGTTGAAGGCGGTGGCGGGCGTGGCGCTGTTCGTGTGGCTGGCGCTGCTGCTGCCGACCGAGGGCACGGCGCGGTGGCTGTTGCTGGCGAGCGCGCTGGTGGCGGTGCTCGCGATCGCGCTCCTGCGGCACAAGTTGATCTACTGGCACAGCCAGCTTGAGGTGGAGCTGCAGACGGTGATGCACGCGGGCGAGCACAAGATGACCGGGACGACGGCGCCGTGGCTGCGGCCGCATGCGGAGTGGGACCTGCACATCCTCGATTGCGTGCTGCCGGACCTGGCGGACGCGCAGGGGCAGACGATCGCGACGCTCGACCTGCGCGCGCGGTTCGGCTGCTCGGTCGTGGGGATCGAACGGCAGGGCTTCATGATCCCGGTGCCGCCGCCGGGCGAGATGCTTTACCCGCGCGACCGGGTGCTGCTGATGGGCACGACGGACCAGGTGCGTGAAGGCCGGAAGTTCCTCACGACTGTGTCCGGCGCGGTCGCGGCGGCGGATTCGATTTTCGAGGAAGTCCAGATGGAGGCGCTGCGGGTGGCGACGGGGAGTCGCGCGGCGGGGCAGACGCTCGGCGAGCTGGCGCCGGCGCAGACGTTTGGCGTGCAGATCGCGGGGGTGAACCGGGGCGGCGTCAAGATCCTGAATCCGACGGCGGGCGAGCGGCTGGAGGCGGGCGACGAGGTGCTGGCGCTCGGCGCTCCGGCGCAGATCCGGGATTTCAAGGCGTGCGTGACGGAGATGATGGACGAGGAGGGCGCGAAGTAGGCTGCGGCGGTTCCGCTGCGCGCGGCGTGAGCGGTGGGAAAAATTCGTGGAGCGTTGCTGCGCACACGCGCGGGACCACGCCGATTCCGGAAAACAAAAAGGGCGGGTCAGAGACCCGCCCTACGGAAGGAGGAACGCGCGGCGATCAGTGGGCGCCGTTGACGTTGGTCGGCTCGGGTTTCTTGGACTCAGCAGCCGTCTTGGTGTCGGCGGACTTGGTCTCGTCGTCGTCCCGGCTCGCTTTCTTGAATTCCTTGATGGACTGGCCGAGGCCCTTGGCGAGCGAGGGGAGTTTCGCACCGCCGAAGAGGACGAGAATGATCAGCAAAACGATGAGCAGTTCGCCGCCACTGAAGCCCCAAGCGGCGAGAATTGCGGGAATGTTAGCCATGATGCGGAACGTATGCCGGTCGGTGGGACTGTAAAGCGGGAAAGCGGAATTGGGAAGGTGCGCGGATGCTCGAAAGCCGGCAGGCGCGGAGGCCTGCCGCTACGGGCAGTGCCATCAGTGCTTCAAGGGCGGCAGTGCGAAGCCGCCGGGGACCGGCGCCGGGGGGCGAGTGGGGACGCCGCTGGTGGCGGCGACCTTGAGGAGATTTTGCGCGTTGTCGATCTGCTCGGCGTCGAAGAAACCGTGGAGCTGGCGGATGCGCGTCGGGTGGCGCATCTTGCGCAGGGCCTTGGCCTCGATCTGGCGGATGCGTTCGCGGGTGACCTTGAATTGCTTGCCGACCTCCTCGAGCGTGCGGCTGTAGCCGTCGATCAGGCCGAACCGCAGCGAGAGCACGCGGCGCTCGCGCTCCGTGAGCGAGTCGAGGACGTCGATGATCTTTTCGCGCAGGAGCGAGAACGCGGTCATGTCGTAGGGGTTCTCGGCGGATTTGTCCTCGATGAAGTCGCCGAAGCTCGTGTCGTCGCCGTCACCGACGGGCGACTGGAGTGAGATGGGCTGCTGCGCCATCTTCATGATCTGCTGCACGCGCTCGACCGGCAGGTTCATTTCGTCGGCGACTTCCTCGGGGGTGGGCTCGTGGCCGTATTCCTGAAGAAGCTGCTTCTGGACCTGCATGACCTTGTTGAGCGTCTCGATCATGTGGACCGGGATGCGGATCGTGCGGGCCTGGTCGGCGATCGAGCGGGTGATCGCCTGGCGGATCCACCACGTGGCGTAGGTCGAGAACTTGTAGCCGCGGCGATACTCAAATTTCTCGACGGCCTTCATCAGGCCCATGTTGCCCTCCTGGATCAGGTCGAGGAAGGACAGGCCGCGGTTCGTGTATTTCTTGGCGATCGAGATGACGAGGCGGAGGTTGGCCTCGACCATTTCGGTCTTGGCCTGGTGCGCCTCGCGAACGTGGACGCGGGTCTGCGCGACGACTTTGAGAAGCTCCGACGGATCGATGCGCTGGATGGCCTCGATCTGCTTCAGGCGGTGGTTGATCACCTTCGTATCGATGCCGGCGTCCTTCTTGGTCTTCGGGTGCCGGGCGCGCTCGAGCTGGGCGTGCAGCGACTCGACCTCCTCGAGGACAGGGCGGAGCTGTTCGAGGTATTCCTCGTAGACCTTCAGCTTGAAGAAGAATTTGCCGAAGAACGCGCGGAGGCCGGTCTCGCGCTTGCGGTGCTTGGAGAAGATTTTCTTCCGTTCGGCATCGGACTTGGCCTTCAGGTATTCCTGCCACGAGTCCGCGACGGATTCCTCGGCCTTGCGCGTGCTGAGAACGAGTTTTTCGAGGCCCTTGAAATAGGATTCGCGGCTGTCGATTTTCTTGTCGATGACGACGCGGTCGAAACGTTCCTGGCGGTCGATGAGTTTCTGGCCGAGGGTGACGATGTAGCTGCCGATGACGGTCGCCTGAAAGAGCGCCTCCTGGGCCTTGAGCTCGGCGTTTTCGATGCGCTTGGAAATTTCGACCTCCTGCTCGCGGGTCAGCAGCGGCACCTGGCCCATCTGCTTGAGATACATCCGGACGGGGTCGTCGAGGATGTCATGCTGCGAGGAGCGGGACTCTTCCTCCTCGGCTTCCTCCTGGCGCTGCTTGTAGTCGTCGACCTGGTCCGGCTCGAGGATCTCGATCTCGAGGTTTTGCAGGATGGAGAGGACGTTGTCGATTTCCTCCTGGTTCTCGACCGATTCCGGGAGCGCCTCGTTGATGTCGTCGAACGTGAGGTATCCCTGCTCCTTCGACAGGCGGATGAGCTGGCGGATCTTTTCGTTGATGCCTCCCGCGGCGCCCTCGACGCCACCGGCTTCGCCGGCCGGGGCGGCGACGGCGGTTTTCTCGAGGGCGGCTTCGACGGCTTCGGAGTGGGAGGCTTCGGCGGACGACTTGGCTTTACGCGACATGGGAGGATGAAGGGTCTCTATAAATGGACGCAACCGCTACGGACAAACCGAGCGGTTGGCGCAACTGGCGTTGGATATCGGAGCGTGTTTTTAAGAGTGAAATTGGGTCAGAGTTACTGTCCGCACCGGGGTTGGCTAAAGCAAGTTCTATTTCCCGCAGGCGCGGCGCGAAGGTGCGGGCACGGAGGCGGCGCAAACCCTCGCTGGCGACCTTGATCGGGTCGTCCATTTTGGGCGTGTCGAACAGCAATCCAGCAACAAGGGTGCGCTCCTCCGCGGTTTCGAGCAGCGAATCGAGATGATCGCGGCCCGGCCAGGTATCGTGCTCGAATTCTGCGAGGAAGCGGTTGAGAAGCAAACCGGCCGCGTGGTTTGTATCGATCCAGTCGTGAGGGACCGCATTGCTCAAGGGCTTGCCAAGATTTTCGTAGTGGAGGCAGAGAAGGAGCAGGTCGCGCTCGGGGGTTGCAGCGGCAGCGGAGCCGCCGCCCGGTTGAGAGTTGGGAGTTGGGAGTTGGGAGTCCGAGCCAGTGGGGCGAGAGGCAGCGAGCCGACTTTGGCGGGCGGCGTAGGTTTGAAAATCCTTCTGCAGCGCCGCTTCGGGGAGCCGGAGATGAATGGATACTTCCGCCAGGAAAACCGAGCGGGTAATCTCGCTGTCGGCGGCGGCAATGAACTCGAAGAGCGATTGTGCGGCGCGGGCTTTTTGCTCGGCCGACGCGGCGGATGGGTTCGCGAGGATGGCGCGACAGGCGAACGCCATCGCGCTTTGCGCGTTGCGGCGGACTTCGTCGTAGGCGGCGAACCCGCGCTCGAGAAAGAGCACGTCGGGATCGAGTTTTTCCGCGCCAGCGAGCGTCAGGAAGCGCGCCTCCAGGCCGGCCTTGAGCGCCATCGGCAGGAAGCGCAGCGCGGCTTTCTGGCCGGCGCTGTCGCTGTCGAAGAAGCATTCGACCTGCGGATGATAGCGGCGGAGGAGGACGAGCTGGGATTCGGTGATCGAGGTGCCCTGCGGCGCGATGGCGGTCTTGAGGCCGACCGACCAGCAGCGGAGCGCGTCGAGCTGGCCTTCGACGAGGACGAAAGGTTTGCCTTCGCCGACGACGGTGCGGGCGCGGTCGAGGTTGAAGAGCAGGTTGCCCTTCGTGAAGACCGGCGTCTCGGGCGAGTTGACGTATTTCGCCTCGCGCGCGGGATCGTCGGCGGGCGTCAGCTCGGTCTGGCGCGCGGTGAAGGCGCATACGCGGCCCTGGTGATCGCGGATCGGAATCATCAGCCGGCCGCGGAAGCGCGGGCGGAGCGCGGCGGGCGTGAGCTGGGCGTCGTCGTAAATGAAAAACAACCCGCAGCGGCGGAGCGCCTCCTCGGAGAACTTGCGCTTGAGCAGCGCGGCCCCGAGCCCGCTGCCGGCGGCGTCGGCGGCGCCGATCTTGAATTCGTCGGCGAGCTCGAGCGCGAAGCGGCGCTTGTCGGTCCAGTAGGCGCGCATGTAATCGCCGGCGGTGTCGCGCGTCTTGAACGCCTGGTGAAAATGCTCCGCCGCGACGTCGTGGAGGTCGAAGATTTCCTGCCGCAGCGAGCGCTCCTCGCGGCTCGGGCCGCCGGAGCCTTCCTCGTATTCGATGACGATGCCGAAGCGCTGGCCGATCGCCTCGATGGCCTCGGTGAACCCGAGTTGCTCGGTTTCGCGGACGAAGGTGATCACGTCGCCGGCTTTGCCGCAGCCGAAGCACTTGTAGAAGCCCTTGTCGGGATCGACGTGGAACGACGGCGTTTTTTCGTTGTGGAACGGGCACAGCCCCTTGACCCGCGTGCCGCCGGCCTTGCGCAACGTGACCACGCGCGACACGACATCGGCGAGGTTGACGCGCAATTTCAGGTCGCGGACGCAGGAGGGTTTGATGACGGGCATGAAGGCGGCGCGCCGGGAGGATCGGGCGGATTGCGGCGGCCCGCGGACGCGGAATGCCCCGAAATGACGGCCCGGATCGCCACCGGTGGCTGGCAGGCGAAGAATGCACTTTCAACCCCCCGGGGGGCCTGTCAAGTTCGCCGGCTGGCCGTGCGTTTCGACATTGATTTAGGGCGGCGCCGAGGAAACTTTTCGGCCTGCCGGACTACTCACCCATGATGCGTCTTTCCCAACTCCTGCGCCTGCCCGGGCTTGCAGCCCTCGCGGCGGCTTCGGTCGTTTCCGCGCAACCGTCGCCGACGGGCGCACCGGACGTGCCCAAGGCGCCCGTCTTTCAGGCGAAGCTGCCGGCCTTCGACGAGCAGAGCTACACGGACGACGTGGAGCACCTGATCGAGGCGTTCGAGGCGCAATCGGGCAAGAAGCTCGTGCCCGGCGCGAAGAAGAAGGTGGGCCTCAAGATCTACTCTGACTCCGGGCCCGGCATGGCGACGCCGATTCCGCTCGTGCTCGCGGTCGTCAAGGCGCTCGAGCACCGCGGCTTCGCGTCGCAGAACATCTTTCTCGTCGGGCTCAACCAGCTCCGCCTGCGCATGACGGGCTACCTGCCGTCGCTCGTGACCGGCAAGTCGCCGTTCGACGGCCATCCGATCTACGTCCTCGAGTCGGGCCGCTACTACGACCCGGTGTGGTTCTACGATTCGCCGCTGCCGCAGCGGTTCGACCCGGTGTTCGCGGCGGAGCAGACGAAAGGCTACGATGCGAACACGACGCGCGACGAGGACCGCAAGAGCTTCCTCGCGACCCCGCTGTTCCTCGACGCGGATTTCTGGATCAACCTGCCGGTTTACACCGACCACCCGACGCTCGGCGTGAACGGCGCGCTCGTGAACGCCACGTTGTGGAATGCCTCGAACACGGCGCGCTTTTTCCGCTCGCCCGCGAACGCGCCCGCGGCGGTGGCGGAGATGAGCGCGATCCCCGAATTGCGGCAGACCTGGATGTGCACGATCGCGAGCCTCGAGCACTATCAGTTCATCGGCGGCCCCTTCTTCAATTCGCTCTACACCTCGTCGGAGCCGCTCGTGTGGCTCAGCAGGGATCCGGTGCTGATGGACTCGCTCATGCGCGCGCGCCTCGACGAGCAGCGCAAGCGCACGGGCTTCCAGCCGATCTCGGACGAGATCCGCACGCTCGAGTTCGCCGAGACGCTGGGCGTCGGCTCGACCGACATCAAGGATGCGAAGATCGTGGACATCCAATGAAGCCAGCAGCCGCGCTGATCGCAGCCCAACGCGCGTGACTACACGCGTGGCCAGCGGTACTTCCCGCTTGTAACCCGCGCTCCGCTCCGCCCAATTTTCTCCCATGGGTTCCGCCGCGTATCTGCCATTCCTGATTCAAGCGCTGCTCGCCGCGGCCATCACGGGCGCGGTCGTGGGCGCCAGCCAGTTCTTTGGCCAGCGCAGCCGGCACACGAAGATCAAGGATTCCGCCTACGAGTGCGGCGTGCCGGGCGAGGGCGAAATCCACACGCGGTTCTCGGTGAAGTTTTACCTGACGGCGCTGCTGTTCATGCTGTTCGACCTCGAGGTCGTGATCCTCGTGCCGTGGACGTTCATCTACCGCGAGTTTCTGGCGAGCCACATCGCGATCCTCGGGCCGATCCTCTTTTTTATCGGCGTGCTCGTGCTGGGACTCTTCTACGAAGTCCGAAAAGGCGCGCTCGAGTGGGAGAAGTGAAGAGGGAAGCTGAGAGTCGAGAGCCCGGAGCCGAGAGCCCGATCCCGCTTGTTTCCATGGTTTCTGCTTTAGACTCTGAGCGCTAGCTTCGGACTTCCCACCCCATGCGGCTGGACAAAATCATCGCCCGCAGCCGGATCATCGACCTGCACAGCCTCGACCTCGAGGACGCGCTGCAGGAATTGCTGGCGGTCTGCGTCCGGCAGTTTCCCGACCTGAAACCCGACGCGCTGCTGAAGGGCCTGCTCGCGCGCGAGAGCACGATGACGACCTACCTCGGCCTCGGGGTGGCGCTGCCGCACGTGCGCGTGAAAATGAACCGCCGCTACATCCTCGCGATCGGCCGCAGCCGCGCCGGGATCAAGCACGAGGGCGCGCTCGCCGACGAGCGCGTGCGGCTGATCATGATGTTGATCGCCGGCGAGAGCGCGCGGGATTACCTGCAGGTGCTCGCGGCGATCGCGCGGCAGGTCAAGGAACCGGAGCTGGTCGAGGGCCTGATCAACGCGCCGGATCTCGACACGCTGCACGAACTGCTGCTGGGCGGGCTCGCCGGCACGCGGCCGGTGAGCGCGCACCAGAATCGCGTGAACCGGCTGATGTTTCGCGAGGCCGAGCGCGTGG
>DASZPP010000313.1:0-2138 GCA_035549975.1 Opitutus sp.
TTCCTCGGTGTGATGTTTCTTCATGTCGGGTGTTCACTGTTTTCACCCGGCTCTCTCGCTCACGCCACTCCAGTTTCAGGGGGGCAGGTCATCTTCTCAATCATTGAGGCTTCCGCGAGCCAGATGCCCATGAAACCTAGGGGAAATTGATCACAGCAAACAAAAAACGCGCCGCGGAGACCGCGGCGCGTTGCGTGATCGGGCGGATTGGGGCCGCCGGATCAGTTGGCCCCGGCGGGCGGTCGCGCAGGAGCGGCGCGGCGCTGGGGCGCCCGCTCGCTGCTGCGGGTGCCGCCGGCCTGGTCGTATTGCGGCGAGTCCGGGCCGTAGACCGCCCGGAAGCCGCTCAACGCCCGCGTGCAGAGGTTCTGCAGCGCGCGCGTCTTGTCGTCGCGGTTGTCGAGCAGCCCTTGCAGCTCGTGCCGTTTCGCCTCGATGTCCGTCTCGTGCTGGTTGACGGCATTGAGGGCGTCGGTGAACGACTGGAGGGTGACGTCGCCAAGCGTGAACGTGGGATTGGCCGCCCACGTGATTCTGATCTTTTCCGCTGAATCCAGGATGCTGGTTGTAGGAACTCTGGCCATTTTGTGTATGGGTTTTGTTTTGGGGTTGGGCGCTGATTGATCGCTGGAATGCCCTCCTGCCCCGCCGCACCCGGCGCGAGGGGAAGGGCGACTGACCAACGGGGAACCGCGCGCCCCAACGATTTCGTCGCGATGAAGTCTTTTCTCATCGCGATGAAGTCCTTCTTCGCAGCGATGAAGTCTTGTTTCATCGCGACGATGAAAGAGGTCATCGCACCTCCCCATTTCCCATTCGCCGTGCCAAGAAAGGACGAAGCCCGCGAGACGAACCAGTGCGAGGCACTGAAACATCCGCGGGCGACGAAGAGAAACAGAAGGGCGCGTTCCTCGTTGGAACACCGGCCCCGGCAACAAAGAACGGCTGCGCGAGCCGACCGACCTGCGCCGGGAACGAACATCGTCGCCGAAACGCTCCACCCGCGAACGCGAGCGGTAAGACCAGCCGGACCCGACAGCGGCATCGGCCGCAGGCGCCTTTTGCCGTCGCCTTTGAATGGCGATAAATGGGCTATCGCAAGCTTTTTATTGCAAAGTGTTATCCCCTATAAGCCGGCGGTAAACTGTCAGCGAGGGGCCAAACGCCCCGAAGCGACCGCCTACAGTTCCTCGCTAATCGTTGATCGCTGACAGCGTCCGAAGCGGAAAAATTTCGAACTCGTGTCCGGCGGAGCGGCTGTCGTTCGTGGACACGATGAACCCCGGACAACAGGAGGACCCATCATGAGAAAGATCATCGCCATCACCCAACTCACCCTCGACGGCGTCATGCAGGCGCCCGGCGGGCCGGAGGAGGATCCGAGCAACGGCTTCACCCACGGCGGCTGGGCCATGCCCTTCGTCGACGACACCTCCGGCAAGGTCATCGGCGAAATCATCTCGCGTGAATTCGATCTGCTCCTGGGCCGACGGACCTACGACATCTTCGCGGGCTACTGGCCAAAGCACGGCGACAACCCGATCGGAAAGGCCTTCAACAAGGCGACGAAATTCGTGGTCACGCATCGCGCGGACCGTCTCGACTGGAAACCGTCGCAGCGCATCGCCGGCGACATCGTGGCCGGATTGCGCCGCCTGAAGGCATCGAAGGGGCCGGAGCTGCATATCTGGGGCAGCGGCCATTTGCTGCAGACGTTGATCGCCGCGGATCTCGTCGACGAGCACCGCCTGTGGGTCTTTCCGGTCGTGCTCGGCCGGGGCAAGCGGCTGTTCGAAGCCGGCGTGCCGCCGCGCGGGCTGAAGCTGATCGAGACCCGAGGCACGCCGAGCGGCGTCGTGCTCAACACCTACCAACCGGCCGGGCCGGGCCGGCTCGCGAGTTGACGCTCGACCAACGCCTTGGCGGAGGCCGTCACTCGCGGAAAAAATCCCGGCGGTTTCACAACGATCGTAGCTGCGAGCGTGAGCGAGTGGCCGACTCGCTACGGCTGGGCCGCGCTGACCGGCGGGGCGTAGTCGCCGACGTATTCCTTGTTCCAGTAACGGCCGGTGGCGCGGTGCGTTTTCAGGTCGGTGTAGGTGAAGCGATAGACGATCATCCGCACGATCGTCGGCGGC
>DASZPP010000314.1:0-7842 GCA_035549975.1 Opitutus sp.
CCCCCCCCGACAACCGCCAATCCGCCCTCGAATTTCTCATCTCCGAATACAATCTCTCCACCGCCAACGCCCGCGCCCTCATCGAGCACTTCGCCCTGCAGGCCGAAATCTCCGCGATCCCGACGGCCGACTTTTTCCTCGTCGAGCTCTACCGCGAGCGCGACCTCCTCCATTATTTCTTCCACGCGCTGATCGGCCGCTCCGCCAACGATGCGCTTTCGCGCATCGTCGCGCAACGCGTCCAGCAAACCAAGGGGGGCAACGCGCTCGTGACGATCGACGACTACGGCTTCCTGCTCACGCTGCGATCGTTCCAGGTCATGACGACCGACGACCTGCGCGCTCTCTTCCTGCGCGACGGCGCCGAAGACGCGCTGCGCCTGGCGCTCGCCGACGCCTCGCTTGTGAAGGCCCAGTTCCGCGGCGTCGCGCAGACCGGCCTGATGGTCCCGCGCCGCATGCACGGCACCGAACGCGGCGTGCGCGCCTTGCAGTGGAGCACGGAGATCATCTTCGACGTTCTCCGCCAGCACGAGCCCGACCATCCTCTCCTCGCCGAGGCTTACGCGGAGGCAACGTTGCGCTTTCTCGATCTCCCGCGCGCGCTCGACTTCCTCACGAACGTCCTGGCTCGTCCGTGGGATGTCCGCGAAGTCGCCCGCGTCAGTCCGTTCGCCTTCGGGCTCTACGCCAGCCGGATCCGGGAAACGATGACGCTCGAGGATCCCGAGACCACGATCGAGCGCCTCTACCACGCGATGTATGGCAACCTTCCCTCCGCGGCATTGTAACGAATCGAACGCGCGGTCCCGCCGGTTTCGTGGTTCATTGGTCATTCCGAGCGAGGCGAAGAATCCACTTGGACTTTCAGCGCCGTGCGTGCATCGAGGCCCATGCTGGATTTCTCGCTTTGCTCAGAATGACCAACCAGGCAACCAGTGACCTTCTGGCCGTCCGCCTCGAAATCCTTCCCGGCCTCTGGCTCGATGCCCGGCTCGCGCTCTGGCTGGCCGCACCGCGCCTCCTGGTCGTCGCCGATCTGCACTGGGGCTACGCCGCGAGCCATCGCGCGCAGGGCAACCTGCTGCCCGCCTGGGGCGACACTGTCATCGCGCAACGGCTCGGCGCTCTCATCGCCGACTACGCTCCGCGCGAGATGCTCTGGCTCGGCGACTCGCTGCACACGCTCGCCGGCCGCGCATCCGCCGAGGCCTTTCTCGCCGCCTGCACCGTGCCCGTCACGATCGTCGCCGGCAATCATGACGCCCGCTGGTCGCGCGCCGCCGGCGCCACGGCGATCCGGCGCGAACAGTTCTTCTTCCACCATGGCAACCAGCCGCGACGCGCTCCCGCGGACGCACTCGAAATCATCGGGCATCATCACCCGGCGATCTCCTGGAGCGATGGCGCCGGCGCGCGGTTGAAACTTCCCGCACTCGTCGCAAGCGCGCGCCGGCTCGTCCTGCCCGCGTTTTCGCCCTGGGCCGCCGGCGTCCCCTGGGAGCCCGCCGCCGGTGAAACCATCTACGCGATCGGCAGAAAACGCATCTTTGCGTTTGCCTCCCATCGCCAGCCGCTAGCCTGTCCTGCGCCTTGAAATTCTTTCCCACGCTTTCGCTGCTTCTGTTGCTCGCGCCCTTCACCGGCGCCCGCGCCGCGCTCGCCCTTTCGCCCGGCGAATCGCTCACCTACCGCGTCGGCTGGGGCATCTTCCTCCACGCCGGCGAAATCCAGGTCGTGGCGCGGCCCGAGACCGAGGACCACACGCCGATGACTTCGGTCACGACGACGACCGCGACCCGCGGTTTTCTCAGCAGCATCTTCCGCTTCGAGGCGAAATCCGAGTCGGTGTTCGACGACCAGGGCCGCATGATCGTCCACACGGAAGCCAGCGCCGGAGCCCGCAAGAAGACCAACATCTCCCTCGAGTTCAACTACGCCAATGACACGTTCAGGTTCACCGATTTCGTCGACACGGCGAACAACGAGACGGTGTCCTTCCCGCCGGGCCAGCCGATGGATCTCATCACGAGCCTCATCCAGACCCGCACCTGGAACATCAAGCCCGGCGAGCAGCGCGACATCCTCGTGCTGTTCGAAAAGGATGTCTATCAACTCACCGTCCACGCCCTCGGCTACGAGCAGATCGAGACGCCGCTCGGGACCTTCAAGACGCTGAAGCTCGAACCGCGCATGGAGAAGACGCCGCCGAAAGGCATGTTCAAGCGCGGCTCCCAGGTTCACGTCTGGATCGCCCAGGACGATCCGCGCCATCTTCCCGTTCGCTTCGAAGTCGAATTCGCCTTCGGCGCCGGCGTCGCGACGCTCGTCGACTACCAGCCGCCCACGGCCGAAGTCGTCGCGCCGTCGAAGCCGCCGCCCGCCGGCAATTGACCGGTATTTCTGACTCCGGGTGGCGGCAGGCCCCGATGCCTGCCGGCGAGCAAGCATCGATGCCGGCACACAGGCGCCGGCCGCCGCTGCGAGGACTCAACGTTTCGCTTTTGCGTCGTTCGTCATCACAAACCGCCACGGCCGCTTCGCCCAGATTTCGCCGGCGTAATCGACGCCGATCCGGGCCGTCGCCTCGACGCGCTTTCGCGGCACGCGCACCCCGCGATCCTCGATCCACAATCCAATCGCCGGGACCGCGGGCGCCGCATTCAGCCGCCGGTCGATGCCGAGCGCCTTGGTGACGCGCCCCGGCCCGCTCAATCCCTCCACGCCGCGGACCAACACCGCCGCCGGCCAGTGCTCCGGCCCGACCACGAGATTCAGCATCTCGTGCACCCCATAGCACAAATAAACATACCACACCCCGCCCGCACGGTACAGCACCTCCGTCCGCGCCGTCCGCCCCGCGCGCGCATGGCACGCGAGGTCGCGCTCGCCGTTGTAGGCTTCCACCTCGGTGATCATCCGCGCCTCGACGCGCCCGTCCGCGTGCCGCCGCACGAGGAATTTTCCCAGCAGCGCGCGCGCGAACGCCACCGTCCTCTTCGCCTGCCAGTCTTTCGCTTCCATTGTGCGGGCCATGTGCCGATCATAGGCCTTCAATCTTCCGTGAACGCAATCTCATCGCCGGGCGCCGACGCCGCCGCCCGCAAAGCCGATCTTCAGCTCAGCCTCCGCAACTGCATCCGCGAGGGCCTGGTGGCGATGCCGATCGTGACGATGTCGCTGCCGGCGAACGTCTTCATCTCCGCCCTCGTCACCAAGGGCTGGACGCTTTCGAAGCCGGCGATCGGCCTGCTCACGGCGATGCCCTACGTGGCGAATTTCGGCCAGATCTTCCTCGTGCCGCTGCTGCAGCTTCGCTGGCGCGCGCCCAAGCGGGTCTGCATCGCCGCTGAATCGCTCCACCTGCTCTCGTGGGTCGCACTCATCCCCATCCTCGGCTGGCTGCCGCGCGACCAGCCCGGTGTCGCCGGCCGCTGGCTGATCGGCTGGTATCTCGTGTCGAGCTGCTTCTACGCGATCGCCGCGGTCATGTGGAATTCCTGGGTGCAGGAATGGGTGCCCGCGCGGATCCGTGGAAAATTTTTCGGCCGGCGCAACCGCCTCCTGCAGATCTCGCTCATCACCTTCCTCACCGTCAGCGGCTGGGCGCTGTCGCGGTGGGTGTACAGCGCCGTCGCCTTCCAGGCGGTGATCGTGGGCGCGGTCCTTCTCCGCTGCTTCTCGCTGCGCTGGCAATGGCTCAGCCCCACGCGCATCCACCGCCCGCGCGCCGGAGCCACGCTGTCGCTCGGCGAACAAATCGCGGTGCTTCGCCGTTCCAATTCGCTGCTGTGGTTCATCGGCTTCGGCGCGGTCTGGTTTTTCGCCGCGAATTGCTTCGGCCCGTTCTATCAGGTCTTTCTTTTCGAGCAGATGAAACTGTCCGCGTTCGGCGTCGGCCTGCTCTCCGCCGTCTCGGCGCTCGGCGGCGCGCTCTCGCTGCCGGCCTGGGGACGCCTCCTCGATCGCTACGGCAACCGGCCCGTGATGGCCGTCTCGCTGCTCGTCTGGCAGGGCGTCAATCTGCTCTGGTGCGTGATCACGCCGCACAGCCACCTGATCGTCTACCTGATCTGGGCGCTCGGCGGGATGACGAGCATGGGCGCCATCGCCAGCGCCGGTTTCGTGCTCGGCCAGTTCACGATTCTCCTGCGGCTGATCCCCACCGAGGCCAAAAGCCTCGCCATCGGCCTCAACCTCGCGATCACCTCGCTCGCCGCGGCGATCGCGCCGATTGCCGGCGGCATGGTCCTCGCGTGGGCGCTCGCGCGCTGGCCCGATGCGCTCGAGGTCTACCACGCCTGCTTTCTCGTGCAGCCGGTGATCGCCGTCGGGAGCTGCCTGCTCCTCCTCAAGGTCCGCGAGCCGCAGGCCAGCCCGGTCACGATGGTCTTCGGCGCCATGCGCAACATCCGCACGCTCAGCGGCGTGCTCGGCCTCGACTTCCTCGTCAACTACGTGTTCTACCGTCCGCCGAAACGCACGCCGTGACCGCCCTCCCGCCGCACATCCACACGCTCACCGGCAACCTCCTCGCCGAACGCACGCTCGAGTTCGCCGCCTGGGCGCCGGGCAAAACCCAGCGCGCCACCCGTGAATCGTTTCAAGTCGGCGGCAAGGGCATCAACATCGCGAAAATGCTCAACCGCTTCGGCCTTGCCAACACCGCGATCTGCTTCACCGGCCGCGCGCCCGGCGCCGAGTGCAAGGCCTGGATGCGCCTGCACGGTATTGCCTTCAAGGCGTTCTCCACCTCCACGCCGACCCGCTCCGGCACCGTCGTGCGCGTCGCCGGCCAACCCGAGACGACTTTTCTCGGCCCCGACGCCGCGCCGCATCCTGGCGCACTGCGCGCCTGCGCCGAACACCTCGACGCCCAGCCCGACGGCGGCATCCTCGCCGTCTGCGGCAGCCTGCCCGGCTGGAACACCACCGACTACGACCCGCTTCGCGCCGCATTCGACCGCTGGCTCACGCACGGCGTTCTCGTCGCCGACACCTACGGTCCGCCGCTCGCGTGGTTCGCCGCCCGCCCGCTGCCGCTCGTGAAGATCAACGCCGTCGAGCTCCGCACGCTGTTCGATTCCTCCAACTCGACCGGAGCGACGCTCGCCTCCGCCGGCGCGACGTTTCCCGTTCGCCGCTGGGTCGTCAGCGATGGTCCGCATGCGATCTGGTTCCGCGACGAGTCCGGCCCGCCCGCGTCGCTGACCCCGCCGCCCATCCGAGAGATTTCACCGACCGGGTCCGGTGATATTCTTCACGCTTCGCTGATCAAATCGCTTTTCATCGACGGTCTCACGCTGCCCGACGCCGTCGCCCGCGCGATCCCGCTCGCCGCCGCCAACGCGGCGCATCCCGGCATTGCGGAATTTCCACTCGTTGTTTCATAGTGGTTTTCCCGATCCGGCCTACCGAAACATCGAACCGCGTCCGCCTCCCCCTGTCCGAGCGACTGCCATGGTCATCTCAAGAAATGCCGTGATCGCTGTTGTCGCCGTGTTGGTCGTGGGCGGCGGCGCCATCGGTTACCACCAGTATCGCCTTTCCACCGAACGCGAGCTCGCCCAGCGCCGCGCCGATGCCGAGCATGCACAGGCCGAGGACGCCCGTCGCAAGGCCGACGCCGAAGCCGAAGCCCGGCGCCTCGCCGCCGAAAAGCTCCGCAAGGAAACCGAGGAGAACGAGCGCGAACTGGCCGAGCTCCGCGCCCAGCAGGCGGCCGCCGAAAAGCAGCGCGCCGCCGCCCAGGCTGAGGCCGCCCAGGCCAAGGAAGAAGCCGAGCGGCTGCAGCGCGAACGCGATGCCGCCGCCGCCGAGGGCCGGCGCCTCGCGGACGAACGCGAACGCGCCGCCGCCGCCGCCGCCAAAGCCCGCGACGAGGCGCTCGCGAAAATCCAGGAATTGGAACGCCAGAAAAAGGACCTCGCCGATCGCGCCGCCGCCCGCGAAGCCGCGCTCAAGGCCCAGCGCGAGCGGGAGCGCCAGCTCGCCGAGGAAGAGGCCAACTACGAGCGCTGGAAGTGGATCACGCCCGATTCGCCGTTCATTCCCCGTCCCGCCGGCCGCGACTACGTGCAGGCTCCGCCGCCGCCCAAGAAGTGATTTTCCCGCGGTGATTTGGTGATTGTTTCGCCGCGGCGCGGATGATTTTATTCCGCGGCCAAAAAGTCCTTGCGTTCGCTCTCGCGAAACCGCTTTATCCGCGGTTTTATTTTATGAGAGCCACCATCAAAACCCAAGGACAGCAGTTCACTGTCACCGAGGGCGACATCCTCACGGTCAACCGCTACCCGAACACGGAAGCCGGCGCGACCGTGGAGATTACGGAAGTCCTCGCCACGGGTGAAGGCGACAGTTTCAAAGTCGGCACGCCCACGCTCGCCGGCGCGATCGTCTCGGCGAAAATCCTCGAGAACAAGCGCGGCGAAAAGGTCATCGTCTTCAAGAAAAAGAAGCGCAAGGGAATGGAGCGCAAACGCGGGCATCGCCAGGAGCTCTCCGTCATCAAGATCGAATCGATCAAAGCATAAGGAACCACCGCCATGGCGCATAAAACAGGTCAGGGAACATCGTCCAACGGCCGCGAGAGCCACTCGAAGCGGCTCGGCGTGAAACGCTTTGGCGGCCAGGAGGTCCTCGCCGGCACGATCCTCGTCCGCCAGCGCGGCACCAAGCTCCACGCCGGCCGCAATGTCGGCACCGGCCGCGACTGGACGCTCTTCGCGCTCAAGGACGGCGTCGTGAAATTCGACAAGCCGCACCGCCGCGTCGAAGTCGTCACGAGCTGACGCCTCGCTTTGTAGCGGCGGTCTGCGACCGCCGTTTTTTCCTCGCGCCGCGCCTTTCGCGCGGCGTTTTTATTTTCCCCGCCCGGATTGCTGAAACAAAGAATTCGGCCGGCACCCACGCGCTCTCTCCGCTGCGCGACGCTCGGCAGCGGAACGCGAGCGCCGGCGCCAGCCTTTCTTTGTTTGCCGCTCGTCTTCCACCGCGCGATCATCACCACGTGGATCCCGACCGCCTCGCCGAACTCCAGCGCCAGCGCGCGATCGTGCGGGATCACCTCGCGTGGCTCGAAAATGAAATCGCCGCCGCGACCGGAGTTGGCGCTCCTCCGCCTCGCGACCATCAAGGTGGAGGCGGGGCGCCCTCACCCCGCGAGCGCACACCATTCCTCCCCGCCGCCGGTTCACCGTCCGAATCCTCACTTTCGCTCGAAACCACCGTCGGTCTGCCGCCTTCAAGCCCGACCGTCGCCGCCGACTCCGCGCGGCGCGGATGCATCTTCGCCGCGATCGTGCTGTTCCTCGTCGGCGCGATCGCGTTGACCGCGATCTACTTCGTGCGCTACCGCGATCATCCGGTCATTTTCATGCATCGCGAGGCGCCGCCCGCGTCCCGCAAATAGCACGATTCGCCGAAATTTTTCGACGCAACACTCGCGCAGCGCTCCGGTCTAGCGACACATCTTGAACCGCGCAGGGGTGCCCGGACTAATTCAACTTTCGATCGAGTCGCCACCGTGGGAGGCCGTGCGCCGGATTTACCGGCGCATCTGCGAACTCCGTGCGGTCGGTCGCGCCGGCGAGGCGGCACAACTCGAGAATTCCGATCTGGCCGCCGCGCTCACCGCGGCGCGCGAGGCCTACGCCGATGTCGACGAGTCCGCGCTCCTCGCCGTCGAGGACGAGCGCGTGGCCGACGCGCGCCTGCTCGCCGAGTTGCTGGCGCCGATGCTGGCGTCGCGGGTATCCGCGGCCCCGGCGTCAGCTCGCGTCACCGGACCGGTGCCCGTCCCCGCCCGCGCGCCGCGCACGGGATCGGCGCCGCCGGTTGCCG
>DASZPP010000315.1:0-27736 GCA_035549975.1 Opitutus sp.
CGCAGAGCGGGCACGTGGAATTGCGAGCGAAAGCGAGCGTCTCGAACCGTTGCGAAAGCGCGTTGTAAGTGAGCAACCGGCCGACCAGGGGCTCGCCGATCGCGGCGGCGAGCTTGATCGCCTCGAGCGCCTGCAGGCTGCCGATGACGCCGCACAGCGCGCCGAGCACACCGGCCTCGCCGCAACCCGGCACGCTGCCGGCGGCGGGCGGTTCGGGGAAAAGGCAGCGGTAGCAGGGGCCGCCGCGGGCGGTGTCGAACACCGATAGCTGGCCCTCGAACTTGAACACGCTGCCAAACACGAGCGGGCGATGCGCGAAGTGCGCGGCGTCGTTGTTGAGGTAGCGCGCGGAAAAATTGTCGGTGCCGTCAACGATCACGTCGTAAGCGGAAAAGATTTCGACGGCGTTGTTCGCGCCAATGCCATGGACGTGCTCGACGACGCGGACATGCGGGTTGAGCGCGCGCAGCCGGCGGGAGGCGGAGGTGACTTTCGTTTCGCCGACGGAGGCCGTGTCGTGAAGGAGCTGCCGCTGGAGATTGTGCGTCTCCACGGTGTCGAGATCCGCAATGCCGATCGTGCCGATGCCGGCGGCGGCGAGGTAGAGCGCGGCGGGGCTGCCGAGACCGCCGGCGCCGATCACCAGGATGCGCGCGGCGGCGAGGCGTCGCTGGCCTTCGACACCGAGTTCGCCGAGGAGGATGTGCCGCGAGTAGCGCGACAGCTCGGCAGGCGAGAGTTCGGGCAGCGGGTCGGGCATCGCCGGAATGTCGCGGGCGGCGGGTGCACCCGCAAATGAAATTGCGCCCGGCCGGCCGCGGCGCGGGAATCGGGCGATGCGTTTTCTCGGAATCGACTACGGCACGCGCCGGATCGGCGTGGCGTTCGGCGACGAACTCGGCGTGGCGGTTCCGCTGCCGGTAATCGTCGAGAGCGACGCGGCGAAGCGCTGGGCGGCGTTGCTCGACGTCGCCCGCGAGCGGAAAGTCACGGCGATCGTGCTGGGGCATCCGTTAAACATGGACGACACCGCGGGCCCGAAAGCGCGCGAAGCGGAGGTCGTCGCGGAGAAACTGCGGGCGCAGCTGGGCGTGCCGGTGCATCTCGTCGATGAGCGGCTGACGAGCTACGAGGCGGAAGCGACGATCGCGAAGGCGAAGCGGCGGGAGGTGCGGGCCAGCGGCGTGGTGGACTCGCGGGCCGCGACGCTGATCCTGCAGGACTACTTGAACCAGATTCTGCCGCCGCCGGAGGCGGAGCTTCCATGAGCGGGCGGCGGTGGAAATGCGTCTGCGCCTACGACGGCGGTCACTTCGCGGGCTGGCAAAGCCAGGCGAACGCGAGATCGGTGCAGGATGTGATCGAGGCGCGATTGGCGAAGATCCTGGGCGCTCCCGTGCGGATTCACGGCAGCGGACGGACCGATGCGGGCGTGCACGCGCTCGGCCAGGTGTTTCATTTCGATGCGGAGTGGCGGCATGCGCCGGAAAAGCTGCTGACGGCTTTGCGCATCGGCCTGCCGGCGGCGATCCAGATCAAATCGCTCCGCGCCGCCGCGGCGGATTTTCACGCGCGGTTTCAGACCTCCGGAAAGCGCTACGAATATCGAGTCCACTTGGGCGATCCGGATCCGTTCACGCGGCCGTATTGCTGGGCGGTGTTTCGGCCGCTCGATGTGGCGGCGATGCGGGCCGCGGCAACGGTGCTGTGCGGGCGGCATGATTTTCGTGCGTTCACGGCGTTGAATGGCCCGGCGCGAGAGGACACGGTGCGCGATCTGCGGCGGCTCGATGTGACCCGGCGGGGACGGATGGTGCGGATCGTGGCGGAGGCGGACGGATTCCTTTACAAGATGGTGCGAAGCCTCGTAGGCGTGGTCGTCGCCGCAGGCGAGGGCAAGGTGACGCGCGCGCAAGTCGCGGAAATTCTCGCGGCGAAGGAGCGGACGGCGGCGGTGGCGACGGCGCCGTCGCAGGGATTGTTTTTGATGAAGGTGTTTTACGCGACGGCGAAAGAAACCGACGACGGGCGGCGGCAGGCCGGGAATGCGGGATGAAGACCGTGGCGGAATTTGTGCGTGGGCTGGGCGACGTGGTGTTTCCGCCGGTGTGCGTGAATTGCCGCGGCCTCGTCGCAAGCGGCGGGGAGTTTCGGCATCTGTGCGCCAAATGCGCCGGGCTTCTCGACTACGTGAGGGCGCCGCATTGCTCGACCTGCGGACATCCGTTTTACGGCGTCGTCGAGGGCGAGCGGATGTGTCCGCACTGCGAGGGTCTCGTGCCAGCGTTTCGCGAAGGGCGCACGGCGGTGCTGCTGAAAGGGGCGGGGCGGGCGCTGGTGCACGAGTTGAAATATCACCGCGGGCTGCACGTGGTGGAGGACATGGAGGCGATCTTCCGGCGGTCGCCGGGCGTGCTCGAGCTGGCAAGCGGCGCGATCCTCGTGCCGGTGCCGCTGCACGCGCGCAAGCTGCGCGAGCGTGGCTACAACCAGAGCGAGCTGATCGCCGCGGCGCTGGAGCGGAGCGCGGGCGGCGGGGCCGGCGTGGAGTTGTTGTTGCGGCGGACCGCCGACACCGTTTCGCAGACGCACCACGATCGCCGGGCGCGGCAGGCGAACCTGAAAAATGCCTTTGCAGTGGCGGCGGACGCGCGCATAAGTGCGGCCCGACATTATGTCCTGGTTGACGACGTTTTCACCACCGGTTCCACCCTCAACAGCTGCGCCATCGCGTTGCGACGGGCGGGCGCGGTGAACCTGGACGTCGTCACTTTCGGCCACGGCTGACGCATCATGACTCATTTCGACAAGCCGACCTACACGGTCCGACGCACGCGCAAGAAGGAGATTCCGCAAGGGCTCTACACGAAGGATCCGACGACGGGTGAAACGGTTTTCACCAAGGAGATCGCCGACAACCAGATGGTCGTGCCGAAGAGCGGGCATCATTTCCCGATCGGCGCGCGCGAACGGATCGCGAACCTTGTCGACAAGGATTCATTCACCGAGACCGGTGCGGACGTGAAGTCGGGCGATCCGCTGAACTTCGTCGACTCGGCGCCGTATCCCGCGCGCATCAAGAAATACGAAAAGGACAGCGGGCTGCCCGAGGCGGTGATCACGGGCACGGCGAAGATCCACGGGATCGACGTGTCGCTGGCGGTGATGGATTTTCGGTTCTGCGGCGGAACGCTCGGCTCGGCGGCGGGCGAGAAGATCACGCGGGCGATCGAGACGGCGATCGCGCGGAAGATTCCGTGCATCATTTTCAGCACGTCGGGCGGAGCGCGGATGCAGGAAGGCATCCTTTCGCTCATGCAGATGGCCAAGACGAGCGCCGCGCTGGGACGCCTCGCCGAGGCGAAGCTGCCGTATATTTCCGTGCTGACGCATCCGACGACCGGCGGGGTCTCGGCGAGCTACGCGACGCTGGGCGACGTCATCATCGCGGAACCAGGCGCGCTGATCGGCTTTGCCGGGCCGCGCGTGATCAAGGACACGACGAAGCAGACCCTGCCGCCGGGATTTCAAACCGCGGAGTTTTTGCTGAAGCACGGATTGGTTGACCAGATCGTGCCACGGACGCAGCTGCGCGAACGGCTGCACGAACTGCTCCTCGCGCTGTTCGTGAAGAAACGCTCCGTCGCGAAGGACTGAGATTGGAGGCGCGGCGGACGGGGGAGGCGGTGCGCAGGGCGGCCGGGGAAGATGGAAGGCGGCGGGCGAGCGGCGGGGTCGGGAGACCCCGCCCTACAGCAGGTTGATCAGCTCGGCGGTCGCGGGAACGTCCTTGATGATCTGCGATTGCGCGGGGCCGACGCCGAGATAGCGGAGGTTGGGCAGCTTGTCGGCGGCGGGACGCGGTTCGCCGGCGTAGGCGACGTCAAGAATGCTCTTCATCATCGCGGCCACGTAGCGCCGGGTGTTGGCGGGCAGATCGGCGAAACGGCGAACCTGCGAGATGTCCTCGGACCAGCCGGGATGAGAGGTGTAGACGGGACGCAGCGTTTTGCGGACGGCTTCGTTGCGCGGGACGTGAGTGACGCGACGGCCGTCGGGGCCCTCGTAGGCGACGCAGATTTGAAGGTCGCCGCGCCAGTCGCCGCCGTGCGTGAGCGCGTCGGACTTGTTGAGCATCAGGTCCTGAAAACCGCCGTAGCGCAGCGCGTCGCCTTTCTCGACCGCGTCGAACCAGCCGACCATGCGCTGGCGGCCGGTGGTGGCGCCGAACTCGAGCTGCTTCAATTTCCGGGCGAGGGGATGGGCATCGTCCATCTGCGTGATGAACGTGTGCGTGCCGACCTTCGTGTCGTAGGCCTTGGCGACGCCGAAGGTGTGGATGCGCTGCACGGGAATGCCGGCGCTCTCGAAGAACTCCGGCGTGAACGTGTGCGAGGCGGTGAGGTTTGGGGAGAACCCCTGGCGCTTGTCGAGCCAGTAGGCCTGGCCGAATTCGCCGATGATGCTGCGGCCGGCGCGGAGCTCGCGCAGAATGAGCTCGCGCAGTTCGCCGATGTTTTTTGCGAGGGCGGTGCCGGCGGTCCAATACGTTTCGGTGAGCACCGGCAGATTGAGCGTGTACGGTTCGGCGCCGCGAAACCGGGCGAAGTCGAATTCGGATTTCGGGAAAATCCCGGCGTCGATCGCCTCGGCGTTGGCGCGCTGCTCGGCCGCGGTAAGCTTGTCGAAGAATCCGGAAAATGTTTCCGGCGACACGCGGCAAACATGCTGGATCGTGCGCAGGGCGCGGTCGGCGCGCTGGGCGAGCTTGCGGGCGAAGTAGTTCGGGCCCGCGAGAAAATCGGAGAAGGTGATCTGCCAGTGACCGGTTTCCTCGCCGTAAGCGGGCGAGATGCCGCGGCCGGTGGAACCGCGCGGCTCCTCGCCCAGGACATTGGTGCGGTAGTCCTCCCACGCGAGGTCGAGCAGGCGGTGCGTGAGGTCGGAGACCATCGTGCGCTCGTCGATCAGCAGCCGCGGGAGGATCGCGTAGCCCTTGTGCTCGAGCGGACGGGTTTCCCACCAGATCTTGCGCGGGTCGGCGACGACGCCGCTGCCGATGCAGAGGTGCGCGAGGTCCGGCAGGACGACGCCGGCGGGCAGGAGGTTGAGCTTGATGCCGCCGGCGGTGTGGCCGGAGTTGGCGCCGCCGTTGACCTTGAGGACCATCGAGACGGCGTGCGGCGTGCCGCGAAGTTCGTCGGCGATCTCGGGAATCAGCCGGCCCTTGCCCTCGTCGCCGAGGGAAATGCCGACATCAGCGATCAACTGGCTCGAAAATGGGAGGAGAGACATGGTTGCTGGGAGCGCGCAACCGAAGCCGAAGGACCCCTGTTGCCGGGAAGTCAAAACGCGAGCCGGCGAATCGGGGCAAACAGAAAAAGCGCGCTGACGCGAATGTCGCGGTTGAACCGGGCGGCGAGGGCGGCGAAAGTGCGGACGATGGGCATCCAGATTGGAATCGGGAGCTGGGCGGACGACGATTATGCCGGCGTGCTCTATCCGCGCGCGCTGGACAAGAAGGAGCGGCTGACGGTTTACCCGGACTTTTTCGGTCACGTCGAATTGAACGCGACGGCCCACGCGATCCAGTCCCGCGAACGAATCAGCGGATGGGAGCGGCAGACGCCCGCGGGCTTCGTTTTCGACGTGCGACTGGTGCGGGATTTTTCGCGCGATCCGCTTGACGCGATGCGGCGCGGGCTGATGCCGCGGTTTCTCGACGGCGTGCAGCCGATCATCGCGGCGGGAAAACTGGGTGTGTTTCTGCTCGTGCTGGAGCCGGGTTTCGAGCCGCGGCGGCACCGGCTGGAGGAAATCGATCCGGTGTGCGAGGCGCTGCGGCCGCATGCACTCGCGGTGGAGCTGCGGCACAACGCCTGGGTCGATCACGAGCGCCACGAGAGCACGCGCGAATATTTTCTCCGGCGTGAGCTGGTGTGGGTCGCGGTCGACATGCCGCGGATCGAAGATTCGCCGATCATGCCGCCGCTCGACGAAGTCACCAACCCGCGGCTGGCCTACCTGCGTTTACACGGGCGAAACCCAAACTGGTTTACCGCGAAGGGCGCGGCACGACACGATTACCTTTACCAGACCGGCGAACTCGAGGGAATCGCGGAACGAATCGGACGGCTCGCGGCGAAAGCCGCCGATGTGCGCGTCGTGGCAAATAATCACTTTCGCGATTTTGCGCCGAGGACGGCGCTCGCGCTGAAAGCCCTGTTCAAACAAGCGGCGCCGAAGCCCCCGCCGAAGCAAGGCGAGCTCTTTTGAACGCGGGCCGCGCGGGCGGGCGATCCGTCACCGGGGTGGATCGCATCAGGACGAATCTCGGCCTGGCCGCTGCTGGGAAAGCCAGACGAGGAGCTGAAGGGTCCGCTCGGCGTCGGGGCAGGCGGAGCGCGCGACGAGAAGTTGATGGACGCGCTGGCGCGGCAGGCCGAGAACGCGGGCGAGGCCAACCTTGTCGCCACGCTTCGCAAGATGAGCGGCGCATTCGGCAGCAAGCTCGTTCCAGAGCGGCGTCTCGACGCCCGGTGTGAGCGTTCCGCCGGCGCGGCGGTGTGGGCGGCGCACGGCCTTTTTGCCGGCGCGGACGGCGGCGGAAGCGGCGCTGTCGAGGGCAACGGCCAGCGGCTCGATCGCGCGAAGACGGGGATGTTCGAGGTGACTCATGGTGTTTTCCCAAGGAACGCGGAGATTGTCATACATTATATGACAAATGGCCAGAGCGGAACAGGCCTCTCAAAACTTTCATCCGCGGGGTGAAAATTGGGGTCCAGGTTGCGCGCCTGTGCCGCAAATCCAGCGAGGTGCGGGCGGGTGTCGGGCGGACGCGCGGGGTGAATTGTCATACATTATATGACAAAGCCGGGCGAGGGAGGACCCTCGGACGGGCGCGGAAGAACCTCTGGCGCGAGCGGAGGAAGCTCAGGCGTTGGTGGCGCGGGTGGAGACCTCGACGATGTCGTGCGGGGCGGCTTCCTTCTGGCCAGCGGGGCTGACGCGGGTGAACCGGGCGTTGGCGCGTAGTTGCGCGAGGTTCGCGGCGCCGAGGTAACCCATGCCGGATTGGACGCCGCCGATGAGGTTGCCGAGAACGTCGTCGACCGAGCCGGAAACTTCCTTGAGCGCCTCGATGCCTTCGGCGGCGACCTTGCGCGCGGTGTCGGCCTTGTCGTGGCCGTAGCGGGCGGCGCTGCCGGCCTTCATCGCGGCAAGGCTGCCCATGCCGCGGTATTGTTTGTAGACCTTGCCGCCGATTTCGAGGATTTCGCCGGGGGCTTCGCGGCAGCCGGCGAGGAGGCTGCCGCAGATGACGGCATCGGCCAGCGTGAGCGCCTTGACGATGTCGCCCGATTTGGTGATGCCGCCGTCGGCGATGAGGCGCACGCCGGTTTTCTTCGCGGCGGTGCTGGCGACGTAAAGCGCGGTGAGCTGCGGGATGCCGACGCCCGCGACGATGCGCGTGGTGCAGATCGATCCGGGGCCCTGGCCGATCTTGATGGCGTTGGCGCCGCACTCGGCGAGGAACGAGACACCGGAGGCGCTGGTGACGTTGCCGGCGATGACCGTGAGGTCCTTGAATGCGCCACGGATGAGTTTGACGACCGCGCCGACGCCGGCGGTGTGGCCGTGCGCCGTGGAGACGGCGACGCAGTCGACGTGTTCGGCGACCAGATCGCCGACATGCTCGAGAATCTTGTCGCGATCGAGTTCGCCGTCGGGACGGCGCACGGTGGAAAGCGCGGCGCCCACGACGAGGCGGAAATCCTGGTCGCGGGCCGGCTTGCGGTGCGATTTCGCCTCGGCGGTGATGCGCTCGACATCGGAAGCGGTGACAAGGCCGCGGAGGTGGTCGGCGTCGTCGACGACGAGCATCTTGTTGATGCCGACGTGGGACGTGAAGAACCGGTCCGCGGCCTTGATCGGGTCGCGGGCGACGGCGCGTTGCTTTTCCGTGATGAGCTGGGCGCGCGGCGTCATCACGTCGGTCACCAATTTGGTTTTGTAACGTTCCTTGACGACATTGCCGGAGAGCAGGCCGACGAGTTTGCCGGCGGCATCGACGACGGGGAAGGTCGAGAAGGAGAACCGGCGCGACTCGATGAGCGCGAGCACATCGCCGATGAGCAGATCGGGCCCGACGGTGATCGGATCCTGGATCAGGCCGTGAATATGGCGCTTCACGCGGGCGACTTCCTTCACCTGCTCGCGCGAAGGCATGTTGTAATGAATCAGGCCGAGGCCACCGTTGAGAGCCATGGCGATCGCCATGCGCGACTCGGTGACGGTGTCCATGTCGGACGAGATCACCGGAATCTGGAGCCGCAACTCATCGCTCAGCGCCGTCGACGCGTCGGCATCCTTCGGCAGGATTTCCGAATAGAGCGTGGCGAGCGACACATCGTCGAACGTCAGCGCCAGCGGGCGGTTGGTGCGGAAGAACGCGTCGGCCGGAAGGTAGAATTCGCGGTCCGCGGCGGTGGTGGTGGTCGTGGCAACCTTCGTCATGAGTTGCCGGGAACGAAATAATGCGGGCGGCGGAAAGGGCAACGGTATTTTTAAAAACGAATGATGGACGCGGGCGAACGGGAGAGGAGAGATTGATTTCCCGGCGTGGCCGGGGTCCTGTTGAGCGCGTCGCCATGACTTATCGATTTGAGTTTCGCCGATATCGACTGCCGCTGAAAGCGCCGGTGAGGACATCGCGAGCGGTGATGACCGAACGTGAAGGCGTCATCGTCCGGCTGGAGCGGGACAGTCGAACAGGTCTGGGCGAAGCGGCGCCGCTGGCCGGATTTGGCGGAGGCGAGGTGGAGGAGATCGCAAGCGCGTGCGGAAATTTTGGCGCAGGCGTCGAGGTGGACGTGATTGAGCGTGTTCCAAGGAGACTCGGCTGTCTGCGAAATGCCCTGGCGGCGGCGCTGGCGGAAATTGGACGGGCGAATGCGGATGAGATGAGTGAAGGGCCGGCTGAGGTCCCGCCCTACCTGCCGGTCGCGGCACTCGTGCCCGCGGGGCGGCGGGCCATTGCGGAGATTCAAGGCAAGGGCGAGGCTGGGTTCAGAACTTTCAAGTGGAAGGTCGGCGTCGGTGACCTGGCGGACGAGCTGGCGCTGTTCGACGACGTGTGCGCGGCGTTGCCGTCAGGAGCGAAGCTGCGGCTCGATGCGAATGGCGCGTGGGATCGCCGCCACGCGGAGCGGTGGCTGGAGCGGTGTGCGGAGCGGCCGGTGGAGTTTGTGGAGCAGCCGTGCTTTGCCGAAGCATCCGCGTTTGCTGCGGCGGTGGCAGAAAAATCCCGCGGCCGAGCGGAGGACCTTTTGCTCGGGCTGGCGGCTGATTTTCCGACGCCGCTCGCGCTCGACGAATCGGTGGCGGGCGACGCCGACGTGGAGCGATGGCTGGGACGGGGCTGGCCGGGCGTTTTCGTGATCAAACCCTCGCTGCACGCGGACCTCGACGCGACGCTTGCGCGGCTCGCGACGGCAAAAGCAAAGGTGGTGTTTTCGTCGGCGCTGGAAACCGCGGTCGGGGCCAGGGCGGCACTGCGACGAGCGTTCGTGTGGCCGGGGGAAAGGCGTGCGCTGGGTTTTGGCGTCTGGCCGCTGTTCGCGGACCCACGCCTGGACGGTCCGGCGGCGGCGCCATTCCTGCGTCGTGAGGACTTGAAACGAATCGATGTGGAGGCCGCATGGAACGTGCTGAGTTGATGACGGCGTTGCACGCGACGGGCTGTGCGACGGAGCGCGGCGGTTTCGTGTTCATGTGCGATCCGTCGTCGGAGGCGGCGCGCGGCGATTGTCATACATTATATGACAACGCAGTTTCGACGGGAGACCTGGAGGACGGAGCCGACGAGGGCTGGCTGTGCATTGCGACGGGCGGGAGCGGCGGGCGGGTCAAGTGGGCGCGGCACGACGAGAGGACGCTCGGTGCGGCGGTGCGCGGGTTCTGCGAATTTTTTGGGATGGCGCGCGTGAACGCGGTTGACGTGTTGCCGGCGTTTCATGTGAGCGGGTTGATGGCGCGGGTGCGGTGCGCGGCGACGGGCGGCGAGCATCGCGCTTGGGATTGGAAGCGGCTCGAGGCAGGGGATCGGCCCGAACTGCCGGTGCGCGCGGATGGATGGGTGATTTCGCTCGTGCCGACGCAACTGCAGCGGTTGGTCGCGTCGACGGAGGCGACGGCGTGGCTGCGGCGGTTTCGAACCATTTTCGTGGGCGGCGGGCCGATGTGGGCGGGACTGGCGGAATCCGCGGCGGCGGCGGAACTGCGTCTGTCGCCGGGCTATGGGATGACGGAGACGGCGGCGATGGTGGCGGCGTTGAAGCCGGAGGAATTTCTCGCGGGCGGGAGAAACTCGGGAAGGACGATGCCGCACGCGCGATTGTCGGTGGATGCCGGTGGGGTGATTGCGATCAAGGGCGCGTCGGTGTTTCGCGGGTATTTTCCGGCGACGAGCACGGCGCGGGTTTTTGCGACGGAGGACCTCGGGCGGATCGACGGGCACGGGTTTCTGCACGTGCTGGGACGGCGCGATGCGGTGATCATCACGGGCGGCAAGAAGGTGCAGCCGGCGGACGTCGAGGCGGCGTTGCGGGCGACGGGCGAGTTTGTTGACGTCGCCGTGGTTGGCGTGGCGGATGCGGAATGGGGCGAGGCGGTCGTGGCCTGCTATCCGGCGGAGTCGAAACCAAATTTTGAGGCAGTGACGGACGCGCTCGAGGAATCGCTGCCGGCGTTTCAGCGGCCCAAGCGCTTCGTGGCGATCGCGGACTGGCCGCGGACGGCGCAGGGAAAGGTGAATCGGGTGGAGCTGATCCGCCGGGTGCGGAGCTGATTTGCCGGCAAAACGCCAGAAGACGAGTGGTCCCGCTGCTCACACAGCGAATTCCGGGTGAGACGCGGAGCGGACGTCAGGACTGGTGAAGCCACGCGGCGATGGCGGGCGGCAGGGGAACGCGGGAACGTTTTTCCGGCGAAGTGGCGACGTGCTCGGTGCGGAGGCGAGAGGCGAGTTTTTCCGGCGGGCCGAGTTTGAAGACTTCGAAGCGGAGCGCGAAGGATTGGTCGGTGAGCGGCTCGGGGGTGACGGTGACGCGAAGTTTGTCGCCGGGACGAAGCGGACGGAGGTATTCGGCTTCGCTCTTGGTGATGGGGATGATGACGCCGGTGTCGCGAAAGAAGGCATTCAGGTCGATGCCGGCGGCGGCCAGCGATTCCTCGTAGGCTTCGTGGCAGATCGCGAAGTAGTTGGCGAAAAAGACGACGCCGGCTGCATCGGTGTCGGCGAAACGGACGGTGCGGGCGTAGTTGAAGGGCATGGCGGAATCTGAAGCAGCCGGGCGCCGGGAGTCCAGAGTCGAGAGAGGCGACAATTGCCCGCGCAGGTTGCGAAAAAAGTTTAACGCTTACCGGTTATGGCCTACGGCTACTTCCGATGACCAAGAACGAAATCGCCGACGTGCTGACGGAGATCGCGCTGCTGCTCGAGTTGCAGGGGGAGAATCCGTTCAAGGTGCGCGCGTATCAGACGGGGGCGCGGACACTGGAAGGATTGGAGGAGGCGGAACTCGCGCGGCTGGTCGCGGCGGGCGAATTGCAGACGGTGAAAGGCATCGGCGACGCGCTCGCGAAAAAAATCGCGGAGTTGCACACGACGGGCCGGCTGGAGTTTTTCGAGAAAC
Source organism: Opitutus sp. (assembly GCA_035549975.1). GTDB lineage: Bacteria > Verrucomicrobiota > Verrucomicrobiia > Opitutales > Opitutaceae > Opitutus. Next base: position 11,697 of record DASZPP010000315.1, read on the forward strand.
TGAAGGCGGCGGTCGCGCCCGGCCTGGTGGAATTGCTGGAAATTCCGAGCCTGGGTCCGCGGAAAATCAAGGTGCTGCACGAGAAGCTGGGCGTGGGAAGCATCGCGGACCTGACGGCGGCGTGTGTCGACGGCCGGGTGGCGGCGCTGGAGGGGTTCGGCCCGAAGACACAGGAAAAGCTGCTCGCGGGAATCAAGAATCGCGAAGCCTATGGCCGCCGGCATTTGTGGTGGGAGGCGTGGGAGACGGCGGAGCCGATCGTCGCGGGACTGCGGGCGCTGCCGGCGGTGACGCGGGCGGAGGCGGCGGGAAGTTTGCGTCGCGGATTGGAGACCGTGGGCGATCTCGATTTCATCGTGGCGGGGCGCGAGGTGACGCCGGTGGTGGAGTGGTTTGTCACCCAGCCAGGCGTGAAGGAGGTCACCGCAAAAGGAGAGACGAAGGCGAGCGTGCGCTTCGAAAGCGGGCTGCAGGCGGACTTGCGGATCGTGCCGGCGGAGCAGTTCGCGTTTGCGCTGCATCATTTCACCGGCTCGAAGGATCACAATGTTCAGATGCGCCAGCGGGCGCTGGCGCGCGGGCTGAGCTTGAGCGAGTGGGGATTGACGCCGGCTCCGACGGATCCGGGGTCGGGAGAAGGGAGCAAGGAGAAGGGAGAAGGACGAAGGGAAAGAGGGACGGTGAAGGAGGCGGCGGCGCTGGGGAAAAGCGTGAAGGCGGAGACGGAGGAGCAATTGTTCGCGGCGCTGGGGCTGGGTTTCATTCCACCGGAGCTGCGGGAAGGGTTGGGCGAAATCGAAGCGGCGGAAAAAGGCGGGTTGCCGCACTTGATCGAGGCGGGGGATTTGCGCGGGGTTTTTCACTGTCACACGACGGCGTCGGACGGGCGGAACACGCTCGCGGAGATGGTCGCGGCGGCGGAGGCGATGGGCTGGGATTATTTCGGAGTGGCGGACCATTCGAAGGGAAGTTTCCAGGCGAACGGGTTGAACGAGGAGCGGCTGCTCAAGCAGGTGGAGGACATCGCGGCGGTGAACGCGGCGAAGCGCTTCAAGACGCACGTGTTTGCCGGAACGGAATGCGACATCCTGCCGGACGGGCGGCTCGATTTCGACGACGCGGTCCTGGCGAGGCTCGATTATGTGGTCGCGTCGGTGCACAACGTTTTCAACCAGGACGAGGCGACGATGACGGCGCGCATCGTTCGCGCGGTCGAGCATCCGCGGACGACGATGCTCGGGCACCTCACGGGGCGGCTGTTGTTGCGGCGCGAAGGCTACCGGGTCGATGCGGGCAAGGTCATCGATGCGGCGATCGCGCACGGCGTGATCATCGAGTTGAACGCGAGTCCGTGGCGGCTGGACATGGACTGGCGGTTGTGGCGCAAGGCGCGCGATCGCGGCCTGCGCTGCGCGATCAATCCCGACGCGCACGAGACCGCGGGGCTGGCGCACGTGCGGGCGGGCGTCAACGCCGCGCGCAAAGGCTGGCTGACGAAAGACGACGTGTTGAACACGCGGACGCTGGCGGAAGTGCAGGCGCATTTCGCGAAGCGGCGTTGAGTCGAAACTTGGTGAGCGCTGCATTCGCGCGAGCGAAGCCCGAAAAGGCGGCGCCGGGTTTGTCATACATTATATGACAACCTCGCGAGCGGCGGCGCGGGCGGGGCAAGCTAACCAGGTGGGCTGGATTTGGACTTGGCACATACGGCGGGGGAATGGAAGGCCGGTTCGGATCGGAGCGGTTCGCCGGCCCGGCGGGAACAGTCCGGCGGCGGTGCGGCGGCTTGCGTGCGGCGGCGGGCGCCGGCATAAGGCGGGGATGATTACGACCCGGGCGCGCGGCCTGGCCAATCTGCACCTGGCGGCGACGACGCTGTTCGTCGGCGTATTCTTCTGGGTGTATGCGAACATCGTTTACCATGTTCCGTTCGTGCACCTGAACCGCGAGGTGAACCTGCTGCCGTATTTCCTGTGCATGGTGGGCGGCATGGTACTGTCGGCGCGGGATCTCGCGCGACTGGCGGCGCGATTCCATGTGTTGAACTGGACCGACGCGGCCCGGCTGGCGGCGCGGCAAGCGATGTTGATGTCGCTGCTGACGTTCACGATGATGTTCGCGACGCAGGACCGGAGCATCAGCCGGTTGTTTCTGGGCACGTTCCTGGTGTGGGGCTGGGTCGGGTTGACGATTCTCAACGCGCGACTGCCGCAGATGCTGGCGCGGGTGGTGTTTCAAAAGGGCAACCGGCTGCCGACGGTGTTCATCGGGCGGCCGGACTCGTTTGCCCGGTTGAACGACTGGATCGTGAACAAGCGGCCGCTGGGAATTCATCCGGTGGGAGTGCTGGCGGACGAGGAGCCGCCGCTGGAGGCGCGGCCGGCGGATGTGCCGTGGCTGGGCGGGCTCGGCCAACTTGCCCGGGTGCTCGACGAGCGCCAGGTCGCGCAGGTCGTGGCCTTGGAATTCCCCGCGACCGATGCGGAGGCTCGCGGAATCATCGCGCTCTGCCAGGAACACGGCTGCCGCCTGCTTATTCACAACAACATCGAGGAACGCTACACGCATCCGCTGGTGCCGATGACGGAGGAGGGCCGGCACTATTACACGCTGCAGGACGAACCGCTGGAGGATCCGCTGAACCGGCTCCTGAAGCGGACCTTCGACCTCGCGGTGGCGGTTCCGGTCGTGGTGTTCGTGCTCGCGCCGCTGTGCGCGTGGGTGGCGGTGATGCAGCGGCGGCAGGCGCCCGGGCCGCTGTTCCATGTGCGGCCGCGGCGCGGGATGCGCGGCGACCCGTTTCCGATGCTGAAATTTCGATCGATGTTCGTGAGCGAGGCCGACGCCGCGGCGGAGGCGCAGCAGGCGAGCGAGGCGGATGAGCGGATTTTCCCGTTTGGGCGTTTCATGCGGCGGCGCAGCCTGGACGAGTTTCCGCAATTCTGGAACGTGCTGCGCGGCGAGATGAGCGTGGTGGGGCCGCGGCCCTACATGCCGATGCTCGACGAGGATTTTCGGCAGCAGACCAAGGCCTACCGCACGCGGCATCTCGTGAAGCCCGGCATCACCGGGCTCGCGCAAAGCATGGGGCTGCGCGGAGAAATTTTGGAGCGCGAGATGCTCGGCCGCCGGCTTTACTGGGATGTCCATTACATCACGCACTGGTCGCTCGGCCTCGACCTGCAGATCGCGGCGCGGACGCTGTGGCAGATCTTCGCCCCGCCGAAATCGGCCTACTGAGCGCGCGGCGCTCAGAAGTGCTTGACGTAGATCACGCCGTTGGCGTCGGAAAACGAGATCGCGTCGGGCGTTACCTTGACGAGTTTCACCCGGAGATTCGCGTCGACCGTCTCATTGAGCCGGTAGACGCGGTCGTTCATCAGGACCTTGCTGTCGTCACCCGAGGAGCGGATGCCGGTCACGCGAATCGAATCGACGAAGCTCTGAATGCGCGAATCGGGTCCCGTGGATGGCGCGGCGGCCGCGGCGCTCGAGGGCGCCGCTGCGACCGGAGCCGCCGTGGATGCAACCGGCGCCGTCGATGCCGCGCTGCCGGCGTCGGGTCCGGCAGGCTTTGGCGCGGGCGCCGTGGCAGGTGGCGCGGAAACCGGAGCGGCCGGTGACGGCAATTTGGCGACGGAAGCCGGCGGAGGATTTTCCCCCGCGGGCTCCGCCGGCTTGGCGGCGGCCGGCGGATTCACGACGGGTGCGGGAGCGACAATCACCGGGCTGGCCGTGTCGACGACGGGCGCGGGGGCGGGCTTCGCCGCGACCTGCTCGACCGGGGTTGCGGGCGCGCGGTTGAGGAGGACGACGGTGATGACCGCGGAAACGACGACGAGCACGATGCCGGCGGCGGCGAGAACGATGAGCAGTTGCGCCGACATCGGCCGGCCGCGTTTTTCCACCTGGCCACCGGCAACGACATCGGTCGCGGCGACGGTTTGCTCCTCATGGCGCTGGCGCTGGGCCTTTTTCAGGGCGTCGTTGATGAGGCTCATCGCGCGATGGGGATTCGATGGAATCGAAGGTGAAGCCGTGGATGGAAAACGCACGCCAAAAACCCGCGCGAACCCGGGGCGAAAAGAATTGCGCGCGAAAATGCGGACGCCGTTGATGGGATGCGAGTCGCCGTGAATCTTCGCCGCCTGATCGTCAGCCTCTACTTCCTGTTGTTCCTCGCACTGGGGGCGGGCTCGGCGCTCTATTTTTGGGACGCCTACCAGGAATACGACCGGCTGCGCGGCATCGAGGCGCGGCAGCGACGGCAGCTGGCGGAACTGGAGGCGAAACTCCAGGAACAACAAAAAACCCTCGAACGCCTCCGCACCGATCCGGTCTACGTCGAGAAGGTGATCCGGGAGCGACTGCACTATGCGAAGCCGGACGAGTTCATCTTTCGTTTCGACCAGTAACCGCTTCCTTGCACGGCATGGCCCAGCATCCCATCATCGAACAATTTCAACGCGCCGGACAGGCCCAGGTTTTTTCCTTCTTCGACACGCTCACCCCGGTGGAGCAGCAACGGCTGCTGGAACAGGCCCGCGAGATCGATCTCGCTGAAATCGGGCGGCTGACCCACACGCTGCTGGCCGGCGGGAATGTGCCGGGCGCAAAACTCGAGGGGCTGGCGCCCGCGCCTTACGAGGCGCTGCCGGAACACGGCGGCGATGCGGATGCCTGGGTCCAGGCGCGCGCGGCGGGCGAGGCGGCGTTGCGCGGCGGGCGGGTGGCGGCGTTCACGGTCGCCGGCGGACAGGGGACGCGACTCGGCTACGACGGGCCGAAGGGGACCTTCCCGGTGACGCCGGTGAAGCACAAGCCGCTCTTCCAGGTTTTCGCGGAAAAGATCCGCGCGGCGGGAACACGCTACGGGCGGCCGCTGCATTGGTTCATCATGACGAGCCACGCGAACCACGAGGCGACCGAGGCATTCTTCACGGAGCGAAAACACTTCGGGCTCGATCGCGGCCACGTGCATTTTTTCCGGCAGGGCCGGATGCCGGCGGTGACGTTCGAGGGGAAAATCATGCTCGAGACGCGGAGGGCCATCGCGCTGTCGCCGGATGGACACGGCGGCTCGCTGCGTGCGCTGGAGCGGAGCGGCGCGCTCGAGCTGATGGCGCGCGAAGGGGTTGATATGATCAGCTATTTTCAGGTCGATAATCCGCTGGTCCGGTGCATCGACCCGGCGTTCATCGGATGGCATCAACTGCGCGGATCGGAGATGTCGAGCAAGATGGTGCCGAAGGCCTACCCGGAGGAGAAACTCGGGCATTTCTGCACGCAGGACGGGCGGCTGGTCGTCATCGAGTATTCCGACCTGCCGCCGGCGATGCAGCGCGAGACCGACCCGCAGGGCCGGCTGCGGTATCTCGCGGGGAGCATCGCGATCCATGTCCTCGATCGCGAATTCGTGCGCCGGATGGCCGGGGCCGGCGGCGGGGTGGAAAAAGAGAAAAATAGCGGAGACGGGATGAGCGCGGGTGCGCTGCCGTTTCACCGCGCGGACAAGAAGATCACGACGATCGACCACGTGGGAAACCCGGTGAAACCGGAGAGACCCAACGGCGTGAAATTCGAGATGTTCGTGTTCGACGCGCTGCCCTTCGCCCGGAATCCGGTCGTGATCGAGACGGCGCGGGCGGACGATTTTTCCCCGGTGAAGAACGCCGAGGGCGTCGACTCGCCGCAGACGTCGCGCGACGACCAGATGCGGCAGTTTGCGCGCTGGCTGAAGGCGGCGGGCGCGGCGCTCGGAGTCGACAAAACCGGCCGACCGGATGTGGCGGTGGAGATTTCGCCGCTGTTCGCGGACGATGCCGCCTCGCTGGCGACAGCGTGGCGACGGCGGGAGCCGAAACCGGCGGTGACGGACGGGCTGTATCTCGAATGAGTTTGACCGCGCGGAGAATGTTCGCGGCGCGGCATTGCGCGCGGGCGGGCAACCGGTTTTATTTTTCGCATGACCACGTCTGAACGCATCCAAGCCGCCGCCCGGACCGGCCAACTGCTCGCGAGCGCCGCGGAGAATCTGGCCGTATTCCTGGCGGCGCCGCTGCCGGATTGGGCCCGGGCGAGCATCGAGGAACTGGTGACGAAGGAAGCGTGGGCCGAACTGAACGACCGGTTCTACCGTTTTCTGGAGTTCGGCACGGGCGGAATGCGCGGGCGGACCATCGGGGTGCTCACCACGGCCGCGGAGGCGGGTTCGCCAAATCCGAGCGGGACGCCGGAGCATGCGGCGATCGGCGCGAACGTGCTCAATGATTTCACCCTGATCCGGGCGACGATCGGATTGTTTCGATATACGTCGGGTTATCTGAAGCAGCGCGGAACCCGGGGAAAGCCCCGACTGGTGATCGCGCACGACGTGCGGCACTTCTCGCGGCATTTCTGCGAGCTGGCCGCATCGGCGTGGACGCAGCTCGGCGGCGAGGCCTTTATCTTTGAGGGGCCGCGCTCGACGCCGCAGCTCAGCTTCAGCGTGCGCTGGCTGAAGGCGCATGCCGGCGTGGTGATCACCGCGAGCCACAATCCGCCCCATGACAATGGCTTCAAGGCCTACTTTGACGACGGCGGCCAGGTGGTGCCGCCGCACGACAAGGGCATCGTGACCGAGGTGAACGCGGTGCCGCTCGGCGATTGCGGGCCGCTCCTGGCGAAGAAACTCGCGGGCGTGACCACGCTCAAACACGACGCGGACGAAGCGTATTTCGCCGTCGCGGCCAAGGCGGCGGTCGACGCGGATGTTTTCAAGCAGATCAAGCTCGGGGTCGTCTACACGAACATCCACGGGACCGGAGCGGTGCAATCGGTGCCGCTGCTCACGAAGGCCGGTTGCGCGGTGAGCACGGTGCCGAGCCAGCTCGAATTCGACGCGCGGTTTCCGACGGTGAAGTCGCCGAATCCGGAAAATCCCGCCGCCCTGGCCCGGGCGATCGCGCGGGCGAACGAAGTGGGCGCCGACGTGGTGATGGCGACCGATCCGGATGCGGACCGGATGGGCTGCGCGGTGCGGAATCGCGCGGGCGAGCTCGAGCTTCTCACGGGCAACCAGATCGGCGCGCTGCTGGCGGATTACCGCCTGCAAAAGTTCAAGGAAATCGGCTGGGTGCCGGAGCGCGGCTCGTCGCGCGTGTGCATCGTGAACACCTTCGTGACCTCGCAATTGCAGGACGCGATCGGCGCGGCGCACGGCGTGAAAGTGATCAAGACGCTGACAGGGTTCAAGTGGATCGCGGCCAAGATGCGCGGCTACGAGGAGAAGCTGCGCGCGGCGATGGGGCCGGGGTTCGACTACGACGCGACGCCGTTCGAGCAGCGCGTGAAGCTCCTGCAGCAGCACAGCACCTTCTACGCATTCGGCTGCGAGGAGAGCTACGGCTACCTGCCAAACGACTACCTGCGCGACAAGGACGGAAATGCGGCGTGCCTGATGTTCGCGGAACTCTGCGCGAGCGTGAAGGCACGCGGACTCACGGTGCCGGAATATCTCGACGAACTGTTTCTCAAGCACGGGTTCCATCTCGAAGGCACGATCAACCTCTATTACGAAGGCGCGACGGGGAACGCGAAGATCCGTCGCATACTCGAAACGTATCGCGCGAATCCCCCGCAACGGTTCGGCGACGTGGCCGTGACGAAGTTCGAGGACTACGGCCGCGAGGACATTCACGATGCGGACGGCGAGCTGATCCCCAAGCAGGACCTTTATTTCGTGACGCTGGCCAACGGCTACTCGTTCGCCGCGCGCGGCAGCGGCACGGAACCGAAGATGAAGTTTTATCTCTTCGCGCGCGAGCCGGTCGCGAACGCGGCGGAGCTTGCGGCGGTGAAGCAGCGGGTGAAGACGACGCTCACCACGCTCGCGGCGCGGATCGAGGCGGACGCGAAAGGACGCGCAGAAGGCTAAAGTTGGGCGCAAACCGCGGCGGTTGCTGTCAGTCATTTCGGGACAGCGGTCGCCGTGCCCGCGGCCAATGCGACCGGCGGTCGCGATGTTCGCCGGCGCCGCGCGTAAGTCGCGGGGCGACAAGGCGCCGAGGGCGCGGCCAATTGCCGTGCGGGCGACAAAGCATGATTCACAACGCAGATGAACACATCGAAGAAAGCGACGACGCGTAAGTTGACGGCCGGCATTTTTGTGTCGCGCCGCGACAGCTTTACCGCAGCTTTACGCCTTATGACTTTATTGCCGCTTGGCCGTTCGCTAGTTACAGAGCGAAAAATTTAGGCAAGCTCATGGCACTACGGGTGACAAAGACGAACTGGCGATGGTTGCGTCGATTGCAGATCGCAGTCGCGATCGGCGTGATGCCGTCGGCGCTGACCGCGCCGGTGCCGGCGGAGGCCTCGGAGTTTCATTTGTCGCGCGAGTTTCAGGTCAAGGCGGTGTTCCTGTATAACTTCGCGCAGTTCGTCGAATGGCCGCCGAGTGCGTTTGACAGCCCGACAAGCCCGCTCGTGATCGGCGTGCTCGGACAGGATCCGTTTGGAAATTACCTGGACGAGGCAGTGCGCGGCGAAAAGGTCAACGGGCACCCGCTGGTGGTCCAGCGTTTCCGGCGCGTGAGCGACATCCGGACCTGTCACATCCTTTTCGTGAGCGGCTCGGAGGGCCCGCGGGCGGAACAGGTGGCGGAGAACCTGCATGGACGGAGCATCCTGACGGTTTGCGATTGGGAGGGATTTGCGCGGCGCGGCGGCATCATCCGGTTCGTAATGGAACACAGCCACGTGCGGCTGCGCATCAACCTGGACGCGGCGAAGGACGCCGGGCTGACGATCAGCTCGAAACTGCTGCGGTCGGCCGAACTCGTCACCGGAGCCCAATGAAATTTCGCGACATCCCGATCCGCCGGAAACTCACCGTGGTGATCCTGCTCACCAGCGCGGCGATGCTGGCGTTCACGTGCGCCGCCTTTTTCGCCTACGAGTTCCTGACCTTTCGTCGCGCGACGGTGCAGAACCTTTCCACGATCGGGGAAATCGTCGCGGCGAACAGCACGGCGGCGCTGGCGTTCGACAACCCGGACGACGCGCGCGAGATCCTCGGCGCGCTGCAGGCGCAGAAACACATTGTCGCCGCCGCGATCTACAACGCCCAGGGCGGCTTGTTCACGAAGTATCCGGCCACCCTGGCGGACAGCGCGCTGCCGGCGAGACCGGGACCGGACGGATATCAAATCGGCCTGGAGGGGCTGACCTCGTTCCAGCCGGTGACGCACAACGACCGGCGGCTCGGCACGCTTTTCCTCCGGTCAGACATGAGCGAAATGCGGGAGCGGTTCCAGCTCTACGGGCTGATCGTGCTGCTCGTGATTGTCGGCTCCCTGCTGGTGGCGTTCGTGTTCTCGAATTTGCTGCAGAAGCGGATCTCGCAGCCAATCCTCGAGCTGGCGGAGACAGCCCGGGCGATCTCGGAGCGTCGCGACTTCTCGGTGCGGGCGGTCAAGCACGGCGGGGATGAAATCGGACGCCTGACCGACGCGTTCAACGACATGCTGGGGCAGATCGGCGAACAAAACGGCGCGCTGCGCGAGAGCGAGGCGCGACTGCAGGCGTTGAACCAGCAGCTCGAGCAACGCGTGCAGGAACGCACGGCGCAACTCGAAGGCGCGAACAAGGAGCTCGAGGCGTTTTCCTACTCGGTCTCGCACGACCTGCGCGCGCCGCTGCGGCACATCGACGGCTTCGCCAGCATGCTGACGGCGCACGCGAAAGGCACGCTCGACGAAAAAGCCCGCCGTTACATCAACGTGATCTCGGAGTCCGCGCGGCGGATGGGCCGGCTGATCGACGATCTCCTGAGCTTTTCGCGGCACGGCCGGATGCCGTTGAAAAAAATTCCGGTGCGGCTCGGCAACATCGTGCAGGAGGTCTTGCAGCAGTTGCAGTCCGAGACGGCGGGACGGACGATCGAGTGGCGGATCGCGACACTGCCCGAGGTCACCGGCGACGTGGCGATGCTGCACCAGGTGTTCGCGAATCTGCTCGGCAACGCGGTCAAGTATTCGCGCAACCGTGCGGACGCGACGATCGAGGTCGGCACGCTGCCGGGGAAGGACGGGGAAGCCGTCGTGTTCGTGCGCGACAACGGCGCCGGGTTCAACCCCAAGTATGCCGACCGGCTGTTCGGCGTATTCCAGCGGCTGCACTCCGAGAGCGAATTCGAAGGCACGGGGGTCGGGCTGGCGAACGTGCAACGGATCATCCGCCGGCACGGCGGCCGCGTCTGGGCCGAAGGCGAGGAAGGGCGCGGCGCGACGTTTTATTTTTCGCTGCCGTGCAACCCGGCGGAAACCGAGGGCGGCACGGAAAATACCTGAAGCGGATTCGGAAAACCGCCGCCGCGGGACTGGGCTGCCGCGCAGCCTTTTCGATTTAGATCCCAGGCAGGGACGGCTCGGGGAGCCGTCCCTACCAATGAAGAGGAATCGAATGAGATTAACTGATTCGAAAGGGCTCTTGCCGTGCCCGAACCGCGCCGGCGAACGGACCGGGTGGCGGCCATGGATTTATTTGATCCACCGCGGCGCCGTTGGCGCGAAGCCGTGTTCCGGTCGGTTGGTCGCGATGTCGACGACGCGCCGCGGGCAGCCTCAGATCAACAGCAGCGCCGGCGCCTCGAGGAGCTGCCGGAGCGCGGCGAGATATCGCGCGCCGACCGCGCCGTCGACCACGCGGTGGTCGCACGAAAGCGTGAGCGACACGCGTTGACCGACGACAATCCGGTCATCCTTCACGACGGGTTTCTTCACCGTCGCGCCGACGGCGAGAATCGCCGCGTTCGGCGGGTTGATGACCGCGCTGAAGCGATCGATGCCCATCATGCCGAGGTTCGAAACGCAGAATGTGCCGCCGGTAAATTGCTCGGGCTTGAGTTTCTTGTCCTTGGCGAGCTTCCCGAGCGACCTGGCCTCGGTGCTCACCTGGAAAATGGATTTGGCGTGCGTGTCCCGGACGACGGGCGTGATCAATCCGTCCTCGATGGCAACGGCGAACGACACGTGCGCGGCCCCGTGATAATGGATGCCGGCGCCCTCCCACGAGGCGTTCGCCGCGGGAACCTGGCGCAGCGCCTCGGCGGCGGCCTTGAGGATGAAATCGTTGACGGAGAGTTTCACGCCTTCGGCCTCGAGCGCGGTGTTGAGCTGGGCGCGAAGCTCGAGCATCGGTGCGGCGTCGACTTCGATTTCGAGATAGAAATGCGGAATCGTCGTCTTGGCCTCGACCAGGCGCTTGGCGATCGTGGCGCGCATGTTGGAAGCGGGCACGATGCGATCGTCCTGGATCGGGCCAGTTCGGCCGGAGCCGGCGAGGCGGGACGACGGCGCCGCGGCGCCCGAAGCGCCGGACTTTTCGGCGGCGAGGATGTCGGCGCGGACGATGCGGCCGCCGGGACCGGAGCCGTGGACCCGCGAGGGGTCGATGTTTTTCTCGGCAGCAAGCTTGCGGGCGAGGGGGGAAATCTTGATGCGACCCGACGACGTCGACGGCGGTGTGGGCTGGGCGGGCGCCGGCGCCGGTGCGGCGGGGTGGGGCAGGTCTGAGACCTGCCCTACTGGGGCGGGGCGGGACTGGGCTTCGTTTTTCGCGTTCGTGGCAGCGGCGGGTTTTCCCTTGTCAGCCGGCGCGGGTTCAGCCGTCGGCGCGGCGGGCGCGGGCTTGTGCGCGGGCGCGTCGACCGTCTCGCCGGGTTTACCGATCGCGCAGAGCGGTTCGCCGATGGCAACCTGCGCGCCGTTGGCGGCGAAAATTTTCAGGAGCGTGCCGTCGAAGAAACTTTCGAGCTCCATCGTGGCCTTGTCGGTCTCGACCTCGGCCAGCATGTCGCCGGTCTTGACCGGATCGCCTTCCTTTTTCAGCCATTTGACCAGCGTGCCCACCGTCATGGTGTCGCTGAGTTTCGGCATGTCGATGATCTCGGCCATGGTGGAATCGTTGCGGTCAGGCGATGGTTTCGAGCGCGGCCTTGAGCACGCGTTGCGGGTTGGGAAGCTGCTCGGCCTCGACCGGAGGACTGTAGATCGCCGGTGCGTCGACGTTGGCGAGGCGGTTGATCGGCGCGTCGAGTTCGTCGAACGCCTCCTTCTGGATCATGAAGGTGAGCTGGGAGCCGACGCTGGCGAACGGCTGCTGTTCCTCGACGATGAGGACGTGGTGGGTTTTGGCAACCGACGCGATGACCGTGTCGATATCGAGCGGGCGGATCGAGCGGAGGTCGACCACTTCCGCGGAAACGTCGTGTTCTTTTTCGAGCAGCTCGGCGGCCTTGAGCGAGTGGAGGACGGAGCGGCCGTAGGTGACGATGGTGAGATCCGTGCCGGTGCGTTTCACCTCGGCCGAACCGAGCGGGATCGTGTATTCGCCATCGGGCACGTCCCCCTTTTCGCCGTAGAGCATCGTGTTCTCGAGAAACATCACGGGGTCGTTGTCGCGGATGGCGGACTTGAGCAGGCCCTTGGCATCGTAGGGCGTGGACGGCACGACCACCTTCACGCCCGGCGTGTGCGCAAGGACGTTTTCCGGGGTGAGCGAGTGGGTGGCGCCGACGTTGGTGCCGCCGTTGGCGGGGCCGCGAATGACGATCGGGCAGTGCAGCAGGCCGCCCGACATGTAGCGGACGTTGGCGGCGTTGTTGAGGATCTGGTCGAAGGCAACCGAATAAAAGGACCAGAACATCAGCTCGATCACGGGGCGAACGCCGAGCATCGACGCGCCGATGCCGAGGCCGGTGAAGCCGGCTTCGCTGATGGGCGTGTCGAGCACGCGCTGCGGGCCGAATTTCGCGAGGAGGCCCTCGGTGACCTTGTAGGCGCCGTGGAACTGCGCGACCTCCTCGCCCATGATGACGACGTTGGCGTCGCGCTCGAGTTCCTCGGAAAGGGCGTGGCGAATGGCTTCGCGGTAAGTGATGACGGGCATCGAAAGGGGCGGGAGTTGAGAGTTGAGAGCGGGCCGGACGCGGAGCGTCAGTCGAAGAAGAGCCGGCCCGCGGATTTGCGGTCGGCGGGATTGTCCGCCTCCCAGTAAACATCGTGCTGGATGTCCGCCACGGTCGGAAACGGGCTTGCCTCGGCGAACTCGGCCGCGTGGTCGGACTCGGCGCGCGCCGCCTGGTCGATTTCCTCGACCAGGGATTCGTTCAGCACTTTTTCGGCGATGAGCTGAGTCTGGAAGACCTGGATCGGATCCTTGGTGCGGCGGTATTCCTCGACTTCCTGCTTCGTACGGTAGGTCGTGTCCGGGTCGGCCACGGAATGGCCGCGGTAGCGATAGGTGCGAATCTCGACGATCGACGGACGTGATTGTTCACGGGCGGCGCGGAGATGTTTGTCGAGCGTGGCGCGGACTTCGTAGATGTCGTGGCCTTCGCACAGCCCCCAATCCATGTGGTAGGCCTCGGCGCGGCGCGCGAGGTCGCCGGCGGATGAGCGCGCCTGACTCGTGCCCATCGAGTAGCCATTGTTCTCGATCACGAAAATGATCGGCAGCTTCCAGAGTGCGGCGAGGTTGTAGGATTCGTGGACCGAACCCTGGTTGACCGCGCCGTCGCCCATGAAGGCCATCGCCGCGCCCTTCGCGCCTTTGAACTTGATCGCGTAGGCGAGACCGGTGCCGAGCGGAATCTGTCCGCCGACGATGCCGTGACCGCCCCAGTAGCGTTTCTCCGGCGCGAAGAAGTGCATCGAGCCGCCCTTGCCCTTCGAGCAGCCGGTGGCCTTGCCGTAGAGCTCGGCCATGAGCGCCTTCGTGTCCATGCCGACGGCGATGGCGTGGCCGTGGTCGCGATAAGCGGTGATCACATGATCATCCGGACCCATGAGCGAGCAGGCGGCGACGGCCACGGCCTCCTGGCCGACGTAAAGGTGCAGGAACCCCCCGATCTTCTTCGCCTGGTAGGCGCGCAGGCTCCGCTCCTCGAACCGGCGGATCCGCACCATCGTGCGGTAGAGTTCGATCTTCTGCCCGGACTCGAGCGCGGCATTGACCGGCGAATTCCGGAAGCCGGCGGCATCGTCGGATTTCTTGTCGGCAGTGGTGGTCGTTTTCTTGCTCACAAAAGGTGAATCGTTGGGACAAAAGCGGAAAAGCTTCCGTCGGATGGCGGAGAAATCAAGTGCTGATTGGGTCAGCGTCCCGCTCAATCGCCCCGCGGCGTGATTTCCTCGATGTCGATCGCCAGCGCGCGGCCGGGCGCGCAATCGGCGCGGAGGGCCACGAATCGGTCGCGGTAGCGATCATAGATCGGCCAGAGCGCGGTGCGATCCGTGTCGGGCAGCGGCAGTGCGTCCACCGCGGCGCGGGTAAAAAAGCCGAAACGCCCCTCGCTGATGTCCGCCGGCAAGTCAGCCAACGGAATGCGGCAGCGGAAAAGAAACATGAGCCAGTGGCTTTCCCCTTCGTAGGCTTTTTCCGCGATCATCGCGAACAAGTGCAGGTCGGCGGAGGTGATCTCGAGGCCGACCTCCTCGCGGGTCTCGCGCACGGCGCATTCGAAGGGCGACTCGCCCGTCGCGGTCTCGAGCTTGCCGCCGATCGGGCTCCACACGCCGAGATTGGGCGGCTTGGCGCGCAGCAGGAGCAGGTGTTCGCCCGCGGTGTTTTCGAGAAAAACCAGCACGGCGATTTTGTAGGAGAGCGGAGCCTTCACGTTGACGATGACAGCAGACAAAACTCGGGCGGCGGCAAGCAAGCAGCCTGTGGCCCACCTGTGTCGACGGAGCCGTGCCCGCCGATTTTTGCGCGTGACGTGGGCGGCCGCATGCGCAAACCTCTGGCGAGTCCAGCCTATGCGACGCGTCCTGCTCCCCCGCGTTTCGTTTGTCGATGTTGGCGCAAGCCACACCGTCGTCGGCGTCTTCGCGACCGGCGCCGGCGGAATGCTGGTCCTGCAGCAATTCGCGTTCGAAACGCACGATCCCGACCCGACCCACGATGCGCGGCGGAACCAGCACGTCGCCCGTTCGCTTGCCGCGACCGCGTCGCGACTGAAGCGAGCAGGCGCGGCGACGCTGGGTGTGCCGGGACATCTGGCGCTGACGAAGTTCGTCAAGACGCCCGCCGTGCCGGCGGCCAAGCGGGCGCGGATCATCGAATTCGAGGCGTCCCAGAACATTCCATATCCGCTCGCTGAAATCGTCTGGGACCACGCGGTCGTTGCACAGGACGGCGGCGACATGGAAGTGATGCTTACGGCGGCGAAGAGCGACGCGATGGAGGCGCTGTGCGCGGCGGCGGACGCGGCGGGCCTGCGGGCCGAGCGCGCCACGCCGTCGTGTCTCGCGCTGGCGCACGGATTTCGTTTCAATCATCCCGAATCGGACGGAAACGTGCTGCTGATCGATGTCGGCGCACGCTCGACGCACCTGCTGTTTTTCGATTCAAGGCGCATCTTCGTGCGCACGCTGGCGCTCGCCGGCAACGCGGTGACACTGTCGATCGCCGACGAGCTGCGGCTCGACTTCGCCCAGGCCGAATCGCTGAAAATCCAAGTGCTGTCGGGCAAGACGACGCTGCCGGCGGACTCGCCGGCGCGGCTGGCGGTGCAACGCGCGGTTGAGAGCTTCTGCGCGCGATTGCAGTCCGAGATCAATCGCTCGACGATGAACTATCTTCGGCAGACCGGCGGCACGGCGCCGACGGCGATCCGACTCACCGGCGGCGGTTCGTTGATTCCGGATTTGCCCGCGAGGCTGAATGAAAAACTCGAGATCGCGACGGAGCGTTACGATCCGCTGCGGCGGGTCCGCGTGGCGCCAACAGTGGGTGACGCAACGGCCCTGGCGCCGTTTCTCGCCACACTGGTCGGGCTCGCCTCACGGGTGGTGCGCGAGCCCGAATGGGAGGCGGATCTGCTGCCCGTTCCGCGCGGCGAGGCGCTGGCGTTCCGCCGCCGCGAACCGATGCTCCTCACGGCGGCGGCGTGCGTCGCGATCGCGTTGCTCGCGCCGATCTGGCGTTATCATCGCGCGACCGCGGCGGCGCGCGTGGCGACCGCGGCGATCGAAGCGGAATTGCGACCGGTGCGGGCG
>DASZPP010000316.1:0-16928 GCA_035549975.1 Opitutus sp.
GACCTTGCAACGCCGGCAGGCAGGGACGCCTGCCGCTACCCTGGAAAAGTGCATGACACGCCCTACAGGGTGTTGAAAAAGTCGCCGTGATCACGAAATCCAATTTTTCAGGGGGATATCCAGACATGGTCAGAGCCGAGATTTTCGATTCTAGGCCGGTTTCTCGGCGTTGTTTTTTTTGAGGACTTTTCCGGAAGATTTTGAAGCGAGGCTTTTCAACACCCTGCTAGGTGCGACGAAGGGGTTCCACTACATGTCCGGACTAAGCCGTTGCGCGCGTGGCGAGCGTTTCGCCGGCGGCGAGGCAGGCGGGAACGGAAATCCCGTCGCGGCACTGGCCGCCGATGAAGAGGCCGGGATGCGCGCGCTCCGCGCCGGTAATCGCGGCGAGGTGCTGCTCGTAGCCGAGGTTGTACTGCGGGATCGCCCGCGGCCAGAAATGGTGGCGGAGGAAAACGGGGTCGCCGCTGACGCCGACGAGGTCCGCGAGGTCGCGACGAATCGCGCCGAGGAGTTTATCGGTGGGCAACGTCGCGAGCTCGGGCTGGCGCGCGCCGCCGATCATCACGGTGAGCGCGGCACGTCCGCCGGGCGCGCGGCCGGGGAAGAGCGTCGACGAAAACAGGATTCCGAGGACCGAGCGCTTTTCGAGCGCGGGAACGAGCGCGCCGAAGCCGTCGAGCGGATGCGATATCTGTTCGCGCCGGAAACCGAGAAACAGCGACGAAACCGGCGGATGCTCCATCGCGGCAAGGCCGGCGAGCGGCCGCTCACCGTGCGGGCCGATGCGGAGCTGCGCCAGCGCGGGGGCCGGAAGCGCGGAAACGATCGCGTCGAAGGATTCGGTGTGCGCCGCGCCGGCGGCATCGTGCCAGACGACGCTCCAGCGGCGATCGGACGCAGCGTTGCGCGGCGAGGGCGTCGCGGCTCCAAGGGAGGGAACGATGGCGTCGAGGGTGACGTTGAACGCGATGGCGCCGGCCGGAAGGCGCGCCGCGAGCGCTTCGGTGAGAGTTTGGAGTCCGCGCCGGAAGGAAAAGATTTCGGAGCGCGGTTCGCCGCGGGCGCGGCGGGCCTTGGCGGCGCCGATCTGGCCGCGAATGAGCGAGCCGCGGAGGCGCTCCATTTCCCAGAGCTTGGGAAACGAGTGGCGCGCGGAAAGCTTTTCGGGTTTGCCGGCGTAGACGCCGCTGACGAACGGATTGAGCGCGTAGTCGGTGAACTCGCGGCCGAAATGCGAGGCGATGAATTCATCGAGGCTGACATCGGTGGTCCGAACGCGCGGCCGGGTGAAGAGCTCGGAGAGGATCGCGAGCTTGCCGAGCGGCGAGAATAATGGCGAAACGATCAGCCCGGGCGGGGACATCGGCGCGGCGACGAGGCGGCCGCGGCGGACGATGAAGCGCTTTTTCGCGGAGGGATTGGCCGGGATGCGCTCGGCGGCGAGGCCGAGTTCGTCGAGGAGCGGCGCGAGCGCGGCTTCGCCGGAAAGGAGCGAGTTGGGGCCGGCCTCGATCAGCCAGCCGTCGGAGAGCTCGGTGCGGATCGCGCCGCCGGCGCGCGTGGAGGCTTCGAACACCCGGACGGAATGACCGAGCCGGGCGAGGCGATGCGCGGCGGCGAGGCCGGTGGCACCGGCACCGAGGACGGCGAGGGAACGCGGAGTGGAATCAGCCACGATGGACAGGAAACAGGCAGGACGAAAAAACGCAGCCGGAAGTTTTGGGCGTTTTGTGCGTTTTTCGGTGCATCTATTTCCACGTCGTGACGGTGTCGACGAGCGCCTCGACGCATTCGATTTTTGCCTCGGGCATGATGCCGTGGCCGAGGTTGAAAATATGTCCGGGCAGGCCGCGCATCGACCCGAGGAGCGCGGCGGCCGCGGCGCGAACGCGGCCGGGGGTGGTGTTCATCAGCGCGGGGTCGAGATTTCCCTGGACGGTGCAACGCGCGCCGAGCTCGCGGGCGAGGGCCGGGAGGCCGGTGGTGTGATCGACGCTGAGGACGCGGATGCCGGAAGCGGCCTGATCGCGGTGGTGCCGGGCGGTTTCCTTGGCGTAGAGGATGACGGGGAAGTTTCTCGGCAGGGCGGCGACAATGGCGCGAATCCAGCGGAGCGAGGCGGCCTCGTAGTCGGGGCCGGCGACGACGCCGCCCCACGAATCGAAGATCTGAATCGCATCGGCGCCCGCGCGAATCTGAAGGTGAAAGTAGGCGATGAGCGCGGCGGTGAGCTTTTCGAGCAGGGCGTCGAAGGCGGCGCGGTCGGACCGGAAGAGGGACTTGATGCGGGAAAAGTTGGCGGAGCTGCCGCCCTCGACCATGTAGGTGGCGAGCGTCCACGGCGAACCGCCAAAACCGAGCAGGGCGCGGGTGCCGGCGATTTCTTTTTTGAGCAGGACGAGCGCGTCGGCGACGTAGGCGAGACGTTCGGGAACGGCGGAGGCCGGCACGAGGGCGTCGATCTGCGCGCGCGATTCGAGGGCGAACGCCATCGCAATGCCGCCTTCGTCGCGGAAACGGTAGGGCTGGCCGAGCGCTTCCGGGATGACGAGGATGTCGGAGAACAGGATCGCGGCGTCGAGGCCGGGGAAGCGCCGGAGCGGCTGGAGCGTGACCTCGGCAGCGAGCGCGGGCGTGCGCACCATTTCGAGGAAGGAGGATTTCGCCTTGAGCGCGCGATATTCCGGAAGGTAGCGGCCGGCCTGGCGCATGATCCAAAGCGGGGGGCGCGCGAGCGGCTGGCAGGCGCAGGCGGCGAGGAAGCGATCGCGGGAGGTCACGGAAATTACGAAGGACGATTTACGAATTACGATTTCGGAAAATGACCGACTGCAAGCAGCCCAACGATGAGGGATGGTTGGTGAAATCGTCCATCGTAAGTCGTAATTCGTAAATCACGGGCTCAGCCAATCGCGCGGTTTGAGGTAGGTGGCGTAAAGGTCGGCCTCGGGAGTGCCCGTGGCGGGATGAAAATCGTAGTCCCAGCGGACGAGCGGCGGGAACGACATGAGGATCGATTCGGTGCGGCCGCCGGATTGCAGGCCGAAGAGCGTGCCGCGGTCGTAGACGAGGTTGAACTCGACGTAGCGGCCGCGGCGGTAGAGCTGGAACTGGCGCTCGCGGTCGCCATAGGGCGTGGCGCGGCGGCGCTCGACGATCGGGAGATAGGCGGGAAGAAAGGCGTCGCCGACCGCGCGCGTGAGCGCGAACGAGCGGACGAAGCCGAGTTCGTTGAAGTCGTCGAAGAAAAGTCCGCCGATGCCGCGCGGCTCGTTGCGATGCTTCAGGAAAAAGTAGTCGTCGCACCATTTCTTGAGGCGCGGATAAAGCGCATCACCGAAGGGCGCGACCGCGTCGCGGGCGGTGCGGTGCCAGTGCGCGCAATCCTCGGCGAAACCGTAGTAAGGCGTGAGGTCGAAGCCGCCGCCGAACCACCACGTCGGCGAACCCGAAGTCGCTGCCGACGGCCCTTGCGTGGTGGGCGAAGAGTCGGTGCCGCCGGCGCAGAAGAAGCGGACGTTGGCGTGGGTGGTGGGGACGTAGGGACTGAGCGGGTGGATGACGAGCGAGACGCCGAGCGCTTCCCACGGGCGGCGGGCGAGTTCGGGCCGGTGCGCGGTGGCGGAGGCGGGGAGCGCGCTGCCGCGGACGTGGGAGAAGTTGACGCCGGCTTTTTCGAAAATGGCGCCGTTCACGAGGACGCGCGTGCGGCCGCCGCCGGGCCCCGGCTTTTTGTGCGACGAAGGCGTTGGGCCGCTCTCGGACGTGGCGGAGGCAGGGCGTTCCCATTCGTCGGTGCGGAAGCGCGCGGCGCCGTCGGTCTGCTCGAGGGCATTGCAGATCCTGTCCTGCAACTCGAGGAGATAGGCCCGGACGGTTGGGATGTCGGGTGACGGCGGCACGAGGAGGGAAGAGAACGGGAACGACGCGGGAGAACGAGAACGATTTTATCGGTTGAGCGAGCGGGGAAAACTGCAGGAGCGCGTGAGCGCGGCGACGCAACGAAGGCAGGCGGAACCTTTCGACGTTGTTCCAGCATGGGACGGATCGCCGGCGTCGGGATTGTCATACATTATATGACAACCTCGGATTGACGACGTGCGGAGAGCGTGAGGTCAGTGATCAGCGGGGGAAGCAGCAGTCGCGGGCTGACTGCGCCGCGGGCTCGTGTCTGCCCGAGCAACGATCACCGGCTCCGATGGGCAGAGGCGCCTGCCGCTACGGTAGCGATCCTTTCCGGTCACGCCGGATTGACGGGTTTGCTAGATTGGCGGTCGACAGCGGGGAGACGGGCGGCGTTGATGGCCGGCCCGACCGCGACTCATGAACACAACGGTTCTCACCAGCATCGCCGTGACCGGGTTCACCGTGGCGTTTTTCCATGCGGCGATTCCGACGCACTGGCTGCCGTTCGTGCTGGTGGCGCGGGCGCGCGGCTGGCGGCGGGCGAAGACGGTGGCGGTGACGGCGTTCGCGGGGCTCGGACACGTGGCGGTGACGAGTGCGTTGGGCTTTGCGATCGCGTGGTTCGGCTTCCGGCTCGACGAGCGCGTCGGCCGCGCTTTTCCGTGGCTCGCGGGCGGGCTGCTCTTCACCATCGGCGTCTATTTTGTGGTGCGGCAGACCCGTGGCGAGGGCGTGTGCCATCATGTGCTGCCGGGCGGGCATCATCACGCGAGCGAGGCGTGCGGGCACGAGGAGGAGCAGAGTCATCTCGAACACGAGCTGGCCGACAGCGAACTCGGGTCGGCGCGACGCGGTGACTGGGCGGCGATCGGCGGGTTGTTCCTGATGCTGACGCTTTCACCGTGCGAGGGATTTTTGCCGATTTACCTCTCGGGCGTGCGCTTTGGCTGGCGGGGATTTTTCGTGCTGAGCGCGATTCTCGCGGTGGCGGCGCTGGCGGGAATGACGTTGTTCACGTGGCTGGCGCTCGCGGGCTGGGAGCGGGTGAAACTGAAGCGGTTCGAGCGGTGGGAGTCAGGGTTGCTGGGAGCGCTGTTCTGTGCGCTCGGGATCGTCGTGGTGTTGCTGGAGAAGTAACGGGTCCGCGGGCCGGCGATCCAGGCGGCGGCGGACGCCCCGGCGAAGGCTGCGAAAGGCCGGGCCGGGCGCCGCCGAGCGCGAGGTGGCGCTATTTTCTGGCGGGGACCGGAAACGTGATGACCGGGCTCGCGGCCTGCGTGGTGTTTTTTTCCTCCGGTGGAAGCGGCGCGGCGGTGACAGCGGGGGCGAGCGCGACGGAGCTGACGGCCGGCTGAAACGGCGGGCTGTCGGCGGGGATCGCGGCGAAGCCGTGGTCGAGGAACTCGGCAACCTTGAAATCGCGGGTCTTGGAACTGGGGCTGCCCATGACGACGACGATCACGCGGTGGTGATTGCGTTCCGCCGTGGCGGCGAGGCAGAAGCCGGCGCCGTTGGTGAACCCGGTTTTCAGGCCGTCGACGCCGGCGACTTTTTCGAGCAGATGATCGTGGTTGACCATCATGACGACCTTGGCGGGCGCGCGGATGCCTTCGCCGAACTTGCGCATGCGGATGGAGGTGTATTTGAGAACGTCGGTCTTCAACAGGAGATAGCGGGAGAGCAGCGCGAAGTCGCGCGGGGTGGTGAGGTCGCCGTCGGCGATGCGGCGGCTGGCGGGCGGGAGGCCGTGCGGCGAGCGAAAGGTGGTGTGCGTCATGCCGAGCTCGCGGGCCTTGGCGTTCATGAGGTCGACGAAGCCCTCGATCGAGCCGGCGGCGGCGCGGGCGAGGGCGTGCGCCGCGTCGTTGGCGGACTGGATCATCATCGCGTAGATGAGTTCCTCGACGGGGAAGGTTTCCTTCGGATCTAGGTAAACCTGCGTGCCGCCCATCTTGTAGTCGGAGACGGCGATGTTCACCGGCGTGGAAAGCGTGAGCGTGTGGTCCGCGAGTTTGTCGCAAATCACGGCGAACGTCATGAGCTTGGTCATGCTCGCGGGCGGCGAGATCTCGTCGGCGTGATCCTCGAAGAGGACTTTGCCGGTTGCGGCGTCCATGATGATCGCGCCCTTGTAGGCGGAGCCGGAGTCGGCGGCGGGCGCCGGCGCGGCGCGGCGGTGCTTCGCGGCGGAGGCGGACAGCGGGGCCAGCGCGGCGATGCAAACAAGGATCGGAACAAGGCGTCGCGAAAAGGTCATCACTGCGAGCGAGGAAAATTTTTGCGCGGCGGGCGAGCGGAAACGCGCCGGGGAACGTAAAGGCCGGGTAAGATCAGAACGACAGGACGATCGACCGATGCCGGCGCGGACAAGGCGGAATGGCTACCGGGAGAGCAGGCGCAATCGCCGGCCCGCCGCGGAATCGGCGATGAGCTGGGCGAGGCGGCGCGAGCGGGTGGCATCCTGCTTCGCGCTTATGACCCACCAGATCGCAGTGCGGCGATAGCCGGGCGGCTGCGTTTGAAAAAAATCCCAGGCGCCGCGATGGGCGGCGCGGAAAAACCTTTTCAGGGCGGGTGGAAAATCCTGCGGACGGTTTTCGAAGGAATAAATGCCGGTTTTCCGCGGATCGCGGGCGGCGAAGGCGGCGAGACCGGCGGCGTGCATGCGGCCGGCCTTCGTGAGGCGTTCGACATGGCGGACGTTGACGAGACTCCAGATGCTGCCGCGTTTGCGCGGCGTGAAACGGATCGTGAAACGGTCCGCGTCGATTCTTCGGCGGACGCCGTCGATCCAGCCGAAGCACAGCGCCTCGTCGAGGGCCCCGGCATAGGTGAGGCCGCCGCGGCCCGATGACGTCAGAAAGAACGCAACGACGAGCGCGGGTGTGGTGGCGTGGTGCCGTTCGAGCCACGCGCGAAAATCGGCGGCGGAGGCGAAGGAGCGGTGATTCACGGGTGACCGGGCGGACGGCTGGCACGGGGCGAGGGGCGGCGTTTCGACTTCTTCGGCTTCGGGATCACGCCGATCCGCGGATCGCGAATTCGGGCGAGCGCCACCAGCATCGCGGCGAGGCGCTCGAAACGATCGCAGCTTTCCGAAAGGTAGAGCCACTTCGGGAGAATGCGATGCGGCGCGAGTTCGGGAAACTCGGCGATCAGCGCGGTGTGGCGGGTTTGGTCGGTGGCGACGAGGACGCCACGCCATGGCTCGTCGCCGGCGCAGAAGCAGAGCATGATTTTGCCCGAGAGGTAGACGGACTTGGCGCCGAACATCGAGCGGAGGACGAAAGTCGGATCGTTTTCAAGCGGCTCCCACAGCCAGGCGTGGGGATGGATGGCGCGAACACGACCGAGCGAGCGGTTGGAGCTTGGTGGCACGGGTAAGACGGGGCCGCGTTTTTAGCGCGGGCTTCCGCCTTTGCCAAGGCTGCGGGAGATAGGGAAGCGCCGTGCTACTGTTTTTGTTCGAGCGGGAGATCGTGGAGGCGGACGCCGGGATTTTTTTCGAGAAAATAGCGCATCGTCCAGTCGTTGGGAAAAAGGACGACGGGTTGGTCGAGTTTGTCCGTGGCGAAGGCGACGCCGGTGGCGGCGATGAGGCGCGAGGTGTCGGGCAAGGTTTCGCCGGGGTCCGCAGGGGCGAGCCATTTCATGAGCGTCCACGGCGCGGGGTCGAGGCGGGAGGCGGCGCCGTATTCGCTTTCGAGGCGGAACTGCACGACCTCGAACTGGAGCACGCCGACGGCGGCGAGGAGCGTGGCGGTCGTCATGCCGGCGCGGAGGTTGATCGACTGCACGACGCCTTCCTGCAGGAGCTGGTCGAGGCCGGCGCGGAATTTTTTCGCGTCGGAGGGATTGGGGTTGGCGATGAAGGTGAAGACCTCGGGCGGGAAGCGCGGGATTTCGTCGTAAACGATCGATTTGTCCTCGGTGAGCGTGTCGCCGATGTGGATGTCGGTGTGGCCGACGAGGCCGATGACGTCGCCGGGCCAGGCTTCGTCGACGGTCTCGCGCTCCTGGCCGAAGAGTTTGTGCGAGGACGAGAGGCGCATCGTTTTTCCGGTGCGCTGGTGCGTGACGGTCATGTCGCGTTCGAACTTGCCGGAGCAGACGCGGACGAAGGCGATGCGGTCGCGGTGCTTCGGATCCATGTTGGCCTGGATCTTGAAGACGAAGGAGGAGAAGCGCGGCGAATCGACGGGGATAGTGCGCGACGAGGGCGTCGCGTCCCCGTTGGACGAGGTCTGGCGAGGCTGGGGCGGGACGGAGTCGTGGAGGAAGCCGTCGAGGAGGAGCTGGATGCCGAAGTTGTTCACGGCGCTGCCGAAATAGACGGGCGTCTGCTGGCCGGCGCGAACGGCGGCGAGGTCGAAGGGATGGCCGGCGCCGTCGAGCATCGCGAGCTGCTCGTGGGCTTCGGCGTAGGAATGGTCATCGAGCTTCGAGCGGACGGCGGGATCGTCGAGCGAACTGACGGTTTCCGGTGCGCGGTAGGCGCCGCCGGGGACGCGTTCAAAGAGGTGGACTTCGCGGGAGCGGCGGTCGAAGACGCCGCGGAAGGACGGGCCGTTGCCGAGCGGCCAGACGACGGGCGAGGACTGGAGGCCGAGAACCTGTTCGAGCTCGTCGAGGAGCTCGAGGGCGTTGCGCGTCGGGCGGTCGCACTTGTTCATGAAGGTGAAGATCGGCACGCCACGACGGCGGCAGACTTCGAACAGCTTGCGGGTTTGGGCCTCCACGCCTTTCCCGGCGTCGATGACCATGAGAGCGGCGTCGACGGCGGTGAGGACGCGATAAGTGTCCTCGGAAAAATCCTTGTGGCCGGGTGTGTCGAGGAGGTTGACGGCGTAGCCGCCGTAGTCGAACTGCAGGACGGTCGAGCTGATCGAGATGCCGCGCTGCTTCTCGAGTTCCATCCAGTCGGAGGCGGTGGCGCGCTGTTGTTTGCGCGCGGTGACGGAGCCGGCGAGGTGGATGGCGTTGCCGTAGAGGAGAAACTTTTCCGTGAGCGTGGTCTTGCCGGCGTCGGGGTGCGAGATGATCGCGAACGTGCGACGGCGGGAGATTTCCTGGGCGGGAGACATGGTGAGGCGAGGGGCGAGAGGCGAGAGGCAAGAGGCGACGGGCGAGCCGGTCAGCAAACCGGCGCCGCGGCGGCGAGGGAAGCTCTTTTGCGCAGGAAAGCGTTGCGCGCAGGCGGAGGAGTTTGATTCTCGACGCACACATCCCCGCTCCACTCATGAAAAAGGTCCTTAAGGTTTTGGGCTACGTCGTTGCGGCGTTGCTCGTGATCATCGTGATCGCATTTGTTTCGGTCTATGCCGCCAGCAACGCGAAGCTGCACAAGAAATATTCCGTGACGGCGCAACCGCCGTCGGTGCCGGCGGGCGCGGACGCGCTGGCGCGCGGCAAGCACATCGCGCTGACGCGGGGATGCTTTGAGTGCCACGGTGCGGACCTCGCGGGCGCGACGGTTTTCGACAACCCGGCGATGGGCCGGGCGGATGGCCCGAATATCACGCGCGGCGAGGGAGGACTGCCAGCGGGTTGGGGCGATGTGGATTTCGAGCGGGCGATCCGGCACGGCGTGATGCCGGACGGGCGCGGGCTGTTCCTGATGCCGTCGACGGATTTTGCGACGATGTCGCGCAGCGACATGGGTGCGCTGATCGCGTATGTGAAATCGGTGCCGGCGGTGAACAAACCCACGGTGCCGGTGAAGGTGGGCCCGGTGGCGCGGGCGTTGCTCGTCGCCGGCAAGATCAAGCTCGCGGCGGAGGTGATCGACCACGTGAACGTGCAGCCGGCGCACGTGATCCCCGGGGTGAGCGTCGAATATGGAAAGTATCTGGCCGTCGGCTGTACCGGGTGCCACGGAAATAATTTTTCGGGCGGCAAGATCGACATCGGGCCGCCGGACTGGCCGCCAGCAGCGAACCTGACGCCGCGCGGGCGGCTCGCGAAGTGGACGGAGGCGGATTTCATCGCGGCCCTGCGGACAGCGAAGCGGCCGGACGGGACGGAATTGAACCCGGTGATGCCGCGGACGTTTGGCAACTTGAATGACGTCGAGCTGAAAGCCCTGTGGGCGTTCCTCAGGACCCTGCCGGCCGCGGACACGGGTGTGCGGTAATGCGGCGGGCCGGCGGCGGCCGGGCGGTTTGATGCGGTTGTAAGAAACGGGTGAAGATCGCGCCGGGTGCGCGATCACCGCTGGCTTTTTGCGAAAAGTCCTTACCGTATCTTCATGGTTACCCTGATACCCTTCCTCCTTGTTTCCGCGGTGGCGCTCTACGTTTTTGGCTTACTGCGAATGATCACGGCCGCGCTCGAGGCGCCGATCGGTTACGAGAATGCCGGGGGATTTCACTACGGTATCGAGGTCCCGGAGCCGCAGGGCGAACTCGTGGAGAGTTGAAGCGCGCCGGCGGCGGCAACGACGCAAACGTCCTCAAGCGAACGCGCAGACGAGCCGATGGAGGAAATGATGAAAGCGATTCTGGTGATGATCGGATATTTCAGCTTCGCGCTGATGTTCGGGATGGCATTGGTCGCGACCATGCGGGACGAGCGGGTCGAGGCCGAGAATGCGCCCGCGGACGAGCGCTGAAGTTTTTTGATCGCCGCGGGGAGCAATCCCTGAAGCGTGGCGGCGTGAACGATTCGCCGTCGCTGAAGCTCAAGCCCAACGTCCGGGCGCGCGTGCTCGCGGGTCACCCGTGGGTGTTTGCGAACGAGGTGGAGGCGTTGCTGCCGGCGGAGCACGACGGCGAAGTCGTCGAGGGCCGCGATCGGGCGGGGCGGTTTTTCGGGGTGGGAATCTACAACTCGGGGTCGCAGATCGTTTGGCGTCGCCTGAGTCGCGAGCGGGTGGGCTTGGACGAAGCGTATTTGCGGACGGCGATCGGGCGGGCGGTGGAACGGCGGGGTCAGGAGACCCCGCCCCACGCCGGCCGGCTGGTCTGGAGCGAGTCGGACGACCTGCCGGGCGTGGTCGTGGACCGGTTTGGCGATGCGCTGGTGGTGCAGATTCAGACGCTCGCGATGGAGCGGCGGTCGGCGCTCGTCGGGGAATTGCTGGCGGAGGCGTTGCGGCCGTCGGAGATTATTTTTCGCAATGATGCGCCGATCCGCCGGCTCGAGGGCCTGCCGCTCGAGGTGCATACGCGCTCCGGGCGCGCGTGGGAGCCGCGGTGGGTGTCGATCGATGGATTCGACTACTGGCTCGACCTGCAGGGCGGACAAAAGACCGGATTCTACCTCGACCAGCGCGAGCAGCACACGGTGATCGAAAAATACTGCCGGGGAAAGCGGGTGCTCGACGCGTTCTGCAACCAGGGGCCGTTTGCGCTGCACGCCGCGCGGGCGGGCGCGAGCGAAGTACTCGGACTCGACAGCGCGGAGGATGCGATCGCAGCGGCGCGGAAAAACGTGGAACGGAACGGGGCGCGCGCGGAGTTTCGGGCGGTGAATGTGTTCGACTGGTTCAACGACGCGGCGCGGCACGGCGAGCCGCCGTGGGACGTGATCGTGCTTGATCCGCCGCCGTTCGCGAAGTCGAAGAGCGCGCTGGAAGGCGCGTTGCGCGGCTACAAGGAAATCAACCTGCGCGCGATGCAGCGGCTGGCGCCGGGCGGAGTGCTGGCGACTTACTCGTGTTCGCATCACATGCATGACGCGGAGTTGCGCAGCGTGCTGGCGGAGGCCGCGGCGGATGCGAAACGGAAGGTGCGGGTGCTGGAGTTTTGCCACCAACCGGCGGACCATCCGGTGTTGATGACGATGCCCGAGAGCGAATACCTGCGCGGGTATGTCCTGGGCGTGGAATGAGCGGGCGGACGGCTCGGAGAGGCGTCCCTGCCGGGATCAGCGAAGCGACTGTTCGAGCTCGCGGCGGGTTTTGCGAAGGTCGGCGAGCGCCTGTTCGAGCTGGGCTTTCTCATCCTTCGTCTGTGCGTCGGCGATTGCCTCGATCAAATCCTTTTCCTGGTCCATGATGTAGACGCGCTCGCTGGAGACGGAGGCGCGTTGTTCGCTCGATTGCCCGCCGAGGAAGGAGAACCAATGCGAGACCTTCTTGCCGTTCAGCGTTTCGTCGAGCGGCGTGGGTTCGGTGTTTTTCTTTTCCTGCGCAATCTCGCGATTCTCCTTGGCGAGCTTGAGATCAAGCTCGGTGACGGGCATCTGCTTGATCTCGTATTTCGGAAGCACCTGGGCCGGCCCGCTGGAGTCCTTGGCGACGGGGGCGGCGGACGCCGGTTTGGCTTCGGCTTTGGCGTCCTTTGGGGCTTTCGGCTCCTTCGGGTGCTCGGGCCGGTTTTCCTCCGTTTTCTTGCGGAGATGCTCGAGCAGGCGCGCGCGGATTTCGGCCACGGTGGCCTGGTGTTTCGGGGCGGGCGTCGCGGGGGACGCCGATGTTTCAGCGTCGGCGGCCGGCGAAGCGGTCGATGAATGCGCGGGAGCCGGAGCGGGAGGCGCCGTGGGCGCGGAACTCGGCGGGGACGCAGGCTCATCGGCGCGAGCGAAGAGCGCGAGGGCGGCAACGCTGACAAGGAGAGCGAGGGGGCGCATAGCCGTTAAGTCGGCGCGGAACGTAGAACGAAAGCGGTCCGTGTCGAGACAATGACCGCAAAAAGAAGGGCCGGTGCGAAAACCGGCCCGAAGTTGGGGCGTGAAACCCCGTCCGTTGGTGGGATCGCGGCGCTCGTCCGCCTTCGCCAAGGCTTCGGCGGACAGGCGCGCAGGGCGACGGGTCAGACGCCGCGGAGCTTGCCGCCGTAGATGGCGCTGGCGCCGAGCTCTTCCTCGATGCGAAGGAGCTGGTTGTATTTCGCCACGCGGTCGGTGCGGCAGAGCGATCCGGTCTTGATCTGGCCGGCGTTCGTCGCGACGGCGATGTCGGCGATCGTCACGTCCTCGGTCTCGCCGGAACGGTGGCTGATGACGGCGGTGTAGTTCGCCTCTTTCGCCATCTCGACGGCATCGAGCGTCTCGGTGAGCGAGCCGATCTGGTTGACCTTGACGAGAATCGAGTTGGCGACACCGGTGTCGATGCCGCGCTTGAGGAATTCCGTGTTGGTGACGAACACGTCGTCGCCGACGAGCTGGATTTTTTCGCCGATGGCGGCGGTGAGTTTTTCCCAGGTCGCCCAATCGCCCTCGGAGCAGCCGTCCTCGATCGAGATGATCGGATATTTCGCGACGAGCTGCTTGTAGAAGGCGACCATCTCGTCGCCGCTGAGCGAGCGGCCGTCGGATTTCTTGAAAACGTAGCGCTTCTTTTCCGCGACGTAGAATTCGGAGGCGGCGACGTCGAGCGCGAGGTGCACGTTCTGGCCGAGCTTGTAGCCGGCGTTTTTCACGGCGAGGGCGATGGCGTCGAGCGCGGCCTCGGTCGACGCGAGCTTCGGGGCGAAACCGCCCTCGTCGCCCACGGCGGTGGCGAGACCCTTTTCCTTCAGGACCTTTTTCAGCGCGTGGAAGATTTCGCAGCCGCACCGGAGACCCTCGGCGAACGAGCCGGCGCCGGTCGGCATGATCATGAATTCCTGGAAATCGATCGGTGCATCGGAGTGGGCGCCGCCGTTCATGATGTTCATCATCGGGACGGGCAGGACCTTCGCGTTGGGACCGCCGAGGTATTTGTAGAGCGGCTGGCCGATCGCGGCGGCGGCGGCCTTGGCGGTGGCGAGCGAGACGCCGAGGATGGCGTTGGCGCCGAGCTTCGACTTGGTCTTGGTGCCGTCGAGCTTGAGCATGGCCGCGTCGACGCCGACCTGGTCGAGCGCGTCGAAACCGACCAGGGCCGGGGCGATCTTCGCCTTCACGTTGGCGACGGCCTTTTGCGTGCCCTTGCCGCCGTAGCGCTTTTTGTCGCCGTCGCGCAGCTCGAGGGCCTCGTGTTCGCCGGTCGAGGCGCCGGAGGGCACGGCGGCGCGGCCGAGCGCGCCGGAGGCGAGACGAACGTCGACCTCGATGGTGGGATTGCCGCGCGAGTCGATGATTTCACGAGCGGTGATCGCGTTGATGGTGGTATTCATGTGAGAGACAAACGGAGAAAGAAAATGAAAGCCAAACGGACCAGTGAGTAACGAGCGGGCGGGCGCCGCAAGCCTCGCGTGCGTCAACGTCAGCGGATGCGCGGGGTTGGGCAAAAGATGGCCGGCGCGAAGGCCGGCGGGCGGCGCACGCGAAAGCGGGCGTGACGCCGGGAGGAGCGCGCGGGTTGCGGCCGGGCGGCTCAGAACGGCGGCCGGGAGGCGCCGAGGCGTTCGAGAAAACGGCCGACGGGGCCGCGCGTGCGCGGGCGAAAGTCCGCTGGGATCTGGTCGGCGTGGCCGCAGGTGACGGCGATGCGGCCGACGCTCAGGCCCTCGTAGTTGCGGAAATTGAGGGTCGTGTCCGTCAGATATTCGGGTGGAACCTGGTCGAGGTGGCCCTCGTAAGCGGCGGCGTGGAGCGGGGTGTCGCCGTTGTCGTTGCGGGTGAGGAGCAGCGAGGCGGAGAGGAATTCGCGCGGAATCTTGCCGAGCTGGCCGGATTCGGCGGCGGCGTGGATCGGCGTGAAGCCGGTCTTGCTGGCGACGAGGAGGTGTTCGGGCCGGAGGAGCGGCGCGGGAATCTGCTCGAGGTGGCCGGAGATCGCGGCGGCGTGAAACACGGTGTCGCCCGCGGACGTCGCGAGCAGGAGATTCTCCGCGACCAGCAGCGGGGCGGGAATCTGGTCGAGGTGGCCGTTGAAGGCGGCGACGTGGAGGACGGTTTCGCCGCCGATGTTGCGCTCAAGAAAACCCCCGGCGGTGAGGAATTGCGCCGGCACGCGGGCGAGCATGCCGTTTTCGGCGGCCTCGTGGAGGAGGGTGTTGCCGAGGTGGGTTTTGGTGGCGACGACGGTCGGGTCGAGCACGCCCGGCGGAATCTGGTCGAGGTGGCCGTGCGCGGCGGCGACATGGTAGACGGTGTAGCCGGAGTTGCTGGCGAGCGCGAGCAACGTGGGCGTGAGGAGTGCGGCCGGGATCTTGTCCAGATTGCCGCCCTCGGCCGCGTGATGAAGCGGCGTGTAGCCGGACTGGTTGCGGAGGGTGAGATTTTCGGGCGTCAGCAGGGCCGGCGGGAGCAACTCGATCCCGCCGTGACGCGCGATCGAATGGAGCGGCGTGGTGCCGGAGGCGTTGGGAACGAGCACGAGGTCGGAAGCAAGGACGTCCGCGGGAATATCGCGGAGACTGCCGAGGCGGGCGGCCCGATGCAGATCGTAGCTGGGCATGGTGGAAGCGCTAGACACAGGACGTTTATCGACCGCCTGGCGCAAAGCAAAAGCCTTTTGCATGGGTTCGCGGGCGATTTCGATTTGCCAACGAGAAGGGGCGCCGCACGCTCGCGCCATGAAGCCAGCAGACGCGGCGGCCGCCAAAAATCCGGAACGTGGGGCCGTGCTCCTGATCGACGACGAAAAGCCGCTCCTGGACGTGTTTGGCGCGGCGCTGAGCCCGCATTTCGACATCGTGAAGGCGCAGTCGGCGCGCGAGGCGGAGTTCATTTTGCACAACCAATCCTTCAAGGTCGTGGTGTCGGACCACCTGATGCCCGGAGGAAACGGCATGAATTTCCTCGTGCGGGCGCGGGAGGAATACCCGCACATGCAGCGCGTGCTCGTGACCGGCTACATGAAGCCGGAGATGCTGATGCGCAGCGTGAACGAGGCGGCGCTTTTCCGGTATCTGCTGAAACCGGTGTCGCTGCCCGAGCTGGTGAAAACGATCCAGGACGCGGCGGCGGCGCACGACGCGAGCGTGGCGGCGGGATAGGTCCCGGCCTGACGGAGCCATGGAAGAGTCCGGCGCCAAACCCGCATCGCGGCCGGTTGTGCTCCTGGTCGACGACGAACTGCATTTGCGGGAAACGATGCGCCTGGGACTGGAGCACGACTTTGACCTCGATCTCGCGGCAACGGCGGAAGAGGCGGTGCTGATGATGGCGACGCGGGACTACGATGTCGTGGTGAGCGATCATCTCATGCCGGGCGAGGTCGGGCTGGACTTCCTGATTCGCGCGAGGGACCGCCATCCGCGGACGAAGCGGATCCTGCTGACGGGTTACATGAACCCGGAGCTGATCATGCGCAGCGTGAGCGTGGCGGGATTGTCGGCGTGCCTGGTGAAGCCGATTCGCGCCGCGCAGGTGGGCGACGCGATTCGGGCGGCGTTGCGCGAATAAACTCAGCGAACCAGTTTCGCCCGGAGATACGGGGCCGTCGGGCTGCGCTTCACGGCGAGCAGGCCGGCGAGGGGGCCCTGATAGAGGAGTTCACCGCCGTCGGGTCCGCCGACCGGGCCGAGCTCGATGATGTAGTCCGCCTCGGCGAGGAGATCGAGGTGGTGCTCGATGACGACGACGGTGTGGCCCTGGTCGACGAGCGAGTGGAGGACTTGGATGAGTTTTTCGCAGTCGCTGAGGTGAAGCCCGATCGTCGGCTCCTCGAGCAGGTAGAGGTTGTGCGGCTGAATCCCGCGCGAGCGCTCGCGGTAGGATTGCAGGCCGTGCGAGAGCTCGGTGACGAGTTTCAACCGCTGGGCCTCGCCGCCGGAGAGCGTGGGCGAGGACTGGCCGAGCGTGAGATAGCCGAGGCCGCAGTCGCACATGAGCTGGCAGACCTGGGAGAGCTGCGAGTGAAAGTCGAAGAAGACCGCGGCCTCCTCGAACGTGAGCTGGAGGACCTGGCCGATGTTCTTGTGCTTCCACTCGAGATCGAGGACTTCGGTGCTGTAACGCAGACCGTGGCAATCCTCGCAGGGCAGGTAGGTGTCGGGCATGAACGCCATCTCGAGCTTGATGCGGCCGGCGCCGTCGCACGTCGGGCAGCGGCCGCCCGGGGTGTTGAAGGAAAAGCGCGAGGCGGTGTAGCCGCGGATTTTCGCCTCCGGGAGCGAGGCGAAAAACTGGCGGATCAGATCGAAAATGCCGAGATAGGTGGCGGGTGTGGAGCGCGGGGTTTTGCCGATGGGGGACTGGTCGACCTC
>DASZPP010000317.1:0-2830 GCA_035549975.1 Opitutus sp.
TGTGCCGATGGGGGACGGGTCGACCTCGAGGACCCCTTTGAACGCCTGCGCGCCGCGCAGGCTTCCAAAGGGCGGGTGAGAGGCGAGAGGCGAGGGGCGAGAGGTGTCGTCGGTGAAGTTCGTGGCGCGGGCGAAGCTGCGGCCGGGGAGATTTTTCGATTTGGTCTTGATTGCGTGGGCGACGGCGGGATGGAGCAGGTCGCGGAAGAGCGTGGATTTGCCGGCGCCGCTGGGTCCGGCAACCATGATCAGCCGGCCGAGGGGCAGGCGAAGGTCGAAGGATTTGAGGTTGCGAAAGGCGGCGCCGCGGAGCTCGAGCCAGTCCGCGCTCGAGGGAGTTGGTACGGACGGCTCTCCGAGCCGTCCGGGGTTCACCGGTGCACGGAGGCGCGGACGCCTCGGAGAGGCGTCCCTACCAGGGACGACGCGATATTTGCCACGGAGCGGGTGAGCGATGCCTTTGTTGAGGAAGAGGCCGGTGAGGGACTTTTCGGTGCGCTTGATTTCAGCGGGCGTGCCGTTGGCGAGGAGTTCGCCGCCGTGGACGCCGGCGGCGGGGCCGAGGTCGATGATCCGGTCGGCGGCGGCCATGACTTCCTCGTCGTGCTCGACGACGAGGAGCGTGTTTCCCTTCTGGCGGAGCGACTGGAGGGTTTCGATGAGGCGGTCGTTGTCACGGGCGTGCAGGCCGATCGAGGGTTCGTCGAGGACGTAGAGCACGCCGGAGAGATTCGAGCCGAGCTGCGCGGCGAGGCGGATGCGCTGGGCTTCGCCACCGCTGAGCGTTTCGGTGGGACGATCGAGCGAGAGATAGCCGAGGCCGACGTGATCGAGGAATTTGAGGCGCTCCTCGATTTGCGGGATGATGTCCTGCGTGATGAGCCGGCCGCGGGCGTCGAGATCGAGGCGGCGGAGATGGGCGAGGAGTTGGGCGGGCGTCGAGGCGAGGAGTTGGGGGAGGGAGAGGGCGGGGAGAAGTTGAGAGTCGGCAGCTGCGAGTTGAGAGACCGATCCAGTGGTGCGCGTTTTGGAGGTTTTTCGCGGAGCGGGGCGGAAGTGGAGTTTGACGGCGCGGGCGATGCGGTTGAGGCGGGCGCCGTGGCACTCGGGGCAGGGCGTGCCGGTGTCGGAGAGGTCGTCGGCGGAATCGATGCCGAAGTCGCGGAGGCGTTTGGCGGGATCGTCCTCGTCGTCCTCACCGGCGAACTCGATCATCCACGGGAAAACGCGGCCGTGTCCGCGGCAGGTCGGGCACCAGCCGCGCGGCGAGTTGAAGGAGAAATGCTTCGGGTCGAGCTCGGGGAAGGACTCGCCGCTTTCGATGTCGGTGCGGGTGGTGGAGAACCAGCTCAGAATCCTGCCGTCGGAGGCGAGGAGGAAGCAGGAGCCGTGACCGAGGCGGAGTGCCTCAGTCAGTTGAGAGCTGAGAGTTGAAGGTTGAGAGCCGGACTTCGGCTGCGTGGCTTTGCTCTCGGCTCCGGACTCTGGATTCCTGGCTTTGAGGTCGGCGACGACGACCTCGATGTCGTGCTCTTTGTAACGATCGAGCTTCTGAAAGACGTCGGCGCGGAGGACGCGGCCGTCGGCGCGCATGAGTTCGTAGCCTTGTTTCTCGATCCACGTGGCGATCGGCTGGTGGTGGCCCTTGCGGCCGCGGATCAGCGGGGCGCAGAGATAAAGATGTTTCGCGCGGCGGGCGCGGGGCGTGGCGAGCACGCGGGCGAGGAGCTGCCGGAGCTGGCCGGGCGAAAGCGGGGTGACGGGTTTGTTGGTCTCGGGATGATGCTGGATGCCGAGGCGCGCGTAGAGGAGGCGGAGGTATTGCGCGACCTCGGTGATCGTGGCGACGGTGGACTTGCGCGAGCCGCGGGTGACGCGCTGCTCGATCGCGACCGTCGGCGGGATGCCGGTCAGGCGGTCGATCGCGGGGCGCGGGAGCTGTTCGACGAACTGCCGCGCGTAGGGCGACATCGACTCCATGAAGCGGCGCTGGCCCTCGGCGAAGACGATGTCGAAGGCGAGGGTGGATTTGCCCGAGCCGGAGACGCCGGTGACGACGTTGAACTCGTGGTGCGGGATCGCGAGCGAGAGATTCTTGAGGTTGTTTTCGCGGGCGCCGACGATCTCCAGCGAGGTGGAGATCGGGTTGAGAGTTGAAGGTTGAAAGTTGAGAGACTCGGAACCGTAGGATGCAGGGGCCTCGGCGGCGGCGAGTTCGGCTGGGGCGAGGGCAGCGGAGCCGTTGTCATACATTATATGACAACCTCCGAGGGCGGCGCGGAGGTAGGGAGCGGTCGCGGTGGCGGTGGTGGCGAGGAGTTCGGGCGGACCCTCGGCGACGATGCGACCGCCGTTGGCGCCGGCGTCGGGGCCGATCTCGATGAGCCAGTCGGCGGACTTGAGGACGTCGAGGTTGTGCTCGATCACGACGACGCTGTGACCGCGGTCGACGAGCGCCTGGAGGACGGAGAGGAGGCGTTTGACGTCGTGGCGGTGGAGGCCGGTGGTGGGCTCGTCGAGGAGAAGCAGCGCGCCGCGCTGCTGTTCCTCGACGCGGGCGATCGGCGATGGGCGAGAGGCGAGGGGATCGGAACTGACGGTTGACGGCTGGGCGCTGAATGCCCCGAGGTAGCGGACGAGTTTGAGGCGCTGGGATTCGCCGCCGCTGAGGGTGTTGAGCGGTTGGCCAAGCGTGAGGTAACCGAGGCCGACGGAGTCGAGGGTGGAAAGGCGGCGGCGGATTTCGGGTTGATCGGCGAAGAGCGGGAGGGCGTCGGTGATGCTGGTGGCGAGGAGGTCGGCGACGGAGCGATCGCGCCAGCGGATGGCG
>DASZPP010000318.1:0-2615 GCA_035549975.1 Opitutus sp.
CTTCTGCATCCGCGCCAGCTCGACGGCCGACATTACCTCGACCTGCGATTCCACCGCCTGCAACGTCAGCTCGCGCGCGATGC
The DNA here is from genome assembly GCA_035549975.1 of Opitutus sp. Lineage (GTDB taxonomy): Bacteria > Verrucomicrobiota > Verrucomicrobiia > Opitutales > Opitutaceae > Opitutus. Next base: position 84 of record DASZPP010000318.1, read on the forward strand.
GGGCGCGATGAATCTGCACGAACGGCTCCGCCCCGCGGGCGCGCGTCGCGCGGATCAGCGCCACCACGATCGCGTCCGGCACGTCGAACGCATCGATGAGCACGCGCTCGCCTTTCTTGAGCGTGGTGGAGAAGCCGGTGAGCCCTTGGGCCAGTTGGGTGAAACGGGGATCGATCAGCATGATCGAAAACTAACGCGTCACGTCCGCTCCGTCGCAAGGTGAAAGGTAGGGCGGGTCTTGGGCCCGCCCTTCGCGCCCGACGCACTGCCTCGAAATCCGGGTAGCCGGTCGATCGCGGGCGGGTCACGGACCCGCCCCACCCACCGCGGTCGTCGGAAAACAAATCCGCCCGACCGCCTCGTCGAAGTCCGCCGCGCCGCGGATGATCTCGATTTCCAGCCGCAGATAGTACAGCGGCAGCGGACACGGAAAGTTTTCCGGGATCCGGACGGCGTCCTTTTCGGTGGTCACGAGACACTCCGCCCCTTCTTTCCGCGCCATCGCAAACAGCGCCTCCAGATCCTCGCGCACGTAGCGATAGTGGTCGAGAAACCGCTCGCGTGCGACGATCAGCGCGCCGAGGTCGCGCAGGAATTTCTCGAAACTCTCCGGCGTCGCGATCCCGCTGAACGCCAGCACGCGTTTCCCCTTCAGGAATGTCAGCGGCTCCGTCTGCCGTAGCGCAGGCGTCCCCGCCTGCAATTCTCCGGGAGCCGGCGCGGACGCCTGCGCTACACCAAACCGCTGCAAATATCGCGGCCGGTGCGCGCACTCGATGATGTCCGCCTCCGGGTTATGCGACTTGATCATCGCCTCCAGCTCCGTGTCCCGCTGTCCGTTCGACTTCGTGAGAAAAACGTAGCTCGCCCGCCGCAGGTGCTTCACCGGCTCGCGCAGGATGCCGCGCGGCAGCAGGTGCCCGTTGCCGAACGGATTCGTCTTGTCCACCAGCAGCAGGTTCAGCCGGCCTTTTAGCGGCAGGTACTGAAACCCGTCGTCGAGCACGAGCGTGTCGCAGCCGAATTTCTTGATCGCGAACGCGCCCGACTTCACCCGGTTCTTGTCCACGAGGACGATCACGCCCGGCAGGTTGCGCGCGAGCATGAACGGCTCGTCGCCCGCCTCCTCCGAGTCGAGCAGCACGCGCTCGCCGTCACTCACGATCTTCGGCGGCGGCTCGTCCGTGTGCGTCAGCCCATACCACCACTTCTTCCAAAGCGGCGCCGACTTGCTCTTGTAGCCGCGGCTGAGGATCGCGACCTTCCGCCCGCGCTCGGCGAGTGCGCGCGCGAATTTTTCCACCACCGGCGTCTTGCCTGTGCCGCCGACGGTGAGATTGCCGACCACGACCACGAGGCAGCCCAGGGGCTGGTCGTGGAGGATTCTATTCTGAAACAGCCACAGCCGCGCCTGCACGACGCCGTTGAACAACCACGACAGCGCCTGCAAAAATGCGCCGTAAACCGCCGCCCCCGTGTCCGCCCGCCGCCCCAGAATCACGTCCACCGTGTAAAGCTCGAGCGCGTTGAACCTTCGTTGCAGCCAGGATTGGGACATCGGGCGTGGGGCCGGGAGGGAGGTTGGAGAATGAGCCGACACCTTGTCCCGCCGCGCACGCCCCCGCAAGCTCGCCGCCAGCCCGCCGGTTTTGCCACGAATGGTGGTTGACCGCGCTCCGGCCCTGAACTGTGTTCTGAAGCGCCTGCGGGCAGACATCATGAGCTATAAACTTTTCATTCCCGGCCCCATCGCCGTCTCAGAAAAAACGCTGCGCGCCATGGCGCAACCGATGATCGGACATCGGAGCACCGATTTCGTTGCGCTGTACCAGTCGATCCAGCCCGGCCTCCAGGCGCTCTTTTACACGAAGGATCCCGTCTATCTTTCGACGAGCAGCGCCTGGGGCGTGATGGAAGGCGCCGTGCGCAACGTCACCAAAAAGAAGGTGCTCAACTGCATGAACGGCGCGTTCTCCGACAAGTGGAACGACGTCGCGCGCCGCTGCGGCTTCGAGGCCGGCGCCCTCAAGTTCGACTGGGGCCAGCCCGTCGATCCCGCGGCCGTGCGCCGCGAGCTCGCCACCGGTGCCTACGACGCGATCACCCTGATCCACAACGAAACCTCGTGCGGCTGCATGAGCGACCTCGCCGCCGTCATGGCCGTCGTGCGCGAATTCCCCGACGTCATCTCGATCGTCGACACCGTCAGTTCCTTCAGCGCCCTCCCGATCAAGAAGGATGAGCTCGGCATCGACGTCTTCATCACCGGCTCGCAAAAAGCCCTCGCGCTTCCGCCCGGCCTTTCGCTCATGTCCGTCTCGCCGCGCGCCCGCGACCGCGCGGCCACCGCCGCGGCCCGCGGCTACTATTTCGATTTTCTCGAGTTTCAGGCCAACCACGAGAAAGGCATGACGCCGAGCACGCCGGCGATCCCGCACATCTATGCGCTCAAATCGAAGCTCGAGGACATCAAGGCCGAGGGCGCCGAGACCCGCTACGCGCGCCACGCGCGGCTGAACAAGCTCGTCCGCG
>DASZPP010000319.1:0-20808 GCA_035549975.1 Opitutus sp.
TCTGTTCATCCCTGGCTCGTTTGAAGGTTGCGTCGTTCCAAGGCTGCCAGTCGACCGCGGTGTCCGCGTAGGAGCGGAGAAACGCCGAGGAACTCGCGGCCAGCCGGGCATTGGTGGCGAAAGCGAATGGGTTCGCGAGGAGCGAACCGCAAACGAGCAGGAGAACGGGGCGAACTTTCAGGAGCGGAGTGCGCATGGTGCGGGACGAGAGCCGGCCGGCGTCGGGTCTGCCGGCGAGCTTGAGGGCGCGGCGGGGCCGGCGACGAGAGAAAATCGACGGCGGACGGCCTGCCAGGGCGGGAGCGGCGCGGAGCCGTTGTCATACATTATATGACAACGGTGGCAGGGAAAAATCACGGCCGGCGCCAGAGGTCGGCGCGGATCAGGCCCCACTCGAACTCGCGGCGGGTGGCGAGCTGGAAGCCGTGGGCGGCGAGAAGGTCGTCGGGTGGCGTCAGCGATCGCGCGGGCAGACGGGTGGCGACGCGGAAGAAAGCATACATGAGCGCGTGGACGAACCGGGCGCGGTGCCGGGCGAGGCCGCGCGCGGGCACCGCGAAATCGACGACCAGCCAGAGTGCATCGCGTGCGGCACCGCGGGCGAGTTTCGCGACGACGGCGGTGAGATCGCGCGGCGCAAAGCAGTCGAGAAAGAAACACGTGGCGATGGCGTCGAATTTTTCCGGCGGCGGTGTCCAGGCGAGGACGTCGGCCTGATGCCAGATGACGTTTCCGGCGACAGGGGCCGCGGTGCGTGACGGCGATCGGCCATCGGGATTGGTTTGCGATCGGGCGGCGAGGCGACGGCGGGCGCGGGCGATCATGCGGGCGCTCGCCTCGACGCAGGTCAGGCGCGCGTCGGGAAATCGCGCGGTGCACGCGGCGGCGAAGCGGCCGTGGCCCTCGCCGACGCTGAGGATATTCCGGCGGCCCGCGAGCTCGCCGAGCAGGGCGGTGCGGGCGCGCTGCAGCCGCGGACCGGCGGTCAGGGCTTCGAGCCAGTCGTAGTGCGGCGCGAGGCGGTCGAAATTCGCTAGCGGTTCCACACGAGGCCGGCGACGAGCGCACCGGCGGCGTAGGCGACGACGTCCCAGGCGTCGCCGGTTGCGCGGGCGAAGAAATGGGGAGCGACCACCTCGGCGGCGATCGACCACACGGCGACGTGCAGGGCGATCTCGCGCCAGCCCGGCGGCTCGTCATTCGCGCGCAACCCGAGCCAGCGATGAAGACGGAGAACCGGCGGGAGCGCGGCGGGGATCAGGAGGACGTCCGAGAAATAGCTGCGCAGGAAAATCCCCTTGAAAGCCACCGGGATCAGCCAGCGGTTGGCCGCGTAGAGGGCGCAGGCGGCGAGGCAGACAGGATCGCGCACATAGCCAAAACGCTTCACAAGAGCGCTGCCATCGCGAGGCCGGCGCCGAGGCCGATCAGGATCTTGAGCAATAGATTCGCGCCGGGAGGAAGTTCTGAGAACATCTCCCCTCCATAACTGCGGACACCGGGGCCGGCAACTGGTTTGGATGGAAAATCGTGTCAGCAACGGCGGGCACCGCCGGGCAGATGCGAAACCTCCCCGGAAACATGCGTTCCGGGGCGGACGTGGGGAATTCGCGTTCGGGCCAAGTTCCCAGTTACCGCAGCCGGCGCTCGTGGCGGCGAGGGCCGGCGGGCAGGCGAAAAACCAAACTGCGTGAATCCAGGTTCAACGCGCCGGATCTTCCGCCGGGACGACCTCCACCAGCTCGATCTCGAACGGCAGCGGCATGCCCGGCTCGAGGCCGGACGGCCACGCGCCGGTGCCGAAGGAGAGCGTGGGTGGCAGGATGAACAGCGCACGGGCGCCCAGCGCCATCATCTGCACGCCCTCGGCGAGACCGGGCAGCAGGTCGGACACCTTCGTGCGCAGATTGCTGCGCGAAAGCCCGGGGATCTTGTTCTCCAGGTCGGGCGTGCGGGCGAGAAGGTTGATCACGATGACATCCGAGGCGCGGGGACGCGGACCGCCGCCATAGTGGTCGATGCGATAGAGCAGGCCGCTGTCGGACTGGTGCATCTGCAAATCCTGGCGGGCGGAGCGGAGGTATTGCGCGAGGCGATCATCGTGGGCGGGTGCGGGGGCGTTCGGGAGTTGCGCGACGCGTTGTTGAAGGGCGGCGAGGGCCTGGCCGTCCGCGGCATCGAGCGGCGGGAGAGCGCCGCCGTCGCGGACGGAACGCAGGCCGGCGACGAAGGCGGCGAATTGCGCTTCGCTGAGGTTGAGCTCGGCGAGGTGGGCGCCGCGGGCGACGATCGCGCCGAATTCGGCGTAGGCGGCGGTGGGGGCGCCGGCGGGTGCGGGCGGCTCGGCCGCACGAACCGCGGGCAGCACGCAGGCGAGGAGGGCGAGCGAGAGCGGAAGGCTTTTCGAAGGCGATCGGGCGCTCATGATTTTTTCGGCGGCGCGGGCGCGAGGGCGGCAAGGTTGGCGCTGCGGGACGCGCCGTTTTGCGCGGGCATCAGTCGGTGGTCCGAGCCGAAAAGGGGAAAGCTGCGCAGATTGAGCGCGACTGCGTTGTCGGTGCCTTCGCGAATCTCGTAGGCGTGGTCGGGCGCGAGGCCGGGCACGATCTGCGTGAGGCCCGTGGTCGGCCAGAAGATCTCGGCGCGCACGATGGCGGTGGCGTTGCCGAGGCCGATTTCCTGGCGCAGGGGCGAGGCGCCGAAGCTGCCGCCGCTCGTGACGCTGCGGTAGATGGCGCGCTCGCCGGCGGGCGTCCGCACGACGACCTTGATGCGCGCGCCGAGCGCGGCACGGTTCGAACGCACGCCGTCGAGCTTCAGCTTGAGCCAGTGGTTGCCGTGGCCGGGATTGGCGAAGAGCTGGTTGTGATAGTGGTCGGCCGTCACGGCGCCGCCGACGACGGAGTAGATGTCCTGGTTGCCGTCGTTGTTGATGTCGCCGAAGGCGATGGCGTGGCCTTTCTGGATCTGGCCGAATCCGCCGGAGGTGGTGACGTCCTGGAAATGCCGGCCGCCGTCGTTGCGGAACATGCGGTTCGGGATGAGCGTGGCGAAGTCCGGGTCGCCGGTGCCGACGTAGAAGTCGAGCCAGCCGTCGTTGTCGAGGTCGCCGAAGTTGGCGCCCATCGTGTGGAGCACCTTGAATAGGCCGACCTGTTTCGTGACGTCCTCGAACGTGCCGTCGCCGCGGTTGTGGTAGAGCCGCGCGCGCTCGCCGGCGTTCGGGAGGCCGAGGTAGTCGGCGGCGACGTCGCCGACATCCTGGATGTCGTAGCCGGTCACCATGAGATCGAGGCGGCCGTCGTTGTCGTAGTCCCAGAACCAGCAGGAAAAGCTGTGGAATGGCTCGGTGACGCCGGCCTCCTTCGCGACATCCGTGAATTTCCACGGGGCGCGTGGCGAGTGGTCGGGGCCGGCGGGGCCGTCGTTGCGGAGGAGGAAATTCGCGCCGTCGCGGTTGGAAAGGTAGAGGTCGGGGCGGCCGTCGTTGTTGAAATCGCCGGCGACGACGGCCTTGATGAAACCGACGACCGCGATGCCGTTCTCCGCGGCGCACTCGGTGAAGGTGCCGTCGCCGTTGTTGCGGAAAAGTTCGCACGGGTTGACCTCCTTGCCGCCGGATTCGTTGCCGATGAAGAGGTCGAGCCAGCCGTCGTTGTTGTAGTCGAACCAGACGGCGGTTTGCGTCGGGTGCAGGCTGAGGAGCCCGGCTTCCTCGGTGACGTCGGTGAAGGTGCCGTCGCCGTTGTTGCGCAGCAGCGAGCTGGGGATGTGGCCCAGCGCGCCGAGCCACGCGCCGCGCAGCACGAGCACGTCGATCAGGCCGTCGTTGTTGTAATCGCCCTGAATCAGGTTCAGCCCGCCGGTTTCGCCGAGGAGATGGGCCGCGGCGGTGCGGTCGGTGAAGGTGCCGTCGCCGTTGTTGTGAAAAAAGCGGAGCTGGCTCGTGGAGCCCCATGCGGACACCATCAGGTCGAGGAATCCGTCGCCGTCGAAATCGTCCATCACGACGCCGCCGGCGAGATCGTCGACGTCGATGCCGAGCGCGCCGGCGACGTCGGGGAAGCGTTTGATGTCGTAGTCGGACTCGAAGACCTTCGGGTCGATGAGCCACTGGGGCGGAACCTCGGCGGGATACTGGCCGAGGGTCATGTAGGCGATGTTGAGGAGCCAGCGGGCGCGCAGGTCGCCGGGGTAGCGCCGGAGGATCGGCGTGAGCGCCTCGATCGCGCCGCGCGAACCGCGCGGGAGCTGGTGGATGCCGCCGCCGCGGATCGGGAACAGGCACGAGTCGGCGTTGTGATTGATCAGGCAGTTCTCCTGCTCGCCGAGGCGAAGCTGCGCGAGCGCGAGGCGCGTCTGCAACATGATGAAGAGGCCCGGCGTGACCGGTGTGTGGGTTTCCTCGAGGAGCTGCCCGTAGCGCTGGAACGCGGCGACCGCCTCCTCGGCGGCGCCGCTGCGGAGGAGTGCGTCGCCGTAGGGGATCATGAGCTTGAGCAATTCGGCGGGATCGGTGGTCCGGGCGACGACCGGCTGCAGAACCTGCACGAGTTCGGGCGAACGGTAGTAGGGATTGTCGAAGGGCGTGCCGGCACGCGTGAGCGCGTTCAACTGCGCCGCCATCTTTCGCGTGCTCGCCGGGACGCCGGCGGCGAGCAGCGCGGCGTCGTCCAAGGTGGGGGCGATGGGCGAGCAGAACTCGGGATTGCCGGCCGGCCCGGCTTCGGACCAGACGGCACATGCAAGCGTAGCGGCGATCGCCAGCGATAGGTTCCGGCCGAGGCGCGGGCGGGGCGCGCGCGCGGCGTGCGGGCAGGTCGGAAAGGGCGGGCCGGCGGGGGCAGGCATGGCCCGGCTTGTTATCGATGCGGTTTGCGGGGGAAACCGTTTCGGGAGCAAACGCCAAAAATTGGTGGTGTGGCGCTTGCCGGCGGGGACCACCAGTGCGGCCCGGCGCCTACCCTTCGGGCGAGCCGAATTTCTCGAACCGGCCGCGGAGGTCACGGCTGAGCGGAAGGCGGGTGCCGTTGCGCAGCACGACGACGTAGTCGCCGTAGTTCGCCGGCTGGAGCTCCTGCACCTGCTCGGTGCGCACCATCGCGGAGCGATTGACGCGCGTGAAACGGGGGCCGAGCCGCTGCGCGAGGGCCGACAGCGCTTCGCGCAGCATCAGCCGCTTCGTGTCGGCGAGATGGAGGATCGAGTAGTTGTTGGCCGCTTCGATCCACACGATGTCGTCGGGCTGGAGAAAGACCACGCGGCCGTCGACCTTGAACGCCAGGCGTTCGGGCGCGCGGTTGCGCGCGAGGGCGAGGAGGTTTTCCAGGCGGGCATCGAGGTTGCCGGCGCGGCGGTTCTGAATCACGTCGCGCGCCCGCTGCAACGCCTGCTGCAGCCGGGCGCGGTCGAAGGGCTTGAGCAGGTAGTCGACCGCGTGCCGCGCGAACGCGTCGACGGCGTAGCGCTCGTGCGCCGTCACGAAAACGATCGCGGGCCGGTCCTCGGGCGACAGCTCCTCGACGACTTGCAGGCCGTCGCAGCCGGGCATCTGCACATCGAGCAGCACGACATCCGGCCGGTCGCGCCGGATGGCGGCGAGCGCCTCGGTGCCATTGGTGCATTCGCCGGCGATCTCCGTTTCCGGCTCGGTGCGCAGCAAAGCGCGAAGCCGTTCACGAGCGAGCGGTTCGTCGTCGACGATCAGGAGGCGCAGCCGGGCCATGGCGGTTGAGGGTGGGGACCGAAATCGGCGCGCGATGCTGGCCCGGCGCATCGGTTTGAAAAACACTTCGGTGTGATTCGCCGAGTTTTCGTGGCGAATGGCGGCGAAGGCTGCGGCGGATTTTGGGAAAACGGGGCCGGTCGAAACCGTGGCCGCGGGACCTGCGCCGGTCGTTTCCGCGGCTCCGAACTTCGCGCTGATAAAAAAAACCCCGGGAGTGCACATTCTCGCCGGGGCCCTAACACCTTGATTTAACCTGGGCGGGAAACTGGCGGATCGGACCGGGCGCGAAAACTCATCTGGGACCAGTGGCCCCGGAGGCGTGGCGAATTGCCGGGATCGGGGGATTGCGCGGCCGGACGGGCGGACGCGCCGGGCTCCCGCGGGGGAAGCGGACGGGCTACTCCGGGCGCTCGATGCCGAATTTCTCGAGCTGGCTGCGCTGGCTGCGGCTGAGCGGCAGGCGGGTCCCGTTGCGAAGCACGACGGTGTAGTCGCCGTGGAACGTGGGCTGAAGTTCCTTCACCTGGTCGAGCCGGACGATGGCTGAGCGATTCACGCGCGCGAAGTCGACGGTGCCGAGCTGGGCTTCGATCGAGGACAGCGTCTCGCGCAGCATGAGCCGGGAATTGTCGGCGAGATGGAGGACGACGTAATTGTCCGCGGCCTCGGCCCGGATGATTTCCTCGGGCTTGAGAAACACGATCCGCCCGTCGCTGCGGAACGAGAGGCGGCCGGGCTTGCGCGCGGCGGGCGTCTCGGCGAGGAGCGATTCGAGTTTTGCGCCGAGCTCGCCGGCGCGGCGCGCGGCGATCTCGTCGGCGGCCCGCTTGAGCGCGAGGAGCAGCCGCTCCTTGTCGAAGGGTTTCAGCAGATAATCCGTCGCGTGCACGCCGAAGGCGTCGACCGCGAACCGGTCGTGCGCGGTGACGAAAATGATCGCGGGCCGGTCGTCAGGCGGAAGTTCGCCGACGACCTGCAGGCCGTCGCTGCCGGGCATCTGGATGTCGAGAAACACGACGTCGGGCCGGTCGCGGCGAATGGCTTCGCCCGCCTCCGGGCCGCTGCCGGCCTCGCCGATGATTTCGGCGGCCGGTTCCTTTGCGAGCAAGGCGCGCACGCGTTCGCGCGCGAGCGGTTCGTCGTCGGCGATGAGGATGCGGAGGCGCGTCATGGCAAGGCTGGGAAAAAACCACGAATGGGCGCGAATGGACACGAATAAAACCAGGCGTGCGCACGGAGAGAATTCGTGTTCATGGGCGTCGATTCGCGGTTGGTTTTCAGGTTGCGAAGGGAAAGGTCAGCCGCACGCGGAGTCCGCCGCCGGGCTGGTTCTCGAGCTCGAAGCGCTGGCGGTTGCCGTAGAGCTCGGCGAGGCGGGCACGGGTGTTGGCGAGGCCGATGCCCTCGCGCTGGAAGCCGCCGGACGGCAGGCCGGCGCCGTTGTCGGCGACGGTGAGGACGAGATTGCCGTCGTCGCGCGCGGAGCCGAGCACGATCCGGCCGGCGCGCACATGCGGCTCGATGCCGTGGCGGATGGCGTTCTCGACGAGCGGCTGGAGGATCAGGCTCGGGACCTGCGCGTCGAGCGTGGCGGGGTCGAAGTCGGTGTTGACGGCGAGCCGGTCGCGGAAGCGGATGCGCTCGATCTCGAGGTAACTCTCGAGAAACGCGACCTCGGCACGCAGCGGCGTGAGCGGCGCGCCGGTTTGCGACATCATCTGGCGCAGGAGCTCGGACAGGCGTACGAGCATGCGCTCGGCGGCGGCGACATCGGAATACATGAGCGAGGCGACGCCGTTGAGGGCGTTGAAGAGAAAGTGCGGCTTGAGCTGGCGGAGCAGCGCCTGCAGGCGCGCCTCGGTGAGATGTTTTTCCAGCTCGAGCGTCTGGACGGTGCGCTCGTGGTATTTCCGGTAATAGTCGAGCGCGTGGCCGACGGAAACGATCACGCCATAGATGAGAAAGTTGAACGGAAACGTCTTCACGAACAGCGGCTGGAAGACCTCGGTGAACGTCACCTCCTCGTCGATGAACCAGCTATGGACCTCGCCGACCGCGGCGCGCAGGACGACGTAGACAAAGGAGCACACGATCGCGGCGGCGAGATGGATGCCGGCGGTTTTCCATGGCGCGGCGGGATCGGGCGGAAAGCGGCGGGCGAAGCGCGCGATCGGCATCGACAGCACGGCCCAGACATACCAGTCGCCGAGCGAATAGCTGATCGCCTGGCCCCAGGTGATCGCGCGACCGAGCAGGCTGCTGGAGAGGTAGAATTGTCCGGCGAACGCGAGGCCGACCAGCGTCCAGAAGGCGGCGAGGCCGAGGACGGTGAGCGCGCGGCGGACGAGGGGCGGGGCGGCGGACATCGGAAAGGATTTACACGCGGGGCGGCAGGCTCGTTCAATCGCGTTGCGCCGATTTCGGCAATGCCTTCCTGATGGGCTCCGAGCACAACGAGTCAGTCCTGGCCGGGTCGGGGCGGGTTTCCGACCCGCCCGCCGGAGGCGCGCAAGCGGAAGGCGCGGGTCCCGCCCGGCCGGCGGGCGGCGGCCGGGCGATTCCGCCGCTGCTGCCGGTGCTGTTGCCGCTGGTGGTGGCGGCGGTGGTGACGGGGATTCTGTTTGCGTGGTGGTTTCCACCGGCGCCGGCGGGCGGGGAGGCGCCGGTCGCGCGATTCACGGACGTCACGACCGTGGCGGGGCTCGGTGGCATGACGGCGCGGTCGGGCGGAGAAAGCGCGCCGACGACGCTGGGCGGCGGCGTGGTGGTGTTTGATTACAACAACGACGGGAAGCCGGATCTTTTGTTCGTGCGTGGCATGCCCTGGCCGGGCCAGGAGTCGCGGGCGAAGCGGGCGGGCCGCGGCAGTCTCGTCCTGTATCACAACGACGGCGCGGGGCATTTCACGGACGTGACGGCGACGAGCGGGTTGAGCATCGAGCTGCAGGGCATGACGGCGGTGGCCGGCGATTTCGATGGCGACGGCTGGCCGGACCTGTTCGTGACGTGCGTGGGCCTGAACCATCTTTTCCGCAACCGCGGGGACGGACGGTTCGAGGAGGTGACGGAGCGGGCCGGAGTGGGCGGCGAGGAAAATACGTGGAGCACGGGCGCGACGTGGATCGATATCGACGGCGACGGGCGGCTCGACCTCGTGGTCTGCCACTATGCGCGATGGCCCCGCGGCGTGGATTTTAGGACCGCGGCGGCGGGCGCGGCGTCTGCGCGCGCGGAGGACGGGGTGGCGGGATTCGCCGGCGCGTTTCCAGCGGTCTTTCGCAATCTCGGCGGGGGGCGGTTTGCGCGCGTGGCGGACGGCGCGGGTTTGCGCGAGGTCGACCGGCAATCGGGCCTGCCGGTGGCGAACGCGCTGGCCGTGGTGCCGGTCGACGCGAATGGCGACGGGCGGCTCGATTTGCTGTTCACCTATGCGGGCAGCGGCGCGACGCTTTTCCTGAACCAGGACAACGGCACGTTTCGGCGGTGGAGCGGAGCGGCGGACCGGCGGCAGGAAGGCGCGTCGGCGGGACTTTACTCGGCCTCGCTTTCGCCCGCCGAGGATCCGGCCGGGCGGTTTGCGGCGTTGCGGGCGGTGATCGGGGCGGACGGCGGCGCGGGCCGCGGGGAGTTTTGCGACCTCGTCACGAAGCTGGGGGTGGCGCTGCTCGACTACGATCTCGATGGCCGCGTCGACATCTTTGCGGGCAACGGGCGGGCGGAGCCGGGGCTGGGGCGCGTCGACCGCGCGCGGAATTTCGCGAGCGAGCCGGCGTTGCGCTGGAATCGGGGCGATCGCTGGATCGAGGCGCCGCGGGCGAGCACGGGCTCGGGCGGCTGGTGGGCGCGGCCGATCGTGGCGCGCGGCGTGGCGGTGGCGGATTTCGACGGCGACGGCGATCCGGATGTGATCATCGCGGAGGCCGACGGGCCGCCGCGGCTGTTGCGAAACGACGAGCGGCTCGGACTGCCCTGGCTGCAAGTCGCGCTGGTGCCGAAACGGGGCGGGCGGGGCGCGGATGGGGCGCGCGTGGAGGTGCGGACGCCGCGGCGGGTATTCGCGCAGACGATGGCACCGGCGCTGGGGCTGTTTGCGCAGTCGGATTCGACACTGACGTTCGGGCTCGGCGAGGATGCGCGCGTGCGCGAGATCGTGGTGCGGTGGCCGGACGGGACGCGGCAGGTGGTGAAGCCGGCGGGCGTGAACCGGAGGATGGTGATCGCGGAGCCGTAGAGAGCGCGGTTCGGCGCCGGCGGCCGCGTCGTTTTTCAGGTTTTCAATTTCAAGATGCGCGATTTCGCGGTTGCAGCGCCGCTCGGGCCCGCTGGATCGTGAAAACCGAAAATCGGGCGTCGGGAATCGTGAAATCGGCCCGCGGGCACCCGGACGGATTGAGGGTTGACAGGGGTGGGTTTCTCCGGCGAATTCTGCGCCCTTTCCCTCGAATCTTCCGTCCAATTTAAGCCGCGCGCGGCATCCCATCAATCCCTCCGTCCCATGGCCACCAGCGAAATTCTTCTCGTCAAGCCCGTCGACAACCTCGGCGGCGAAGGCGACCAGGTCAAAGTCCGCGCCGGCTACGCCCGCAACTTCCTGCTGCCGCGTGGCATCGCGGTTCCGCTCAACGCGTCCAATCGCAAGCGCGTGGAGGCGTTGCGCAAGCGCCGGGCCGAGCGCGAGGCGTCGGAGCTGGCCGGCGCGCAGGAGCTGGCGAAGAAGCTCGAGAAGATGAGCCTCGCGTTCGCGGTGAAGACGGGCGAAGGCGGCAAGATGTTCGGCGCGATCACCGCGAACGACATCCACGAGAAGATCGTCGCGAACGGCGTGGACCTCGACAAGCGGAAGATCCAGTTGCACACGCCGGTCAAGGCGCTCGGGCAGCACACGGTGAAGATCAAGCTCCACGCGGACGTGACGGTGGAATTGAACTTCGACGTCGTGTCGGAGAACCCGATCGAGCCGGCGGCGCCGGCCGAGGAGCCGAAGGCCGAGGGCAAGCGCGCACCGCGCGCGCGGAAATCCGAGAAGACGGACAAGGGCGAGGCGAAGGAATAAGCCTCGCAGGCAGATTTGCCGAGGGCCGCGCCGGTGACGACGCGGCCTTCGTGGTTTGGGAGCAAGTTGTTGAAAACCGAAGATTGCGGGGCGGCATCGCATCCGCTCTGAGTTGACCTTCAGCATGGCCGAGGAAGCGACCATTCCATTCCGTCCGATGTCCGCCGCCGCGCCCGCGCCCGGCCGGACGATGCCGCACAGCATCGAGGCGGAGGAATACCTGCTCTCCTGCTGCCTGCTCGACGGCGCGGACGTGATTTCGCGGTGCCTCGAGGCGCGGGTGCGGCCGGAGTCGTTCTACGACACGAAGCACGGGATCATCTTCGAGCGGATGGTCGACCTCTACAACCGGCAGGTGACGGTCGATGCGTCGGTGGTGGCGGAGGAACTGAAGACGACGAAGCTGCTCGAGACCGTCGGCGGCTATGCGTTCCTCGCGCAGGTGAGCAGCCGGATTCCGACGACGGCGCAGGCGGGTTTCTACATCGACAAGGTGCGCGAGCTGCACCTGCTGCGCGAGATCATCAAGGCGGGGACGGGCGCGGTCGAGGAGTGCTATAATTTCTCCGGCGGAATCGACGAGTTTGTCGACCAGGTCGAGGCGAAGCTGTTCGCGGTGACGCAGAATCGCGTGAGCGAAAGCGCGAAGCCGATGCGCGAGCCGACGCACGAGGCGATGAACGTCATCACGAAAATGATGATGAAGAAGGGCGAGCTGACGGGCGTAGCGTCCGGCTTCAAGGACCTCGATGCGCTGACGTGGGGTTTCCAGCGGCAGGAAATGATCGTGCTGGCGGCGCGGCCGTCGATGGGGAAGACCTCGCTGGCGCTGAATTTCGCGGAGGCGGCGGGGCTGCCGAAGCGCGGGGAAGGGACGGCGGTGTTGATCTTTTCGCTCGAAATGAGCGCGGCGCAGCTCGCCCTGCGCATGCTCTGCTCGCGGGCGCGGGTGAACATGAAGCTGCTGCGCGACGGGTTGCTGTCGAAGAACGGCGAGGAGCAGAACCGGCTGGTGAGCGCGGCGGACGAGTTCTCGAAGGCGCCGCTGTTCATCGACGACTCGAGCGCGCTTTCGATCATGCAGCTCCGGGCGAAGGCGCGGCGGATCCATGCGCGGACGCCGCTGGGGTTCATCATGGTCGACTACCTGCAACTGCTCAGCCCGACGGACCCGAAGGTGCCGCGCGAGCAGCAGGTGGCGGAAGCCTCGCGCGGATTAAAGTCTCTGGCGAAGGAACTCAATGTCCCGGTGCTGGTATTAAGCCAACTCAACCGCTCGTCCGAAAAGGAGAACCGCACGCCCAAACTGGCCGATTTGCGTGAATCCGGATCGATCGAGCAAGACGCCGACGTTGTTCTGATGCTCGCCCGCCCCAAAGACGCAGACGAAAAGTTCCAAGTCGCCGCCGACTCGGCGGAGTTAATCGTTGCCAAGCAACGAAACGGCCCGGTAGGAGAGTTGAAGCTCACGTTCCTCCGAGACTACACCCGCTTTGAAAACTTTACTCAGTAACCCGCTGCGACGGGTCACCGGTTCGTTGTTTGCAGTTTGCTTGTGGCTGGGCGTGAGCGGAGTGACCGCGGACGCCCAGGTCGGCACGCCGGCCGGCGGCGGCCAGCAACAGCAGGCGGAGCCGGTTTACAAGGTCGGGACGATCACGATCAAGTTCGTCGGCGCCGCGGTGGTGAGCGAGCAGGTCGTCCGGGCCAACATGCAGGTGAAGGAGGGCGGGGACCTCGATGATGCGATGCTGGATCGCGACATCCGCTCGCTCTACAAGACCGGCCTGTTCGAGTTCATCGAGATCAAGCGCCAGCAGGTGAGCCCGGATGTGTTCAACCTCGTGGTCGAGGTGACGCCGAAGTTCCGCGTCCTCGCCGTGAGGTTCGAGGGCAACCACAAGGTGCGGACGCACCGGCTGGAAAAGGAAGTGAAGTCGCGCCCGAACACCGCGCTCGACGAGCGCCAGGTGAAGGAGGACTCGGAGAAACTGCGCGAGTATTACCAGAAGGCCGGCTACAACCAGGTCTCGGTCGCCTACACGATCGAGCGCGACCGGGCGACGAGCTTCGGCACGATCATCTTCAAGATCCACGAAGGCGAGCGGGTGAAGATTGCGGGGGTCGATTTCTCGGGCAACGCCCACGTGAAGGCGAAGCACCTCCGCCATGAGATGGAGACGAAGAAATGGTGGATGTTCTCCTGGCTGCTCGGCACCGGGCGGTTCAAGGACGACGAGTTCGAGGACGACCTCGACAAGCTCCGCGACTACTATCGCGAGCGCGGTTATCTCGATGTGCAGATTCCCGAGGAGAAGGTCGTGTTCTCCTACCCGAAACCCGGCCGGCTGCTCATCACGATCAACATCACCGAGGGCCGCCAGTATCACATTGGCGAAATCACCTTCACCGGCAACAAGCTCCACCCGAGCGCGCTGCTGCGCCGCGTGGTGCGGCAGCGCAGCGGCATGATCTTCAGCCCGTCGAAACTCGACAAGGATGTGGAGCGCATCCAGGACTTCTACGGGCACGACGGCTACCTCGACACCTACGTGAAGCTGGAGCGGAAGCCGAACATCGCGACCGGCAACATCGACATCGCCTACAGCATCGAGGAGAGCGACAAATTCCACGTCGAGTCCATCGAGCTCGACGGCAACACGAAGACGAAGAGCACCGTGATCGTCCGCGAGCTCGTGCTCGGGCCGGGTGACGTGTTCGACACGGTGCGGATGAAGATCAGCAAGCTGCGCCTGGAGAACACGCGGTTCTTCGACGACGTCAGCGTGACCCCGCAGGAGACGAACATCCCCGGCCGCCGCAACCTGCGCGTGTCGGTGAAGGAAGGCCGCACCGGCAACCTCTCGTTTGGCGCGGGCTTCAGCTCGCTGGAGCGCGCGACGGTTTTCGCCGAGCTCTCCCAGGGCAACTTCGACCTGTTCAACCGCCGCTCGCTCTTCCAGGGCGCGGGCCAGAAATTCCGGTTGAAGCTTTCGATCGGCTCGCTGTCGAGCGAGGTGGCGATGAACTTCGAGGAGCCGTGGCTGTTCGAGCAGGAGCTCGCCGTCGGCTTCGAGGTTTTCCGGACGAGCTCGGAATACAACAGCACCTTCTACACGGAGATCGACAGCGGCTTCGAGGTCTACCTGCGCAAGCATCTCTTCGGCCTGCTCGAGGGCCGGCTGTCCTATACCTACGAAGTCGTCGGCATCCACGACGTGTCGGCGTCCGCCTCGCCGATCCTCAAGGCGTTCGCGGGTGACAACGCGGTCTCGAAGATCGGCTTCCAGATCCTGCGCGACACGCGCGACAAGATCATCAACACGACGCGCGGCAATCGCATGGAGCTGGACCTCGCGGTCGCGGGCGGACCGCTGGGCGGCGAGAATGATTTCTACAGCCTCGAGTTCCGCGGCGCGCAGTATTTCCCGATTTTCGAGGCGCAGAACCAGGTGCTCGCCCTGCTCGGACGCGGCGGCGTCATCCAGAACTACGGCAGCAGCCCGACGGTCGCCTACTACAACAAGTTCTATCTCGGCGGCCCGAACGACCTGCGCGGCTACGAATTCCGCGACATCAGCCCGCGCGACGAGTTCGGCGAGGTCGTCGGTGGCAAAACGTATGCGTTTCTCAGCGCCGAATATTCGCTCGATATCGTGAGCCCCGTGCGGTTCGCGATGTTTTACGACGCCGGCTTCGTGAACAAGGGCGCGTATGACTTCAGCCCGGCGCAGTTTAGCGACGATTTCGGTTTCGGCCTGCGACTGTTTGTCGCCGGTTCGCCGCTGAGCCTGGACTTCGGCATCCCGCTGACGGGCCCGAAGGAGGCGAAAAAAGGAAATCAGTTCAACTTTTCCTTTGGCACTCGCTACTGAACCCGTTTTGTTGTCCCTCTTGTCTTTCCATCCCCCATCACAAGATCCATGAAAAAGACCATTCAATTATTGTCCGCCTTGGTCGCGATCGGCGGTTCCGCCCTGGTCGCGCACGCCCAGCCGGCGCCGAAGATTTTCGTCGTCGACATGGCCAAGCTGTATGACGGACATTACAAGACCGAAGAGCAGAACGCCAAGCTCCGCGCCGACGAACAAAAGGCCCAGGAGGAACTCGAGAAGCTTTACAAGGAGGGCAACACTCTCGTCGAGAAATACAAGGAGCTGAAGGACCAGACCAGCAACCCGGCCGCCACCGCCGAGGCCAAGGCCAAGGCCCAGACCGACGCGCAGAAGCTCGGCGAGGAAATCCAGCGCAAGCAGCAGGAACTGCAGAGCTTCCAGGCCAACACCCGCAATTCGCTCCAGCAGCGCATCAACACGTTTCGCAGCCTGATGGTCGAGGAGATCAGCAAGATCGCCGTCGACATCGCGAAAAAGCACGGCGCGACCATCCTCCTCGACAAGTCCGGCCCGACCTTGATCGGCGTCTCCAATGTCCTCTACGCGGACTCGTCCTACGATCTGACCGACGAAGTCGCCGCGGAAATCAACAAGGACCGCCCGGCGACGCCGCCCGCGGCCACGGCCGCGCCGGGTGCGACGCCCGCTCCGGACGCCGCCGCGCCGAAGCCGGCTGACACGTCGACGTCCGATTCGCCCGGCGTGGTGTTCCCGCCGCCGGCGCCGAAGAAGTAATCCGGTCGTTTGTTCCTTTCGCCCCGCTCGATCGAGCGGGGCTTTTTGTTTTCGGAAGGATGACCGCGCCGCGCATCTGCTGAATTGCACCGGCCCGCCAAAACCCCACGCTCGCGGCATGCAGATGGCCTTCACCCCCGAGGAGATCGTGGCGATCGTCGAGCCGCGCCAGGTCCGGGGCGGCACGACCCGGCGGATCAACGGCATCGCCGCGCTCGGCGCCGCCGAGCCGGGCGACCTGAGCTTCCTCGGCAACGCGAAGTACAAGAACGAAGTCCCGGGTTCGCGCGCGTCCATGGTGCTGCTGCCCGCCGATTACGCGGGCGAGCCGCAGGCGGACCAGGTGTTTCTCCTGGTGGAGAACCCGTCGGTCGCGCTGGCGCGGCTGTGCGCCCGGATCGAGCAGACGTTGTGGCCGAAGCCGGCGCCGGGCATTCATCCGACGGCCTGCGTCGCGCCGGGCGCCCGCGTGGCGAAATCGGCGACGATCGGCCCGCTGTGCGTGGTCGAGGCGGACGCCGAGATCGGCGAGCACACGCATTTGCAGGCGCAGGTGTTTGTCGGGCGCGCGGCGCGGATCGGCAACGATTGCTGGCTTTCGCCCGGCGCCAGCGTGCAGGCGGAGTGCGTCCTGCAACATCGCGTGCGGCTGCATGCCGGCGTCGTGATCGGCTCCGACGGCTTCGGCTACGAGTTCGTGCGGGGCCGCCATGAAAAGCTGCCGCAGGTCGGCGGGGTGTTGATCGGCAACGACGTCGAGATCGGCGCGAACACCACGATCGATCGCGCGCGTTTCAGCCGGACCGAGATCGGCGAAGGCACCAAAATCGACAACCTCGTGCAGATCGGGCACAACGTCACGATCGGCCGGCATTGCCTGCTGTGCGCGCAGGCCGGGATTTCGGGCAGCGTGACCATCGGCGACTACGTGGTGCTGGCGGGCCAGGTCGGCGTGGCCGGGCACATCACGATCGGCAGCGGCGTCAAGGCGGGCGGGCAGACGGGGATCAGCTCCGACGTCGCCCCCGGCCGCACGATCAACGGCACGCCGGCGATCCCCTACCAGCTCGAGCGGCGGATCGCCGTTTTGCAGCAGCGGCTGCCCGACCTGTTCCGGCGGGTCGATGCGCTGGAGCAGCAGCTAAAATAGTCTTCCTCCCAGCCCGGCGCCCCGCAAGATCGCGCGCATGAACGAATCGCGGCTGAAGATCTTCTCGGGGAACTCCAATCGCCCGCTCGCAGAGGAAATCTGCCGCTCGATCGGCATGCCGCTCGGCGAGGCGACGGTGACGAGTTTTCCGGACGGCGAGTCGTTCGTGAAGATCAACGAGAACATCCGCGGCCACGACGTCTTCATCATCCAGTCAACGTGCCCGCCGACCAACCAGCACCTGATGGAGCTGTTGATCATGATCGACGCCGCCCGCCGCGCCTCAGCCGCGCGGATCACGGCGGTCATGCCGTTTTACGGCTATGCGCGGCAGGATCGCAAGGACCAGCCGCGCGTCCCGATCACGGCGAAGCTTGTCGCCAACCTCCTTGTCGCCGCCGGTGCCACGCGCATCCTGACGATGGACCTGCACAGCCAGCAGATCCAGGGATTCTTCGACATCCCGGTCGATCATCTCTACGCGTCGCCCGTCTTCTTCGAACATTTCGCCAAGCGCAAAACCGGCCGCACGCTCGTCGTCTGCTCGCCCGACGTCGGCGGCATGAAGATGGCCGCGGCCTACGCCGACGTGCTCGGCGCCACGCTCGGCCTCGTGGCCAAGAAGCGGAAGAGCGCGACGGCGGTGGAGGCGTTGAGCGTCGTGGGCGATGTCGCGGGGTGCGACGTGCTCCTCGTCGACGACATCACGGAAACCGCCGGCACGCTCACCGCGGCGGCCAAAATTCTCCGCGAAGCCGGCGCGCTCAGCATCACCGCCGCGGTCAGCCATTGCATTCTCAACGAGACCGCGATCGAACGGTTGAAGGAGGGGCTGATCGACGAGTTGATCACCACGAATTCGACCCCGATCGATACGCACGGCCTCCCGATCACCGTCATCAGCATCGCGAAGCTGCTCGGGCAGGCGATCATCCGCATCAACAGCAACGAAAGCGTCACCGGCCTGTTCCGGATCAAAGGCTTCTGATCGCGCCTCGCGCCGCGCGGCGGTGTCCGGCGACGGCCGCGCCGAGGAACTTCCCGAGCTATCGCTGTGTCCCCTTTCCCTTCATGAAATTCCGGCTTCTTTCCTGCCTGGCCGCCATTGTCATCGTCTCCGCGCCCGGCGCCGTCCGCGCCGCCGCCAAGGAGACCCACAAGATGCCGGAGCTGCGCGTCGACGCCTCGCCCGTCACCGACGGCAAGGCGCCGCAGGTCGCGAGCTATGCCGACGTGATCGATCCGGCGCGCAAGGCGGTGGTTTCCGTCTATTCCAAGAAAATCGTCCGCGAGCGCCTGATGCTGAATCCGCTGCTTCGCCAGTTCTTCGGCGACATCCCGGAGCATGAGCGCGAACACAAGGAGGAAGGCCTCGGCTCGGGCGTGATCATCTCGCCGGACGGGTACATCCTGACCAACAACCATGTCGTGGAGGACGCGGACGAATTGAAGGTCTCGCTCTCCGACGAGCGCGAGCTGGTCGCGAAAGTGATCGGCACCGACCCGAAGACCGACATCGCCGTCATCAAGGTCGACGCCGAGCACCTGCCGACCCTGACGCTCGCGGACAGCGACAAGATCCGCGTCGGCGACATCGTGTTCGCCGTCGGCAATCCGCTCGCCGTCGGCGAGACCGTCACGATGGGCATCGTGTCGGCCAAGGGCCGCAACGTCGGACTCCTTGACGACGTGGCCGGCTATGAATCCTTCATCCAGACCGATGCCGCGATCAACATGGGCAATTCCGGCGGCGCGCTGCTCGACGCGAAGGGCCGGCTCATCGGCATCAACAGCGCGATCCTCTCGCCCTCGCGCGGCAACATCGGGATCGGTTTCGCCGTGCCGATCAACCTCGCGGCCGCGGTCATGCGCAGCCTGATCGAGACCGGCACGGTTTCGCGCGGCTATCTCGGCGTCCAATCGCAGACGCTCACGCCCGACGACGCCGAGGCGCTCGGCCTCCCGCGCGACACGAAGGGCGTCACGATCACGGACGTCACGCCGAACAGCCCCGCGGAAAAAGCCGGCCTCGAGCGCGGCGACGTGATCCTCGCCGTCAACGACAAGGCCGTCGGCGAACTGAGCGACCTGCGGCTCGCCATCGCGCAGACGGCTCCCGGCACCAAGGTGAAGGTGAAAGTCTCGCGCGCCGGGAAGGACAAGGTCCTCGATGTGACGCTCGGCAAGCTCGACGAGCGCGCGCCCAACGAGCTGCTCCCCGGCGTCGAGGTCACACAGCTCACCAACGAGGTGCGCCGCCGGCTTAACGTCCCCTCGCGCTACAACGGCCTGCTGGTCACGTCGGTCGACGAGGATT
Source organism: Opitutus sp. (assembly GCA_035549975.1). Classification (GTDB taxonomy): domain Bacteria; phylum Verrucomicrobiota; class Verrucomicrobiia; order Opitutales; family Opitutaceae; genus Opitutus. Next base: position 18,880 of record DASZPP010000319.1, read on the forward strand.
CCGAGTATGCCGACCGGCTCGCGCCGGATGTGTTGATCCTGCAGATCGATCGCGAGGACGTGACGGACCTGGAGACCGCGCGCCGCGCGCTCACCCCGGGCCGGCACCTGCTGATCGTTTATTATCGCGGCGCCGGCCGGGTGGTGTCGCTCGAGGTGAAATAACTCGAATGATGGCGGCGCGGTGCCCTCACCGCGCTTGCCGCTTCCATGCGCGGTGGGAGTGCCGCGCCCCCGGAAGAGATGCCGTCGGCGTCAGCTCCCGGGCTTTTGCACGGGGATTTTTGCGAGCCAGTCCGGCACCGCGTCCGCCGCGAAGGTCGGGAAGCTCAACTCGAGCAGCGAAATCGCCGGCGCGTCGAAGCGGGCGGCGCCTGCGCTGCGGTCCACGAGCATGGCGACGGCGACCGGCACCGCACCGGCGGCGCGCACGATGTTCAGGCATTCGATGACCCGCCCGCCGCGGGTCACCACGTCCTCGGCGATGAGCACCCGCTCGCCGGGCGCCAGTGTGAAGCCGCGCCGCAGCACGAGGATGTTGTTTTCCTTTTCCGCGAAAATGTAGCGGGCGCGCGCCTGCCGCGCGAGCTCCTGACCGATCACAAGTCCGCCCATGGCGGGCGCGAGCACGGTGGTGAACCCGTGGCCGTGCAGCCTCGCCAGCAGCAGCTCGGCGAGGCGCGTGACGCTGTCGAGATGCTGGCAGACCTGCGCGCACTGGAAGTAGTGGCCGCTGTGCAGCCCGGAGCGGAGCACGAAATGGCCTTCCTGCAGCGCGCGAGTGCGGGTGAAAATTTCGAGGACTTCCTTCTGGACCGGATCCATGCCATCGACGCTGCGCAGCCGCCGGGAAAAAACAAAATCATTTTGCGCGCGAAGCCGCCGACTGTAAGCTGCTTCGCGTGCCGAACCCAACCGTCCCGATGGAGGATGAACTCGGCGATGTGCTCGAGAAAGCCATGCGCCGCGCCGGCCTCACCGAGGAGGCGCTGGCCGCCCGCGCCGGGGTGGCGGTGCCGCGGATTCTCGATGCGATCAACTACCGCTCCGAACTGACCGACGGCGAGCTGTGCCGGCTCGCGGCGGCGCTGCGGTTGAACGAAATCGGCCTGTGCGCGTTGGGTCGCGGGCAGTATCCGCTCCCCGAGCCGGGCGCGTTGCCGTTCTGCGTGCATGCGCTGCGGATGCCCCACGGCATCGGCGTGACCAACGCCTATCTCGTCGCCGAGTCCGGCGCGTCGAACGGAATCCTGTTCGACACCGGCCCCGGCATCGGTGCGCTCGAGGCAGCGTGGCCGCACGCGATCCGGACGGTGAGCGCCGTTTTCCTGACACACGTCGAGGCGGAGCACGCGGGCGGCTTGTGCGCGGTGGTCGAGCGGTTCCGCGCGCCGGCGGCCTACTGCCCGCAGGGCGCGAGCGCGCCGTGCAGCCGGCCGATCGGCGAGGGGCGGCGCGAGGTTTTTGGCGGGATCAGCGTGACGGCGTTCAGCACGCCCGGGCACACGCCGGCGCACAATTGCTACCTCGTCGAGGCGCCGGCCGCGGCGCGCGGCACGGGCTTGCTGATCGCCGGCGACTTGCTGTTCGCCGGTTCGATCGGCTGCGCGCACTATTGCCAGGAGCAGCTCGTGAAAAATCTCGGCCGGATGTTGCATGCGGCGCCGCCCGGCACGGTGATCGCCCCCGGCCACGGCCCGATGACGACGGTGGAGAACGAACTGCGTTTCAACCCGTTCGTCGGGTGAGGCCGGCCGGCATCGCCAGGCGAAAGATGGTCGGGGCGGTGAGATTCGAACTCACGACCTCTACGTCCCGAACGTAGCGCTCTACCAGGCTAAGCTACGCCCCGACATCATCCCGCCGGGGGATTCCTCCGGCGGAACGCGCAGAAAAGGCCACCGCCCCGGCCACCGCAAACAAAATCTCA